>CAJBCV010000307.1 GCA_903951635.1 uncultured Planctomycetaceae bacterium
CTCGCCGCGATCCCACTCGCCCCTCACAAAGGAAGTGATTGCATGACGAAGAAATCATCGAAACCGACCCCGTCCCAGGCCCTCAAGCTTTCGCTTCTCGCCGGTGCCGGTGCGGCTGGGGTCATGGGCCAAGACGCCGCTGCCGGGATCATCAGCCAGAATTTGAACCAGCAGGGCGCCAATGTGTATTTCACGTACAGCGGCGGGGTGATCGGAACGTCGGCGGTTCCAGGAGCGATGAAGGGATATGCGTTCCAGTCGTCGAAGTTCTGGGGCCACACGATGAACGGTACTGCCCAGGGTAGCACCCAGGTCGTGAACGGGGGGCCGTTATCACTCAATACTCTGATCGACAGCTCGTCGGCATGGACCGGGCAGTCGTACGAGCAGGGAGCTGTTCCCGCGCCGAATAGGAATGGATTCTTCGGCGTTCGATTCTCGAACGGCAGCGGTGGCTGGAATTACGGTTGGGTGGATGTGCAGTGGCTCGGTGGTAACACCCGCTTCGGGATGGCCGCCGTTGAAACGACGCTGAACACCCCGATCCTGGCGGGCCAAACGACCAGCCCCGATCCCGTTCCCGAGATCGATCCGGCCTCGGCCGGCAGTGCCATGTCGCTCGTCGCCGGTGTGCTCGCAATGGTCGAGCAGCGCCGTCGGCGCCGCGCTGTCCCTGCGACGAGCGCCGTCGCCTGATCCGGCGTCTGCGGCCTCGATGTTTCTCTTCCACGGAGCCCGCAGGGATCCCCTGCGGGCTCCGTTTCTTCGCTGCCCGTTCTCCGGAGGCACTCCATGGCTCCCGATCCGCATCTGCTGGCGCTCGGCTACCCGAAGTGCGGGAATGTCTGGCTCCGCGCGCTGCTTGCCGATCTGCTCCGCGCGGGGGGCGTCGACTTCCGCCAGATCATGGAACGCCACCCGATCGCGCCGGTCCTGGAAAGCATGGACCTCGGGATCCGTGATCAGGCCCGACAGGATCAGGTGCGGTTCGAGGCGCTTCGCGCCTATCAAGACATCCCCATGGTCTTCACCTGGGCGATCCCCGACATCCACGCCTACGCCGCGGCCACGAGCATGGCCCACTCCCACTCCCCGTGGAGGCCGGCGATCGATCCGCTCGTCCGGGCCTTCAGCCATCGGGTGCTGATCGTGCGCGACCCCCGCGACGTGGCCGTCTCCTGGTCGCGGTGGATCTTCACCCCCTTCAACCGACTCCATCGCCCCACGCTCCACGATTCCCCCGACGCGCTGCTCCGCAGCGATCTGCCGATCCGGACGCGGGAGTGGAACGATCATCAACGTGGATGGCTCGAGGAGGCCCCGGCCGATCCCGCCTTCCATCTGGTGTTCTACGAGCAGCTCGTGGCCGACACGCCGCACGAGCTCGGCCGCATCGCCCGGCATCTCGGCCTCGACGCGGCGCCACAGGTTCTCGAGCGCGTGGCCTCGAGTCACACCCTCGGGGAGATGCGGAAGAAGCAGCCCCATCACGTCTTCCGCGGCCACTGGGGTGGATGGCGCGAGCATCTCGACGACCGGCAGGCGATCCAAGTGCAGCAGACCTGCGGCCGGATGATGAAAGCCCTCGGCTACCCGCTCACCCGGAGCGACTGCGACGGCTGGACCCCTGCCGCCCTCCATCCGCCAGCCCGGCCTGCATCGGGCCCAGCGACCGCCACCACCGCAGCAGCAACGCCATGAAAACCCTGTTCCTCGCCCTCGAGGGGCTTTCGGCCCCCGCCTTCCGCGCCGCGCTCGAACGCGGCGCCCTGCCGGCGCTCGACCGCGTCGTGGCCGGCGGAGCCCTCGCCGAGCTCCATTTCCCGATCGCCGATGCCCGGCTTGCGATGGTCGTGTCTGCGATGACCGGCACGTGGCCGGACGAGCATGCAATTCTTCTCGGCGAAACCGGGGATCCGGTCGCCCGCACGCTTCGTCCTGTCACCGCCGCCGACCGGGCCCGCCCGGCACTCTGGGAAGTCCTCGATGCCGATGGCATCGGCTCGATCGCCGTCGGCTGGCCGATGGCGATCACGGGGCAGACGGAGCACGCGGGAATCGTCGCCGCGGGGTTTGGGAGTTCACCGGCTCCCGGACAGCCAGCTGAAGTTGGCCCGTGGATCCACCCTGCGTCGCTTGCCGACACGCTCGTCGACTGCGTGCTGCGGCCCGAGGATGTCGGCATCGCCGCCTTGAGCGCGCTATCGCCGCAGTGGCGGTCGGTCGATCCGACGATCGACGCCCGGCCGGCATTTCTCGGCGAGGCGGTGGCGGAAAACTTTTCCCGTCTGACGGCCTTTCTCGAGCTCCTCGACAGCGAGGCCTTTCGAGACGCGCGTCTGGCCTCGCTCCTCCTCAGCCTCCCGGGAGAACTTGCCAGCCTCGAACGGGCCAGCGAGCCGATGGCCGACGGATTGTTGGACGGCCTCTCCCATCGGGGCCTCGAACTCCTCGACTCCTTCCTCGTCGCGATCCTCGGGAAAATCCCGGCCGACGCGAATCTCGTGATCGCGGCGATCCCCCACGTCGAAACGCCGGCGGAAGGAGGCATGCTGCTGATCTCGGGGCCAGCCTTCGAGCCGACGGCCCTGCCGCCATCCGTCGGCATTCCGGAGATCGCCCCCTTGGTGTGGGGCGCCTGCGGATTCCGGCCGATCGGGATGCCGGCCTGCCGGCTGACGTCGGTGCTGCGGCGAGAGCTTCCGCTTCTTGATCCAACCTCCGCGTCGCCGCCGCGGCTCGATCGAGCCGCGGCGGCCGTGGAAAACCTGCTGGCGGTGGAGTCGCTGTCGGAGATATCCCCCGGTGTCCCACTGCCGGCGGGTGATCGCTGGCATTTGAACGCGCTTTCGTTCCTCTCCCGGTCGCTCGTGGCCAAGGGGGACGACCGCGCGGCGCTGCCGGTGCTCGAGGCTCAGGCCCGCCTCCTGCCGCACGTCCAGCGGGCCCACCTCCTCCTTTCGGACTGTCGGAGACGGCTCGGGCTCTTGGAAGAAGCGCTCGACTCAGCCTATGCCGCCATCGATCCACGCCACGGCACCGACCCGGTCGCGCTCCTCCAAGCGGCAGAACTGGAAGTCGTCCTCGGCCGGCCAGAGAAGGCGAGAGCTCTCCTCGACCAGGCGGCGCCGCAGGTCGCGGCCTACCCACACCACCGCCGCCAGCAGGCCAACGTGCTCATCTTTCTCCGCGACTGGCCGGCGGCTGAGGCGCTCTTTGAGGCGCTTGCCGCCGAGGCGCCGCACGATCCCTGGATCCTCTATCGACTCGCCCGCTGCCACGTCGCCAGAGGCAACTGGCAGCGGGGCCATGACCTCGCCGTCGCGTCGATCAGGCTCGATCCGAATAAGGCGCTCGTCCATGAGCTGCTCGGCGTCGCCCTTCATGGCCTGGGCCTCATGGCGCAGGCCCGCTCGGCGCTCGAAAATGCCGCCCGTCTCGATCCGCGCTTCGAGCGACCGCAGCAAACGCTCGACAGTCTCGTCGCGGCCATGAAGAGCCCACAGCACGAGATCGAGGATTTGGCCGCCTCGTCTTGGCAGCGGCTGGCGCCCCCTGCGGGGAAGCCCTGGGCGCCGTGACCGGGCGGCCGCCGCTGCATAACGCTCATCCCAAGCGGTCTGCCGCTCGTTCCCGCAAGAGCCACATGCCGGGGGTCATGATGGCAAGACCATAGAATCGGTCGCCAAGAAGGCGGCTGAAGTCGGCGCGATCGAGCGTCAGAAGAACATCAGCCGATGCCAAGGCGCTGAAGAGAATAGGTCTGTCCTTCTCCACCGGAAATACGGCGGGCTTGTCGATCGTCAAAACGTCATCGACAGTAACGAGTCGACTCCGGAGCCTCAGCCACGCGGTGGTGACAGATGCCGGGAAGGCCGCGAGATTACGGACTGTTTCCGCGACGGCATAGGGGGTGGTCACCAAGCGCCAGTCACTCGCTCCTGCCAGGAGGAACACTGACCGGGATGCGCCTTCGGCCGATGCGGCGCCGGCAATCATGACGCTTGAATCCAGAAACAGCCTCACGGCTGCTCCCGCAGGCGGCGCATATCCGCCTCATCCTCCGCGATCCAGCGCGCCATTTCTTCTGCCGAGAACACCCGGGGCTCGGGGAGCTTCGCACCCTCCGCCCGGAGCCGAGAAGCCAGAAACAGCATCAGTTCCTGCTTCTCGGCGGGCGAGAGCGAAACAGCTGCGGCCTCAATTTCAGCAAGCGTGACCATACGCACAAGCGTACACCACAAGAGGGTCTTCTGCAAAGCCCGCGTGCCCTGGCATGAGCGCGTTTTCCGAACACCTCACCAGCGTGCGGACTCGTGCGGTCTGCTGGCGCGGGCGGCCTCTGCGCCGCCCGATACCCCTGCAGACTGGCAGCCGAGGCCGGCATCTCCCAGGGCTATCTCTCGCAGCTCGAACAGGATGAACGCGAACCGACGCTGTCGATCGCTGCCCGGCTCGCAACAGCCCTTGGCGTGTCGCTCGATACTTTGGCCACGGGAGCAGCATGACGACGACTGGCCCCGGCTGGCCGCTATACTCCGTGATCAGTCCCCGTGACGGCGCGTCGTCCGGGCAGGCCCCGCCTCGAGGGATCCGCGGATGTACTACTTCGCCTACGGATTCAAAAAGCCGATCGCCCCGCTCCTCGCCCTCCAGGTGGCGCAGCAAGCGATGGTCAGCGCCGGTTTCACCGTTTTCGATCCGGTGGCCCCAGGGAAGATCACCCTCGGCGGCACGCAGACGCAGGCCGGCGTGATGGTGACCGTCGTGGCGATGGACTGCGAAGGCGGGGCCGCCGTCGTCGTCAATGGCTTCTGCGCCAATGACCTCGCCGTCGACTCCGCCCGGAGCTTCGCCGAGAACATCGCCGCTGCCGTCAACTACGCCTGAGTCCCGGCAGCGAGATTGGCACCCGTTTTCCAGCCGGCCGCATCGCGCTCAACCGCGTGGTAGAGCGTGTCGCGCTCGACAGGGTCGCGGCC
>CAJBCV010000308.1 GCA_903951635.1 uncultured Planctomycetaceae bacterium
CGCGTGTGGATGCGGATCCGGGTCACGGTGGGGATGGCGACGAGCTGGCCGAGGAGGTCGGCGAGGCGGTCGTCGTCGAGAAGGAGCGGATCGCCGCCGGAGAGGATCACCTCGCGGATCGAAGGATCGGCCGCGATCGCAGCGAGCGCCGCGGCCGTGCCGGCGGCCGACACCCCGTGGCCGGCGTAGGGGAACTCGCGGCGGAAGCAGTAGCGGCAGTGAACGGCGCAGGCACCGGTGGCCAAGAGGAGCGCCCGGCCGTCGTACTTCTTCACCAAGCCAGGCGCCGCCAGCGCCGCGGCCTCCTCGAGCGGATCGGCCACCCAGCCGGGAGGGGAGCCAAGCTCCGCCCCGAGCGGGAGGACCTGGCGGAGGAGGGGATCGTGGGGATCGCCTGGGACCATCCGCTCGAGAAACGGACGGGGGACGAGGAGGGGGAAGCCGCCGGCAGCCAGGCGGGCCTCGGCGGCGACGCCGGCCTCGAGCCCGAGGAGCCGGCAGAGCTCGCCCGGATCACGGACGGCCTCGGCCAGCTCCACCTGCCAGCGTTCCCGGGGGGCTCCACGCTCGCGGCGCCCGTGGTCCCCGGGGCCGGCCACGGGGGCCGAAACCGGCTCGGGCTGCGTCGAATCGAGCGTCATGGGGGGGCGAATCGCCGGGGGCAGGGCGGGGCACGGGCCAATCGGGAGCCGCCGCACTCCCGCGCGGGCTGCGGACGTTGACATCCGGCACGGCTGCGGCCACCCTTGACGGTCTTCCGCAGAGCCCCGGAGAGCCTTTGAAGGATACGACCGGCTGCCCGGAAAGGGAACGCCCGGCGGCCGGGCGGTCCGGAGCGTACGTTCAGGCACCCCGTTTTCCGATCAACGTCCAGGAGCATCGAAGCAGTGGCAGGCTACAACACGAGCGAGTTCAAGAAGGGGCTCAAGGTCCAGATCGACGGGGACCCCTACCTGATGATCGAGTGCAACTTCGTGAAGCCGGGGAAGGGGCAGGCACTCTACAAGTGCAAGCTCCGCAACCTCCTCCGCGGCACGGTCCTCGACCGCACCTACAAGAGCGGCGACTCGCTCGACGCCGCCGACATCGCCACGATCGAGGCGCAGTTCCTCTACAAGCAGGGGGAACAGTTCGTGTTCATGGACAACAGCAGCTATGAGCAGTACGAGCTGACGAAGGAGCAGGTCGACGACGCCTGGAAGTGGATCAAGGAGGGCACCGTTTGCTCGATGCTCCTCTACAACGGCAACCCGATCTCGATGGAGCCGCCGAACCACATGGTGCTCAAGGTCGAATACGCCGAGCCCGCCATGCGCGGCAACACGGCGACGAACCTCACCAAGCCCGTCAAGCTCGAGACCGGCGCCGACGTCATCGTGCCGGCCTTCATCGAGCAGGACGACATGATCAAGATCGACACCCGAACCGGCGACTACCTGGAGCGGGTCCAAAAATAGCGTCCGGCGGACCTTCGGCCGCCGGACGCTTCCGCCCTGCAACCGACGGCCGCGGGCCGCGGTTGAATGCGGAACGTCCTCCCGAGCGTCTCGCACCCCAAACCGGCAAGCTCGGGGCTGACCGTGCCCCGAGAGCCGGCCTCGCCGGCAAGCGAAGGATAGGAGGGCGAAAGCGCAGGCGGCGCGGAGAGAGCCGAGGCCATGGATGGCCGAGGCAAACGTCCG
>CAJBCV010000309.1 GCA_903951635.1 uncultured Planctomycetaceae bacterium
CAAGGCGCCGGGGGCGGGCCGCTGTCCCTGGATCCACCGCTGCAGGCCCCCGGCGAGGTCATCGGGAAGGCCGGTGATCTCCACGCCGGCGGCCATCACCCTCGGCCCCTCGGCGACGTCGACGACGATCCGCTCCCCTGTCGCGCTCCCCTCGACCGACGCGGTCGCTTTCGCCTCCTCAAATCCGGCATGCTGAAGCGCGAGCGTCGCCTTGCGGCCGACCGCCGAGAGGAACAGCCGGCGGTTGGCCTGGGGACGGGAGAGGAGGAGGAGATCGTTGTCGGCGGCGAGGGCGTCGGCGAGCCGCTGTGGCTCGAGGGTCTCAAGCCCGCGGACGTCGAGCGAAGGATCGAGCTTGAGCCCCCCCATCGGCTCGGCGGCGGCGCGACCGGCGGCGAGCATGGCAGCCACAAGCGCGAGGATCACGAGGCACGCCCGTGGCCTCGACCAGCGGTGGAGGGGGCGTTGGGCGGCGGCGTGCATGGGCGGTTCCCGGAGGAGACGGCGCACGGACCGGCAACCCACCAGCGGCGAGGCGGGGCACCGGGACGGACCGGAAGGGGGGGGAAGGTAGCGGAATGTGCCCCCGGGCCCAACGGCGAAACCGTTCCGGGCGGGGGCCTCTCCATCCCTGCCACGACCGCTGCCACGACCGGCCTTGTGGCCTGCCGGGATCGGCAGGGATACTGCCGCCGGGCTGTCGGTTCCGCCCATCCACCTCCTCCCGCCCTCCCACCCCCGTCCGCCACCATGCCCACCGTCCGCTTCCCGAATGGCTATTCCCGCGAGTTTCCCCAGGGCTCCCGATTGGCGGATGTCGCCGTCGGTGTGGCCGGTGGCGGGAAGAAGAAGGTGCCGCCGATCGCCGCCCTCCTCGACGGGAAGACGGTCGGGCTCGACGCTCCGCTTTCGGAGCAGGGCGAGACGCTCATCGAATGGCTCTTTCCGGGCGACCCGCGGGCCCTGCCGGTGATGCGCCACTCGGCGGCCCACATCATGGCCCGGGCGGTGATGCGCCTGTTTCCGGGGGTCGAGCTCGCCTTCGGGCCGACGGTCGGGGCCGGGTTCTACTACGACATGCGCGCGGCGCAGCCGATCACCGACGACGATCTCCCCCGGATCGAAGAGGAGATGCGGAAGATCATCGCCGCCGACGAGGCCTTCGAGCGCGTCGAGGTGGCGCGGCAGGAGGCGGTGAAGATCATCGCCGGCCTCAACCAGCCCCTCAAGGCAGAGCACATCGAGACGGGCCTCGCCGAGTTTCCCACGCTGTCGTTCTACCGGCAGGGGGAGTTTGTCGATCTCTGTCGCGGCCCGCACGTCCCCAGCCCCGGCTGCATCGGTGCCTTCAAGCTCACGAGCATTGCCGGCGCCTACTGGAAGGGGGACGCCAACAACGCCCAGCTCCAGCGGCTCTACGGCACTGCCTGGTTTACGCAAGAAGATCTCGACGCGCACCTCTTGGCCCTCGAGGAAGCTCGGAAGCGCGATCACCGCGTTCTCGGC
>CAJBCV010000310.1 GCA_903951635.1 uncultured Planctomycetaceae bacterium
CACTCCCGACATCGATCCGGGGGTTTACTTCGGCCTCGTCACCCGCGCCTCAGGGGAATCGGTCACGGCCGAATGACGCGTTCGCCGGCGCGGTCGATCGAGAGCCGAAGGAAGTGGGTAGCGCAGCTGATGCAGGGATCGTAGCTGCGGATCAGCTGCTCACAGCGGAGCGTGACGGCCGCATCGTCGAGCGCGAGCACCCCGGGGAGAAAGGCACGCAAGTCGGCCTCGATGCGGGCCTGATTCTGCGACGTCGGCGGCACGATCGCGGCAGCGCTCACAAGCCCCTCGGCGTCGATCGCATAGCGGTGCCAGAGAAGCCCACGCGGAGCCTCGGTGGCGTGGCTTCCGATTCCGGCGCGGAGGGGCAGGGGCGTGCGCGGCGGCGCGCTCGGACGGGTCCACGAGCGGGCGATCCGCAAGCTCTCCTCGCAGGCGGCGACGATCTCGATCGCCCGGGCCACGATCGAGCGGAAGGGATTGCGCTGCGGCCAGTCGAGCCGGGCTGCCGCTCGGGCGGCACGTTCCGGGAGCCGATCGCGGCAGAGATTCAGCCGGGCAAGGGGGCCGACAGAGTAGGGAGCGCCGCCGGGGAGGCGAACGGCATGCAGCGCCGTGCTCCAGGCCACCTGCCGCTCCTCAAAGTGCTCCGGGAACGTGTCGGCAGCAACGTCGAGGCCGTCACTCGACACGATCCTTCCTTCATTGAAGGGATAGTCGTGGGGATGCCGCAGGGCGACGAAATCTTCCGGCCGCTCGAAGGAAGGAAAGTCGAAGCCGCTGACGGTGTCGACGAGTTCCAGCGCTGCCCCGAGCCCCCACTCGAGGTCGGCGACGAGATCGCGAATTGCCGCCTCGGCGGGCCAGGCGTGGAAACCGCCGATGGCGACGTTGATCGGATGCACGGCCCGTCCCCCCACCACCTCCATGATCCGGTTCCCCAGACCTTTGAGGCGGAAGCCCGCCTCGACGAGCTGCGGATGGTCGACCGCCATCGCAAACCCGCTCTCGTAGCCGAGGAAGTCGGGGGCATGGAGGAGGTGGACATGGAGCGCGTGGCTCTGGATCCACTCGCCACAGTAGAGGAGCCGGCGGAGGTCGCCGACCCCGGCCGGCGGCTCGATGTCGAGCGCCTTCTCGAGGGCCCGGCAGGCGGTCATCTGATAGGCCACCGGACAGATCCCGCAGATCCGGGCGACGAGGTCGGGCACCTCGTGGAGAGCGCGACCGACGAGGAGCTTCTCGAAAAACCGGGGGGGCTCGTAGATGTTGAACTCGGCGATCTCGACGCCCTCCTCATTGACGCGGAGGCGAAGGGCGCCCTCCCCCTCGACCCGGGCGAGCGACTTGACGGTGAACGATCGCGATTCGCTCATGGCGCTGTCTCTCCGGCGTTGGGGTGAGCCGCGAGCCGGTCGGCTTCAGCCCGGAACGGCGCGGCCCAGGCATTGATCCCATGGACGAGGCGGTGGAGATCGTCGCGCGGCACGCCGGCGGCTTCGTAGTGGAGGTTGAGGCTGACGAGATTGGCCGTGTCGCTCGGCCCGAAGCAGCCGAAGCAGCCGCGGCCGTGCGCGGGGCAGATCGCCCGGCAGCCGGCCTGTGTCACCGGCCCC
The DNA here is from genome assembly GCA_903951635.1 of uncultured Planctomycetaceae bacterium. Classification (GTDB taxonomy): domain Bacteria; phylum Planctomycetota; class Planctomycetia; order Pirellulales; family UBA1268; genus QWOP01. Next base: position 1,617 of record CAJBCV010000310.1, read on the forward strand.
AGGCATGGAACCCCGCGGGCCACCGCCACGCATACGGTTCCCTCGGCTTTGCATTCAGCGCACACGCTCGTCGAGGGAACGCGCGGCTTCCGCCCCACGACCAGGGCGGTGAGGATCTCGACGAGCTGGCCGGTGTCGATCGGACAGCCGCGGAGCTCGAAGTCGACCGGCACATGTTCGGCGATCGCCGTGCTCGTGGCGAGGGTGTCGATGAAGGCCGGCGTGGCATAGACGGCCGCGACGAACTCGTCGATCTTCCCCCAGTTGCGCAGGGCCTGAATGCCGCCGGCGGTGGCGCAGGCTCCGATCGTGACGAGCGTCCGGCATTCGCGGCGGATCGACTTGATCCGCTCGGCATCGTGCGCCGTCGTCACCGAGCCCTCCACGAAGCCAAGGTCGTAGGGGCCAGGCTCGACGGCCCGGCTCGCCTCGAGGAAGTGGACGAACTCGACCTTCGAGAGGAGTTCGGGATGCTTGCCGATCGCGGCGAGAAACTGGAGCTGGCAGCCGTCGCAGGAAGAAAACTTGTAGACCGCCACGCGCAGCCGGCGAGCGTTGGCCGGAGAGGCTGCGGAAGTCTCGACGGAAGGAAGATGGCTCATCGGGCAGGCCCTTCGGGAACGATCGACGCTCCGGTCATCGTCAGAGGCAGCGAACACCCAGCAGCTTTTCGATCCGGTCGTAGCGGAACACCGGCCCGTCGAGGCAGACAAAAAACGGCCCGAACTGACACAGCCCACACTGGCCGACAGCGCAGCTCATGTTTCGCTCGAGCGACACCCATACGGTTTCGGGGCCGAGGCCGCGCTTCATCGCCCCCTTCGCAACGCCCGCCATCATCGGATCGGGGCCGCAGCAGAGGATGCCGCTCTTCCCCGGGTCGAGTGGCAGCGTCGCGAGGAGATCGGTGACGAGCCCCACGCTCCCCGTCCAACCTTCTTCCGTGGCGTCGACCGTGCATTCGACGTCGATCCCCGCCTGCCGCCAGGCGTCGTATTCGCTTGGATAGAGGAGCCCCGACGGCGTCTTCGCGCCGTGGAGAATCGTCACCCGACCAAACCGGTCGCGCCGGCGGGCGATGTCGAGGATCGCCGCCCGCTGCGAGGCGAGGCCGAGGCCGCCAGCGACGACGATCACGTCGCCGTCGGAGAGTTCCCCGAGCGGCCAGGGCTGGCCGTAGGGCCCGCGGAGGAAGATCTGCTCGCCGACGAGAAGCCTCCCGAGTGCCTGGGTCACATTCCCCACCGCCCGAACGGTGTGGGTGAGAAGCTCAGGACTTGCCGGATCGGAGCTGATCGAGATCGCCGCCTCCCCGATCCCGGGGAGATAGAGCATGTTGAACTGCCCCGGCGCGAAGCCATAGCGCGTGCGGACGGCCGCGTCGACGATCCGCAGGTCGTAGCTGCGGACGCCGGGAGTTTCCTCGCGGATATCGATGATCTCTGCCGCATGGGTCTGCCACGGGTCGGACGTGAGCGTGGTCGGGCCGGGGCGGCCGACGGTCAAGTTTGAGGGGGAAGGGGAGGGATTCATGCCATGCCCCCGGTTGACGGGGCAGGGGTCGCCCGGATCGCGGCCACTTCCGCGGTCAGATCGATCCCCACCGGGCACCAGGTGATGCAGCGGCCGCAGCCGGTGCAGCCGGAGGTGTCGAATTGGTCGATCCATCCGGCGAGCTTGTGGGTCAGCCACTGCCGGTAGCGCGAGGCGGTCGTATGCCGCACGCTCGTGCCGTGCATCCGGGCATGGTCGAGCGAGAAACAGCTTGCCCAGTGGCGCTCGCGCGTCACGCCGTCGCCGGAGAGGTCGGCCACCTCCGTGACACTCGCGCAGAAGCAGGTGGGGCAGACGAGCGTGCAATTGGTGCAGGAGAGGCAACGATCGGCCACTTCGAGCCAGCGCGGATGCTCCAGGTTGGAGAAGAGAAGATCGCGGATGTTTGCCATCTCGAGGCTGCGGCCGGGTGGGCCACCGTCCTGGCCGCGGGCCCACATCGCCCGTTCGAGGTCGACAGGCACTTGCTCGGCGGCGGCCGAGTCCTCAGGGCTGCAGCGTTCCAGGAGATCGGCCGCGAGCACCTCAAGCACCGCCGCCCCGCGCTTTGAGCCGATCAGGCAGGCATACCGGCGCGGTCCCGCGGGCGCAGCCTGACCATCGGCCGGGCCAGGCGCGGGAAGCGTCAGATCGGTGAGCGTCAGATCGGCACTTCGGCCGGCCGTCGCCGAACAGGCGGCGGGACCCGATCCGGTCGAATGGCAAAAGCAGGTGGCGGCGGCCCGGCGGCAATCGACGGCCACGAGAAAGAGCCCCTCGCGGCGACGCTGATAGGCCGGGTCGATCGCCCCACCATCCTCCGAGGCACCACGGAGGAAGACCCGATCCTGGATCGCAAGCGCCGCCAGGTCACATCCCCGCACCCCGATCACCGCCAGTGGCTTCTCCGCAGCCCCGGGGGCGCATTCCTGCCACACCCCATTCAACCGCTCGAACCTGGCGATCGGCTCCCGTGGCGGGAAGAGAAAGTTTTTCAGGGAATGGGGGCCGACGACATGATCGAACGGCCCGGCCGAGTCATCCCGATGGAGCCTGTAGTGCCCCCCGTCCTGCTCATCGATCCAGCCGAAGGGGAGATCGTCGGCGGAGGCGAGATCGCGGAGCACGATCGCCCCGTCGGCGACCGTCGGCCCGATGACGCGGTGGTCGACGGCGAGGATCTCGATGAGCCGGCGAAGCCCCTCAGGCCCGAGAATCACCCGGTCACCGATCGATCGAACGGGGGTAGACAAGGGTGGCAAGACTCCCGACAGGTAGCGGACCGCTTCATTCTACCCACTTCGGCCAGCCCGCTGACCGTGGAACGCGGCGCGTCAGAGGAGAAACCGCTTCAGACTTTTCAGTTTCTCCTCGAGTTCGCCGCGGAAATCGGGATGGGCGACGGAGACGAGGAGCCGGCCACGCTCGGCGAGCGTCTTCCCGTGGAGGTTCACCGCGCCGTACTCGGTCACCACCCAGTGGACATGGCCGCGCGTCGTGACGACGCCGGCGCCGCTGTTGAGCTCCGGGACGATCCGCGAAACTTTCCCCCCGGCCGCCGTCGAGGGCAGCGCAATGATCGGCTTGCCCCCGCGGCTCATCGCGGCGCCGCGCATGAAGTCCATCTGGCCGCCGATCCCGGAGTGGATGCGATGGCCGATCGAGTCGGCGCACACCTGTCCGGTGAGATCGACCTGGATCGCCGAATTGATCGCCGTCATCCGCTCGATCTTGCGGATCGCGAGGGTGTCGTTGGTCCGGTCGCAGGGGTGAAACTCGACCAGCGCGTTGTCGTCGACGAAGTCATAGAGCGCGCGAGTTCCGGAGACGAAGCTCGTCACGATCCGCCCCGGATGGATCGCCTTGGCCCGATTGGTGATCACCCCCGCCTCGACCAGGGGCACGACGTTGTCGGAGAACATCTCGGTGTGGATACCGAGATCCTGCCGGTCGATGAGCCGGCGGAGGACGGCATCGGGGATCGCCCCGATCCCCAGCTGGAGGCAGGCGCGGTCTTCGACGAGGGCCGCGACGTGCAGCCCGATCGCGTCGGTGACCGCGGCATCGCCGGCGGCGTGCTCCCGCGTTGGAAGCTCGCGGTCGGTCGCGCAAAAAGCCGAAAGCGACGACAGCGCTACCGCGGAATGACCATGGGTCCGCGGCGCCTGTTGGTTGATCTCGGCGAGCACAAGCGCCCCCGAATCGGCCGCGGCCCGGGCCGCGTCGACGCTCGTGCCGAGCGTGCACTGGCCATGCCGATCGGGCGGGGAAAGCTGGAGGAGCGCGGCGTCGAGCCGCACTTGTCCGCTCGTGAACAGCGCGGGGATGTCGGAGAGAAAGATCGGCACGAAGTCGGCCGTCCCCCGGTCGACGGCGCCCCGCAGGCTTCCCCCGGTGAACAGCGACACCGAGCGGAATCGTCCCCCGCATCCGTCGGCCGCGAACGGCACGTGCCCATCGAGGTGGAGATGCCAGAGGCGGACATCGACCAGATCGGTCCGCCGACAGAGGGCCTCAAGGAGCGTCGTCGGAGTGGCCGCCGCGCCATGGACGAAAACGTTCATTCCGCTCTTGATCGAAGCGACGATGGCATCGGCGGATGCCGCCCGGTTTCGCCAGTCGGTCGTCGTGCGCTCGTTCACGAGGGCTTCTCCGTGTCGGAAAGGGAACGCAGCCGGGCGGCGAGGTCGCCGAGGAATCGGGCCCGCGCGGCCAGGTCATCGGCGCCGAGTCGAAGATGGAGCGGGGCAGGGGCACCGTCTCCGGCGACCAGCTCCGCCGGCTGTAACGGCTCGCGGGCGGCCAGTTGAGCGTGGAGGATTTCGGGCGTGGCATCGGACGGATCGCGCCCTTCGGCGGCTCGGGCGGCCACCCGGGCGCGGAGAATGTCGGCCGGGAGATCGATCTCGAGCCAGACGATCCTCGATCCAGTCTCGCGGGCCACCGCCGCGAGGAGCTCGCGCTGAGACCGCGCATTGCAGGTGGCATCGACGACGACACTCGCTCCCGCTTCCAGCAATCCGTGCGCGAGCGCCGCGAGGCGCTCGTAGACCTGCCGCGTCGTCTCGGCGGCATAGAGCGCCCGAGCCGCGTCGTCGCTGCCGGCTCGATCGGTCGCCGCCATCGAAAACAGCCGCTTCCGCTCGACGTCGCTCCGCAGCCGGACCGCAGCGAACGCCCCGACACACTCCGCGGCGAGCGTCGTCTTCCCCGATCCCGACACGCCGGTCGTCACGAGGAGGAGCGGGGGCGACGGCTTCGCCAACCGCTCCGCGAGGTCGAGATAGCGGTCGCACTCGCGCCGGGCGACGGCTGCGGCGTCCGCGGGGCAATCGGCCTGCGCCGAGCGGATCGCCGCCACGGCGGCGCGAACGACCGCCCGGGCGACGCGGTGAACGGGAAGGACGGTGGCGCTCTCCCGGTCGTCGGCGGCCTCCATCCAGGCGCTCGTCACGTGGGCGGCCAGATCGGGCCGCCCGCGGCTCTCCAAGTCCATCGAGAGGAAGGCGATGTCGCTGGCGACGTCGATCCAGCGCAAGTCGGGATTGAACTCGATCGAGTCGAAGGCGACAGGATGGCCGTCGAGGAGGACGAGATTGGCGAGGTGGAGATCGCCGTGGCACTCGCGGATCCGTCCGGTGCCGATCCGCGCCGCGAAGGCGGCTTGGTCGCGAGCCAGCCGACCCTCGAGCCAGGCCTCGATAGCGTCGGCCCGGGGGGCAGCGTCAGGGCGGTGGCGACGGATCTCGTCGAGATTCATCCGAAACACCGCGCGGAGCCGTTGCGGCGTGCCGTGGCCACTCTCCGCAGAGGCGACGGCCTGCCCGGCCTGAACGTGGGCGATCGCCTCGCCGAGTTCCCGGCAGGCGGCGGCATCGATCCGGCCGGCCTCGAAGCGGGCGTCGAGCCGATTGGCTTCGTCAAACTGGACGAGCTTCACCGCCCACTCGATCGGCTCCCCCTCGCCGTCGATCCGCGGTGCCGAGGGCGACCCGGTGATCGGCACGGCTTCCAGGTACAGCCCCGGCGCGAAGCGGCGATTGAGGCGGATCTCCTCAGCGCAGAAATGCTCGCGCCGCTCGAGCGTGGAGAAATCGAGGAACTCGAGCTTGCACGGCTTCTTCACCTTGTAGGCGAAGCTCCCGGTGAGGAACACCCAGGAGATGTGGGTCTCGATGAGCTTGATCGGGCCGACCGGATGGGGATAGGCGGCGGGCTCGAGGAGCCTTTGGATCAACACAGGTGTCGCGGATGCCTTCGTCATCCAACCACCTCACACTGGCGCGGAAGGGGCCGCGGCGCCGCGAGCCTACGCGCATTCGAAGCTTGACGACGCCAGAGGACCATCGGACGAGCCACCGGCCACACCGTGCCGCCAGGCTGACGGCCTGCTCTGGCATCCTCGGGCGACGGGCCGATCGGGTCAATGCCGGAGCCGGAGCATTTCCACGCTTCCAACCACACCGAAGCAAAAAAGCCGCCCCCCCGGCCATCGCGGCCGGAGGGGCGGCATTCACAAAGCAACCTCGACGGCGCCGGGGGCTGACGCCTCGGAACTCAAGCCTTCCGCCGGCGCAGCCGCCCGACGCCGAGCAGGCCCGCGCCGATGCACAGCAGCGTCGTCGTGCCCGGCTCGGGCACGGCGTGGATGAGGAGCAACTGCCCCCCTTCGACCTGAGCCGCGGTGACTCCGGAGGAATAGTGGGCCTGGTCGGTGACGAGATAGTACTGGTTATAGCGCCGCTCGTTGGGATCAGCCACGAAGAACGACGTCACGTCGATGACGCCCGACGCCTCTTCGTCCCTCGAGTAGGGCAAGGTTGCCGACACACCGAGATCCCCGAACCGACTCGAATCGTGCATGAGCAACTGGGTCAGCCTGTCGGTCCTCGGGTCATACTCCCACACCTTGCCATTGTGCGCCGTATTGCCGACGTCCTCCTGGAGGATGATCGTGCCGGTGGTCTCGTTGAAGCCCATGTTGTCGAACATGTTGACCTTCTGGCCATTCTCGATCCGGCCGTCGATGACGAGATCGATCACTCCTCCCGTGGTCGGGTCGGTGATGTCATCAAACGTCAGCTTCCAGAGCCTCGTCTGTCCGACCTGGCTGCCGACCCCGTCTGACGCCGTGTCGAGCCGGTCGGTGGTGACAAACCAGAACTCGCTGGGGTTGAGAGGATTCCAGGCACCGTCCTCCGGGCGGGAGAACGCGGTCGAAGCCGTGTCGGAGAGGGAAAACCGGGTACCGTCGATGATGTTCGTCGCCCGGGTGGTCGCGTCCACGATCTCGGTCGGATTGCCAGCCACCGTCACGAACGAGAGCGTGCCGTTGGTGAGACCGGCCATGTCGACCACCGAGCCTGTGTTCGTCTTCGTGCCGACATACAGGGCCAGGGAGTTGCTCATGATGCCGGTACCGCCGTCATTGGGTCCGACAACCACGGTCTTGTCTTGGGCAAAAGGGCTCGCGACGACATTCTCCCAACCGCCGACAGCGGTCTGGCCGGAGCCGTTGGTGGCGAGATTGAACTTGCCGAGGGTATAGCTGTTGCCGGCGCTGGCGCCGGTGACGACCGTCCCCTGGGCCCACCCATTCGCACCCGACTCCTCGCCGTTGAGGAAGATCTTCTCCTGGGTGCCAAGCCCCGTGGTCGGGTTGTAGAAGGCCGTCTGCTTGGCAAGGTCGGCCGAACAGAACCGATTGAAGGCCACGGTGGCGTCAGTGGTGGCGCTGGCCTGGGTCGTGGTATCCCAACCGTAGACCTTCTGGATCAGATCCCCACCCGAGACGACCGAAAGATCCGACTTGTTGATCACCCACTTGGAAACGAAAGCCCCCGTGGAACCGTGGGCCCGCACGGCTCCCCTGTTGTTGGCGAGTTCGTGATTCATCAGCACCGTGAACGTGCCATCGCCGTTGTCGAACGCGCCCAGTCCGTCTGGAATGCCGGTCATCCCGTAGCCGCCGATCGAATCGTCGGCGCTGGAGCCGGTGTTGTCGACGGTGAGGATCGACGTCACCTTCGTCACCAGCGGGCTTGTGGCCCTGAGGTAGGGGGTCGAGCCGGTGCTCGGCCCCTGGGTGTACACCGTCTGGGCCGAGGCCGAAGCCGCCGCGGCGGCGATCGTAATCGCCAGACAGACCCGCGTGAACGCGTGGGAAACCTTCATGTCGCAAAACTCCGTTGTGGGCGAGAAACGCCGGTGGCCGAGCGGCTCCGGGGGAAATCCGTACTTTCCGCCGGAGAGCTTGGCGACCATCGATGAGCGATTGAGGCGAACTTCCACGAGTTTTCGATGACGATGGCCAGTTTCGCGTTCATGACTTCCTCACATCGCCCGTCGGAGCGCCACCGAACGATCGACGCTTCCCTCCGCCAGCGGCTCGCCCCCTTTTCCGGGGAGCAGCCGAGATGGCCCCCGACGGGCGCACCGACATCGAGGTCCTCCACCGCCTCGGGCCCGTGTGCCAGGAGTGCGTCAGCCGGGGAGAGTGGTGGCGGCTGCTCACCTTCTCCTCGGCGGTGGCCTCGCGCGGCCAACGCCCCGGCCGGCCGCTCGGCGCTCTGGCCGACCACCAGATTGACTCAAGATCCGGCGGAAGCAGAATGACAAGGTCCTTTCCCCGGAGGCG
>CAJBCV010000311.1 GCA_903951635.1 uncultured Planctomycetaceae bacterium
GACAGTGTTGGTGAACGAGCCGACGGCCCCTCCAGCAGAGATTCCACGGTAGCCGGAGATGGAACCGGCGTTGGTGAGGGTGCCGATGCTCCCGGTGCTGTCGATCACGAAGCCGTTCTGAAGTGGTGCCCCGGCGATCGCCGCGCCAGAGATGTTCGTGAGCGTGCCGATCGAGCCGCTCGTCACGAGGCCCGAGACGCCTTGAATCGTACCGGAATTGAGGAGCGATCCGATCGAGGCCCCGGCGTCGTTCGTCAAGCCGTTGGCCCCGCCTCCGCTGATGAGGCCTTCGACTCCGGTCTGGAGCGTCATGATCGTTCCGGCGTTCCTGAAGCCGACGCCACCGCCGCTCGAAACCCTGCCGCTGGAAACATCGAAACGACCGATCACACCGCCGTTGAGCACACCGTGGAAACCGCCTGCGATGGTGCCGGTGACGGTTGCTTCCGTGACGGAACTCGAGGCGTTGTTGTTGAAGCCCTGGGAGAAGGCGTCGACGCTACCCTGCACCGTGAGAGTGGTGATCCCGTTCGTCGACGAGGCGATGACGCCATCGCCGCCGCTGGAGATCGACCCGGCGGCGGTCACCGTGAACGTCCCTCCGTCGCCGTACACGGGCCCTGACGTCGATGTGGAGACGATCACGTCGGCCGGGGCAGCGCTCGGAGATCCTGCCGCGAGGACGACCGCGGAAAGCAGGATGCGGACGGCGGGCAGACGGCAGAAACAGTGAACGGCGCGGCGCATGAAAACTCGACTCCTTCGAGAACGGTCGGGGGGCCGAATTGGCTCCAGACCTTCGACGCTCCGAATACGGAGCGAGGAGGACGAATCTCAAACAAACCGAAAAAATGTTTTTTCCCTGCCGGCGGCAGGCGGTCGAATCGGCGGGAGAAAACGGGCTCAGTGCTCGCCGGCGGCGGGGGACGCGGCAGCAGGGGGGGATTCCAGCCGGCTACGGAGACGGCCGATCTCGTCACGGACATCCGCGACCTTGGCGACGAACTCCGCGTTCCGGCCCTCCCCCTCCGTCCAAGGCTCGAGGGCGTCGAGGAGCCGCTCGTAGGCGGCGATCGCCTCTGCGTCACGATCGAGGGCGACGGCGATCGAGGCTTTTGCTTGGAGGACCTCGAGGAGGGGCCGCGTCCGTGCGATCATCGCCGGCTCCTCGGCGATTGCGGCCGTAGCCAGGGCGTCGGCCGCATCGAGATCGGCGACCCCCTCCCCGGGCCGCCCCAGGGCTTCGAGGCAGCGGGCCGCCTGGCAGGCGGCGATGATCGCCTCGCCGAGAAAGTTCTGGCGGGCGTCGGTTTCGTCGGCCAGGCGGCGGGCGACCTCGGCCCGGCGCCGAGCCAACGCGAGGGCTTCGGCCGGTCGACCCTCGGCGAGATCGAGCTTGGTCAGTCCACTCAAGCCGAGGAGGAGCCCCCTGCCGATTTCCACCCGATCCCAGTCGGAGCGCGCAAGTGCCGTGGAGGAACGCTCGACGAGCCTTCCGAAGAGCCTGCGGCGCGAGGTGGTGTCGCTGCCGAGGGCCGGGCTGATGGCGGCATTGTAGAGGACCGTGAGTGAGAGCCGAGTCAACTCGGCGTCATCCGGGGCGGCATCCAAGAGATGATCGAAGGCATCGAGCGCCCGCTCGTGGCAGCGGCGGCTCTCCTCGCTTTCGCCCGCCACCGCGGCGAGATTGCCCAGATCCCCCCACGCCACCGCGAGGTGCCGCTCGAGGGTCGGGGTCGCGCCGACGCGCGGCGAGAGTCGATCGATCGCTGCCCGGGCCACCGCGATTGCCTCGTTGAGCCGGCCCGCATTGGCAAGGAGCGCCTGCAGGATCCGCTCGAGCGTGTGGTAATCGGAAACTTCCTCCGGCGTGAGGATCCCCCGCTGGTCGAGTTCGACCATGTTCGGCAGGCAAGCCTGGGCCGTTGCGAGGGCGTCGTCAGGCCAGTGGAGGCGGTTGAACAGTCCGGTCAGCCGGAAAAGGCCGGCGGCACGGAAGTGGAGCGCGGCCGCCTCGTCGGGCTCGAGCGGCCATTCGCCGTAGCCGTCGCGGATTTGTCGGAGATGGTCGCGGTCGTCCTCATCCAGTGCGCTGCCGCGGGCGAGCAACCGCTCGGCCGTGGCATCGGTGAGGCGGGCGAACGAGGCGCGGGCGAGGACCGCGGCGGCGATCGCCTCGTCTTGTTTGACAGCGAGCGCCTCCCGGGCGACATCGACGCTGCGGACGTGAAACGCCGCACCGAAGGCGATCGCCAGCGCGGCCAGGGCTGAGCAGGTGACGACTGCCGCGGCCACCGGACGGCGCCTCGCCCCACGGGCCACCCGCTCCGGCCAGCGAGGCCGGCGGGCGAGGATCGGCCGACCGGCGAGGAAGCGATCGAGATCGTCCGCCAGGGCCGCGGCCGAGCGATAGCGTCGATCGGGGCGGCGCTCGAGGCAGTGGCCCACGATCGTGCCTACGTCGACCGGCAAGCGGGGCATGAGGGCCGAGAGCGGCGGGGCAACGCCTTGGCTCGCGGTGATCAGCACCGCGGCCGTCGTGCTGCCATCGTAGGGGGGCCTGCCAGAAAGGAGCCAGTAAAGGAGGGCGCCGAGAGCATGGATGTCGGCCGCCGGGCCGACGGCTCCGAGCGTCGGGTCGAGGCCCGTCTGCTCCGGGGCCATGAACGACGGCGTGCCGATGACGACGCTCTGCCGGGTAAGTGCGGCCGCGCCGATGGAGTCGGGGCGCGCGAGGCCAAAATCGATGAGCTTCGGCACGGCGCGGCCGTCGCCTGCGGGGCGGGCGAGGAGAACATTGGCCGGCTTGATGTCGCGGTGGATGATGCCCGCGGCGTGCACCGAGTCGACCGCGCGGGCCAGATCGTGGACCACGGTCACCGCTTCGCGAAGCGGCAGCCGTCCCTGTCGTCCACGTTCGACGAGGGATGGCCCGTCGATCCATTCCATGACGATCGCCGGAGACCCCTCCACTTCGACGACGGAGTGGATCCGGACGATGTTCGGGTGGGCGATGCGGGCGAGGATCCGGGCCTCGCGCTCGGCCCGCAGCCGCCCCTCAGGCGTTGCAGCGCTCGAGGTGAGCAGCTTCACCGCGACCGTTCTTTCGAGCTTCGAGTCACGGGCCCGATAGACGATTCCCATCCCTCCCCGGCCCACTTCGACAAGCTCAGTCAGCCCGTCGATCGCGGGCGGGGGTGTGCCCGGCTCTCTGGGCGGGGCGGTCGCCGCAAGACGCTCGATGAGCGCCTGAGTGTCGTGGCCAGCCGCGTCGGCGGCCGTCGAAAGGAGATCGGTCCGGCTCCATGCCGCGGTGAGCGCTTCGTATCGGCGGGTGCAGGCCGGGCAGTCGCGGAGGTGTGTCGCGAATTCTCTGGCAAGGATGTGGCCACCGGCGGCCTCGACGTGCCGCCATGCCCCGGAGTTCGGGCACTGAGCCCCACCGCCAGTGGGCGCGCTTTCGGGTCGCGGGGTGCCTCCCGGCTGCGAATCGACAGGAGCCATCGGCAAGCTCCAGTCGCGGGAGTGGAGTCAGCGAGGGGCGGAATCGTCGCGGCGGAGTGTGTCGCTGATCATGCGCTGCACGTTCAACCGGGAGTTGTAGGCCAGATTGACATCGATCCCCAGTCGATCGGCGACTTCCTTTCCCGGCAGACGGTCGATCGCGAGCAGTTGGAAGGCCGCCCACGTGCTCGGCTTCACGCGCTGCTCGACTTCGACCATGGCGATGGAAAGCCGCTCGGTGTCGAACGCCCGTTCGATGCGGGCGGCGAGATCTTCTCGCGCCGGTTGGCTCTTGATGAGAGCCTCCACGGCATCGCCCCCCGTCGCCAGCCGGTCGGCCCGACGCGACTCGCTCCAATCAGCCACGGCGGTGAGCACCATCTTCCGCAGGTAGCTTCGGAACCGGCGCGTCGGGTCGTAGCGAAACTTCGTCGCCTGCCGCCAAAATCTGAAAAGGACATCCTGGGCGACGTCGTGGGCGTCCGATTCCTGGAGGCCGTGCTGCCGGCACCACTGCACGAGGGTCGGGACGTAGGTCTCGACAAACTCGCTCCACGCCCGCGAATCGGTCGAGCCTTCACCGATACGGGCGAAGAGACTCACCCTGGTGGTGTGGAGAGCGGGCATGAGGGGCGGGGCCGGTTGACGGACGGAAGACAACGTTCGCAGCCCCACAAGTCTAGCACCCCGTCGGGCCGTCGCCAGTTGACGCTCCAGACGCCGCCAGAAGCTCCGAAGCTCGCGTCCTCGTCCGCAAAACACGACCCGGTCCCGGGGCGGCGGGCGCTCCGGGGCCTGGGGCGTTGATGGAAGTGCTTGCGCCGAGAACGCGTCACGCGATACGGCGGTGACAAACGCGGCTGTCGAGAAGGCCAAGCGCACCGAGCAGGAGCGCGAAGACACTCCCGGCCGAGGCCGGATCGATCTCCGGAACGGCCACGAGACTCACCCAGGCACCGGGTGCGACGGGGGTCTCCGAGAAGTCGGTGAAGATCCCCATCGACTGGGCATAGATGCTCGCCATCGGGAAGCCGCTGAAGGCGAAGCTCATGTCGTTCGGCGCCGTGAAATGCATCGTCAGGCTTTGGAACGTGATCGGGCCGGAGAGCTCGAGAATCACCTGCTCCGAGAATTGCTGCCCGTTTGCCGGCGTGATGCTTCCGCTGTTGTAGAGGAACGACGAGTCGCTCGCGACGGTCGGCTCAGCCCCGATGAGCCCGCCGAAGACGACGCTGTCGATCGTGCCGGGAATGTCGGCCCCCGACGTCGTCGACGCCGACGACACGCGGACGAGGAATACATCCGTGAGGCCGATGACAGAATTGACGAGCGGCCCGGGGGGGACGATCCGGATCGCCTGCCCAGCCGGGGCGCTGAGGGTGATCTGAAAGCCCTTGTCGATGCCGAAGTCAACCGTCAGGGGGGGGAGCGTCATGCCCGCCCCACCGGAGCCGCTGGCGCTGGCCGATCCCAGTGTCTGGGTGCTCAGGTAGAAAAAGCTCGTCGTGGTCAAATCCTCGGTGAGGGTGCCGTCCCAGACGACGTCATAGATGTTTTCGGCCCGCACTGGCGCCGCCATCGCCGCCGCCATCGCCACTGCCGCCACCAGCACCCGCGCAAACCATCGCATGGGGAAAACTCCTCGAGAGTGGAGAACACCGATCCTCTACCCCCTATTTCCCCCCTTCGGGCCAAAACCTTACAGCGCGCGGCGCAGAAATCTGAAAAACGGTCGCTGGCCGCCTGTTTCCGCCGCCGCGCCCTGCCAAAATGAGCCGATCCGACCCGCTGCTCTCTCCCGGAGATCCCCCCGCTGATGCGTGCCCGACTGATTCTCAATGGCAAGAAGGCGGGGCTGCGGCCGGTCCGCGAGGCGGTTCACACGCTCCGGAGGGCCGGGCACCTCATCGAGGTTCGCGTCACCTGGGAGAAGGGGGATGTCGAACGGCTCGTCGCCGAGGCGGCGGCCGACGGCGTGGAGCGGATCATCGCCGGGGGCGGGGATGGGAGCGTCAATGAGATGGCCAATGGATTGATGCAGCTTGCGGCGATCGAGCCGGCGCGGCGGCCGGCGATGGCGATCCTCCCCCTCGGCACCGCCAACGACTTCGCCACCGCCTGTCGGGTTCCTGCCGATCCGGTGGCGGCGCTGACGCTGGCCTGCGAGGGGACGCCTGTCCCTGTCGATCTCGCTCGGGCGAATGAACGCTACTTTGTGAATGTCGCCTCCGGCGGCTTTGGCGCCGCGGTCACTGCCGACACGCCGGTGGAACTCAAGGACTTCCTCGGCGGCGGGGCCTACACGCTGATGGGAATCCTCAAGGCGGTCAACTTTCGCCCCTACGCCTGCACGCTCCGCACGCCCGACGGCGAGAGCAACGCCGGGATGATCGTCGGCGCCGTCTGCAACGGCCGGCTTGCCGGCGGCGGCCATCCGCTCGCCCCCGAGGCGAGAATCAACGACGGCCTCCTCGATGTCGTCTCGTTCGCGCCGTTTACGCTCCCCGATGTCCCCGAGGTGGCGGCCGAGTTGGCCGCCGCGGTCTCCGCTGGCGCCCCCTGGCGCGGGGGGCGATGGGTCGTCCGCCAGCGGGTGGCGTGGGTGGAGACCGAGAGCCCCGGCGAGCTTCCGGTGAACCTCGACGGCGAGCCGATGAAGGCCCACCGCTTCCGCTTCGAAGCCGTTCCGGGGGCCGTCGCCATGATCCTCCCCACCGACTGTCCTTGCCTGTGAGCAACGCCCCAGCGGCGCAGCGCTTGACCGGCCGCGGTAGGATGGCAACCGAAGGGGGCTCGGCGACGCGATCGGCTGACGGAACGCCAATCGCCAGGCGCAACCCCACCGGGAGGATCAAGGGATGGCGACCGTCGAGCCATCGACGGCGATGGAGAGCGCCCCGGGCGCTCCCGCCCCGGCGCGCACCACCGACCCTCTCACCCGAATCGCTGCGCCGGCCCTGATGTCCGGGATGGGCGGGGGTGGCGTCGACCGTGCCGTCGCGCCGGCCTTCGACGATTCCCTCCATTCCCAACTCACCGTCGGGCCGATCGACCACACCGTCCACCTCCGCCCCCTCTCCGTCGCCGAGCGGCGGACGGTCATGCCCGCCAGTGAGGAAATCCCCGACGTCGACGCCGGTATGGCGGCGGCGATCGGCGTGGCGGGGGCCGGGGGACGCTATCGGCTCATCCGCGAGGTCGGCCGCGGCGGGATGGGGGTCGTGTACGAGGCGCTCGACCTTCAGCTCGAACGCTCCGTGGCGATCAAGTCGCTCAAAGTCAACGGGGATCGGCCCTCGCAGCTGAAGCGATTCCTGCGCGAGGCGCGGATCGCCAGCCGACTCAACCATCCCGGCATCATGGCGATCCATGAGTTCGGCCAGACCGGCGACGGCCGGGCTTTCATGGTGATGCGGCTGTTGCGCGGGCAGACGCTCCGGCAGATCCTCGATGCCCGCACCGGGGCGAGCGACGATCTTCCCCGACTCCTCGCCGCTTTCCTCCAGGCCTGTCAGGCGGTGGCCTATGCCCATGCTGCCGGTGTCATCCACCGCGATCTCAAGCCTGCCAACATCATGGTGGGGGAGTACAGCCTCGTGACGGTGATGGATTGGGGGCTCGCGAAGGTCCTCGACGACCCCCTGCCGGAGGTCGTGTTCACCGACGACGAGCGGGAGGAAACGCCCGGGGAGATCCATACCGCGTGCGGGACCGTGTTCGGCACCCCTGGCTATCTTGCTCCGGAGCAGGCGCGAGGGGCGATCGACCGCGTCGATCGGCGGACCGACGTCTTCGGCTTGGGATGCATCCTCTGCGAGATCCTCACCGGCGTGCCCGCCTACCGGGGGGCGACGCAGGTGGAGGTGTGGCGGCAGGCGGAGGAGGGGGACACTGCCGCGGCGCTCGCCCGCCTCGAAGCCTGCGACGGTCCGGAGATGCTTTCGGCCCTTGCCCGACGCTGCCTGGCGATCGCCCCGGAGCAGCGCCCCGCCGATGCCGGCGAGCTCGTCGAAGCCCTCGTGGCGCATCTGGAGTCGGGGCAGCGACGGGCCGAGCAGCAGCTCGTCCGCTTCTTCGATCTCTCGGTCGATCTGTTCTGTATCGCCAGCCTGTCGGGGACGTTTCTCCGCGTCAACGACAATGCCATCCGCCTCCTCGGCCACCCGGAGAGCGTGCTGTTGTCGAGAAAGTTCCTCGACTTCGTCCACCCCGACGATCAGGCGACGACGCTCGCCGAGGTGGAGAAGCTCGGCCGCGGCGAAACGACGCTCCGCTTCTGCAATCGCTACCGCCGCGCCGATGGCCACTTCGTGACGCTCGAATGGAACGCCCGCGCCGTGCCGGAGGAGGGGGCGATCTATGCCGTCGCCCGCGATGTGACGGCGCTCGAGCCCGACCCGGACGTCGATCGGCTCCGTGCCGAGCGCGACGGCCTCCTCGCCCGTGTCGCCGCCCTCGAACGGATGCAGCCGACGGAACCGCTGGCGTGAGCCTCTCGGGCGCGGCGCGAGGGCTCCCCGCCGATGGCAGCGGCGCGGCGGACAGTCCAGCGCTTGGGTAGAATGCCGGCGGCGGGTTCGGGGCATGTTCGCCGCCGGAAAGGATCGAGAGCTTGGGGAACGCGCGATGGACGGCCGGAAGACCGACGACGAGCGGAGGCACGAGACCCGGTCGACCGGCTTCGGTGAGGCCGTCGTCGGTGTTCCTGGCGCCGGTGTCCCTGGCGCCGATGTTCCTGGCGCCGATGGCCGGCCTCCGCACGAGGCCCCCACCATCCCCAGAAGCGGCGTACCGGACGGAGCCATCCCCTCCGTCGCCTTCGCCAGCGGCATCGAGCTCGAGCCCGGAGCCGGCATCGACGTGTCGGCTGCGTCCGCGGCGCCGGTCGACAAGACCCTCGAACTCCATCCCTGGTCGGACGGCGCTGCCTCGGGAAACGCGACCGGCGCCGCCACGCCCGGTCCGGGAGACGACGCGCTCGCGGGCGTCGGCTCGGCCGCGAGCGGCAGCCGATACCGGGTGGTGCGGGAAATCGGCCGCGGTGGCATGGGGATCGTCTACGAGGCGTGGGACGTGTTCCTCGAGCGTCCCGTGGCGATCAAGTCGCTCCAGGTGTGCGGCGACCGGCCGGCCCCGCTGCGGCGTTTTCTCCGCGAGGCGAGGATCGCCAGCCGATTGAACCATCCCGGCATCATGGCGGTTCACGAGTTCGGGATTACCGACGAGGGCCGCGCCTACATGGTGATGAGGCTCCTCCGCGGCGAGACGCTGCGGCAGATCCTCGACGCCCGGCCCGATCCCGGCGACGATCAGCCCCGGCTGCTGGCCGCCTTCCTCCAGGCCTGCCAAGCCGTCGCCGCGGCGCACGATGCGGGGGTCATCCACCGCGACCTCAAGCCCTCCAACATCATGGTCGGCGAGTACAGTCTCGTGACGGTCATGGACTGGGGGCTGGCGAAGGTGCTCGCCGAGCAGGAGAGCGGGGATCCAGGCGTCCTCATCGAGTCCCCCGGCGACGCCCCGCACACCGTCTGCGGCACCCTCTTCGGCACCCCCGGGTATCTGGCACCGGAGCAGGCCCGCGGGGACACCGAGGCGATCGACCGCCGCTCCGATGTCTTCGGCCTGGGGTGCATCCTCTGTGAGATCCTCACCGGCTCGCCGCCGTTTCACGGCGACGCCCCCGCCGACGCCTGGCGTCGGGCCGCCACGGCGGACACCGCCGAGGCGCTTACGCGGCTGAATCTCTCCGGCGGCCCAGAGCCCGTCGTGCGGCTTGCCCGCCGCTGCCTCGCCGCCGATCGCGGCGCGAGGCCGGCCGATGCGGGGGCCGTCGTCGACGAACTCGTGGCCTATCTCGAAAGCGGACAGCGGCGCGCCGAGCAACAGCTCGTACGGTTCTTCGATCTCTCGGTCGACCTGTTCTGCGTCGCCGGCCTCGACGGCTTCTTCCGCCGCGTGAACGAGAACTTTTACCGCGTCCTGGGCTACACCGAGTCGGAACTCCTCGCGAAGCGGTTCGTCGACTTCGTTCATCCCGAAGACCGCGACGCGACGCTGACCGAGGTCAGCCGGTTGTCGCGCGGCGAGACGACGCTCCGCTTCCGCAACCGCTACCTTCGCGTCGACTCGGCGGCGGTGTGGCTCGAATGGAACGCCCGCGCCGTGCCCGAGGAGGGGGTGATCTACGCCGTGGCGCGGGATGTGACGGAGCGGGTGCGCCTGGAGAGCGATCTCGGGAAGTCGCGGCGTGACGTCGAGGACTTCATGGAGAACGCCAACGTCCCGCTCCACCGCGTCGATGCCGACGGGATCATCGTGTGGGCCAACCGAGCGGAGCTCGACTTCCTCGGCTACCCGAGCGAGGAATACGTCGGCCAGCCAATTGCGAAGTTCCACGCCGACGCGGACGTCATCGCCGACATCCTCGCCCGGCTCGGCACGGGGGAGAGCCTGGTCGGGTATGAGGCGCGTCTGGTGGCCCGCGACGGCTCGATCCGCCGCGTCGCCATCCATTCAAGCGTCTACGTCGAGGAGGGGGTCTTCCGCCACACCCGCTGCCTGTCGTTTGCCGTCGGTGAGACGAGCGTCGACGAACGCCTGGCCCGGGCCGAGGCGGAGCGGGACGACCTGCGGCGCCGCCTGGCCGACCTCGAGCACGCCCCACGGAGCCAGGCGCCGGTATCGGCGCCGCCCGAGAGGGTGTCATGAGCGAAAGGCGAGACGCGCCGCTGATGATCGCCGTCGGGGGGATCTGCACGACGACGCTCTACCGGGTGCCCGCCGTGCCGGCCGTTCCGGGGAAGGTGCTCGCCACCGACGCCGCCGAGATCGTCGACGGGATGGCCGTGTCGGCCGCGTGTGCGTTTGTCCGCCTCGGTGGGCAGGCGGCGGCGTGGGGGCGCGTGGGCGATGATCCGCGCGGCGTGGAGATGTGCCGCGAACTGGCTACCGCGGGGCTCGATGTCTCGGCGGTGAGGCGCGTGCCCGAAGGAAGATCGTCGATCGCCGTCAGCATCATCGATGCTCGCGGGGATAGGCTCGTCGTCCCTTACCACGACGCGAGCCTCGACCCGGCGGCCGACTGGCTCCCGCTCGAGCGGATCGCGAAGGCCGACTTCGTCCATGTCGACACGCGCTGGGTTGAAGGGGCCGCGGCGGCACTGGCGGCTGCGCGGTCGGCCGGCGTGCCGGGGATGCTCGATGCCGACATCGCGCCGCCTGAAGTCCTTGCTCGGCTCGTGCCGCTGGCGTCGCATGCGGTCTTCTCCGATGCCGGGCTGGTCCTCCACACCGGCATCAACGATCTCGAGGACGCCCTGCGGAGCGTCGCCGCTGGGCATCCGGGGCATGTTGGCGCCAGCTGCGGTGCCGAAGGCTACGCGTGGATCGAAGAGGGGGCGATGCGGCGCGCGCCGGCGCCGCGCGTCGAGGTCGTCGACACGCTCGCTGCCGGGGATGTCTTCCATGGAGCGCTGGCGCTGCGGCTGGCCGAGGGGGCGACGATCGCGGAAGCGGCCCGGTTCGCCGTCGTCGCCGCCTCGCTCAAGTGCAGCCGCTTCGGCGGCCGGCTCGGCTGTCCATCGCGCGTGGAAGTCGAGTTGACCGGGGGCTGACGGCTGGCGCCTTTGCAGGCGTGGTTGACAGCGCTTTGGCACGAGCGCTAGACTCCCCGACCGCTGCCCGTCGACTGTCGACAGGGTGCGTTTTCGGGGGTGACGGGGCTGGCAGGGGGGGTTCATGAAGGTTGTGATCACCGACCGCTCGTTTGATGACATCGATGTCGAACGGGGGATCCTCGAGAGGGCGGGATGCACCGTCGTCGATCCGCGGTCCAAGGATCCGGCCGTCCTTGCCGCGGCGGTCGCCGATGCCGATGCCGTGATCACGCAGTTCGCCCCGATCAATGCCGACGTCATCGCCGCGATGGGACGCGCCAAGGCGATCGTCCGCTACGGGATCGGCTACGACAACGTCGACTGCGACGCCGCCAAGTCCCGTGGCATCCCCGTCTGCAACATCCCCGATTACTGCATCGACGAGGTCGCCGACCACACCCTCGCCTTCATCCTCGCGCTGACGCGGCAGGTCGTCCCCCATGCGACGAAAGTCCATGGCGGTGGCTGGGGCCTCGCCACCGGCGTCGACGGATTCCGCACGCTTTCCTCCATGACCTGCGGCGTCGTCGGCGCCGGTCGCATCGGCCGCGGCGTGATCCGCCGGCTCGTCGCCTTCGGTGGCCGCGTGCTCGTCAGCGATCCGGCCGTGGCCGAAAGCGCTGTTCGCGAGATGGGGGCGGAGCCGGCGACACTCGATCGGCTCCTCGTGGAGAGCGATCTGGTCACGCTCCATTGCCCGTCGCTCCCGCAGACGCGCGGTCTGATCGGCACGACGAACCTCGCCCGGATGAAGCCGGGGGTGTTGATCGTCAATCTTTCCCGCGGCGATCTCGTCGATCCGGCCGCGCTCGTCGTGGCTCTTGATTCCGGCCACGTCGCCGGCGCCGCGCTCGATGTCTTCGCTCCGGAGCCGATTCCGGCCGGCCATGGAATCCTCGGCCGCCCGAACGTCATCCTCGCCCCCCACATCGCGAGCGTCTCTCCGGCGGCGGTGAAGCGGCTTCGCCGTGGCGCCGCGGAGTTGGCCGTGATGGCGCTCCGCGGCGAGCCGTTGCCGAGCGTCGTCAACGGCGTGGGTGCCGGGACGCGGGGCTGACGGTTTTCGTTCTCCTCAGGATTCCCGCGCGGGGCACGTCCATGTCGAGCGATCAACCCGCCCCGAGCCCGATCCCCGTCGCGATCCTCTCGGCCTGGGTCGAGGAGGCCTTTCGGCGTGCCGGGCTCTCGGCGACCGATGCCGGCCATGCCGCGGAGCCGCTCGTTCTCTCCGACGCGATGGGGGTGTTCACGCACGGCACGAAGCTCCTCCCTGGCTATCTCAAGAAGCTGGTCGCAGGGGGCTCCAGGCCCGATGCCCGGCCGCGGGTCGTGCGTCAGGGGCCCGGATTTGCCGTCATCGATGGCGCTGCCACCCTGGGCCAGATCGGCTGTCGGTACGCGGTCGACGTCGCGGTCGAGAAGGCCCGCAACGTTGGCGTCGCGTATGTCGGATTGCGGAACACCGGTCACATCGGCGCCGCCGGCGCCCAAGCCGTCCGCGCCGCGCGCGCGGGCTGCTTCGCGCTTGTCGTCGGCAACGACCGGCCGAGTGTCGCCGCCGCCGGTTCGCGCGGGGCGGTCCTGGGGAGCAATCCACTCGCCTGGGCGGCGCCGGTGCCCGGAGGGGATCCGATCTTCCTCGACATCGCCACCGCGGCCGTCGCTGGCGGGAAGGTCTACGCCGCCGTCGCCCGCGGCGAGCCGATTCCCTCTACCTGGCTCATCGACCAGCGCGGCTTGCCCACCGCCGACGGCTCCTTGTATCCGCAGCAGGCGAGCCTGGCACCGATGGCGGGGCACAAGGGCTATGGGATCGGCGTCCTCGCCGAATGGCTCTCCGGGATCCTCGCCGGCGGTGCGGTGACGACGCAGGTGGGGAGCTGGCTCTTCGATCCCCCCGGCGAACCGACGCTCCACAACGCGGCCTTTATCGTTTTCGATATCAGTGCGATCGCCGATCCCGACGCCTATGCGGTGTCGCTTGCGCGCTTCGCGGCGGAGGTCCGGGGAGCGGCGCCTGCCGAGGGAGTCGATCGGGTCCGCCTTCCTGGCGACCTCGAATGGGAGCGGCATCGCCGCAGCCGCGCTGCCGGCATCGCGCTTCCCGCCGATGTGCGGGCCAAGCTTGCGGAGGCCGGAGCGATCGTCGATCTTGAGCCGTCTTGGTGACGTGGTTGCCTTGAGGATGGGTTTTGCATTCGGGGAATCCGGGGGGGGTTGCATGGCTCGCTTGCTTCGATCGTGGTGCGTGCCGCTCCTGGCACTCTCCGGGCTGTTTCTGGGGATCGTCCTCCGCGCCGCCGATGACGATGACCGTGCGCCACCGGCGCTCGTGCTCGGGGAATCGGTCGCGGTGCCACGCGACCAGGTTCGCGATCTCACCCTCACCATCGCCCCCGATCTCCCCTGCGTGTGGCCGGCGGGAATGACGCCGATGGCGGTGATTCCCACCGCGACGTTCGGCCGCTCCGGTCGCCACCGCGACATGCTCGTCATCGACGAGCACACCGGCACGCAGTGGGACGCGCCGGCGCACTTCGTTCCGCCGCCCGATTCGGGCCTCCCCGGCGCCGGGCCGATGGGGCTGGTGACCGGTGAGAAGGTGCCGGTCTGGCAGTTCTGCGGGGAGGCCTGCGTGATCGATGTCCGCCAGGGACGCGACGGCGCCGAGAAGGGATCGAGTGTGCTCGTCGGCCCGGAGGTGGTGCGCGAGTGGGAGATGACCCACCGCCGGCTCGGCGCCGGCGACGTCGTCCTCTTCCGCAGCGACTACACCGACGACTTCTACAAGCCGTTCCCGGAGGGGGAGCGGTTCGTGGCGGCGGCCCTGCGAAAAGAAGCGCCGGGCTGGCCCGCACCGACGGCCGCCACGATGGAGTACCTCGCCGACCGCGGCGTGATGACGCTCGGACTCGATGGCGCGAGTATGGGGCCGCTGCCGAACCTCGCCGTGGCGACCCACCAAGCCGGCGGCAAACGCGGGATGGTGTGGGTGGAGTGCGCCACGAACCTCGGCAGCCTGCCGACGACCGGAGCGTTCTTCGCCCTCCTCCCCGCCAAGCACGCCGGCGGCTCTGGCGGCGAGTGCCGCTGCATCGCGATCACCGAGCCGAAGCTCGCTGCCGAGCTCATTGCCCGGGCACGGGCCCACCGGGTTGTCGATCTCTCCGTGACGCTCGACGAGGATCTCCCGGTCGTCTGGCCGGGGCGTGGGCCGGGGGAGGAAGGGGGACGGTATGTGAGCAAGGTGCTCAACAAGTTCGGCGCCGCCCGCGGCCCGTTCTTCGCGCTCACGCATCTTTTCGACAGCATGGCCGGCACGCACGTCGTCCTGCCGTCGTTTTCCTTGCCCGCCAACCGGGCCGAGATCGAGGGGGCGGAGCCGGTGATTCGGGAGCGAATCGCGGCCCATGAGGCCCGCTATGGGGCGCTGCCGGCGGCGACGGTCCGGACGGAGTCGGCGGAGCTATCCCAGCTCATGGGGCCGGCGCATGTCGTCGACGTGCGGGGGATGCGTGGCGCAGGGGGCTTCGATGCCGCCAAGCCGGCCGGGCCGGTGATCAACCGGGCCTTCCTCGAAGAGCACGAGGCGACGCGGCCCTTCCTCCCGGGCGAGGTCGTGATCTTCTGGTCGGGCTACAGCGACGATGCGCTCCGGCCGCTGCCGGCGGCGCCGGCGAAGGACGGGATGTTCGTCGCCCCGCTTGCCGGGGAGGCGGAGGGCTGGCCGCAGCCGACGCCGGAGGCGATCCTCTGGCACGCCAAGCGCGGGATCCGCTGCCTCGGCACCGACGGGCCGACGCTCGGCGGCGTCGATGCCGCCGAGTCGCAATCGATCGACTGGGTGACGGCCGCGGCGGAGATGACGGTGATCGAGTATCTCATGAACGTCGCTGCGATCGCCGACAAGGAGGCCTTCTTCCTCTTCGCTCCGGTGAAGATCGCCGGCACGCGCGGCGGCTACGGCCGGGCGATCGCGCTTGTCGGCCATTGACAACCACGCACGTCTGACACGGTTCCTCACACCCCTGACCCACCCCTGACCCACCCCCGCCCCACCCCCGGAGAAGCCCCGATGCGGATCGTCCGCTTTGCAACCAATGGCCACGAGCACCTCGGCAACGAACATGGCGACGGCCGGGTCACGCTCCTCGAGGGGGATCTGTTCGGCGAGCTCGTCGACACCGGCGAGGCGGTGCGGGTGGAGAAGCGCCTCGCGCCCCTCGAGCCGCGCGACATCCTCTGCATCGGCCTCAATTACCGCCGCCATGCCGAGGAGGGGAAACAGGCCATTCCCAGCCATCCGGTGCTGTTCATGAAGAACTCCGGCACGGTGCAGAATCCCGGCGATCCGATCATCCTGCCGCGTCGCCTCGACAGCCGCGAGGTCGATTACGAATGCGAACTCGCCGTCGTCATCGGCAAGACCTGCCACAACGTCAAGCGAGAACACGCTCTCGACCATGTCCTCGGCTACACCTGCGCCAACGACGTCAGTGCCCGCGACTGGCAGCGGCAGGGAGGGGGCGGGCAGTGGTGCCGCGGCAAGACGTTCGCCACCTTCTGTCCGCTCGGACCGGTGCTCGTGACACGCGACGAGATCGCCAATCCCAATGCCCTCAAGATCCGCACCGTCCTCAACGGCCGGATCATGCAGGACTGGAACACCGACGACATGATCTTCGACGTCCCGACGCTGATCGAGTTTCTCTCGGCGTCGAGCGTGCTCCGGCCGGGGACGGTGATCCTCACCGGCACGCCGCACGGCGTCGGCTTCGCCCACACCCCGCCGGTGTTCCTCCGAGGGGGCGACTCGGTGTCGATCGAGATCGAGGGGATCGGCACGCTCACCAATCCCGTCGCCGAAGAGCATGCGGAGCGGCTGACGGGCGTGTGAGGAAAAAGGTGGCAGCCACCTTTTTCTCTTCCCCCCACGGGCAGCAAGGACACAGCGGAGGACGCGGAATGGATGCGACGAGCGACAAGACGGCGATTGGAAAGCGGACGCTCGCCAAGGTGGCTTGGCGGCTCGTGCCGTTCCTCGCGCTGCTCTACGTCTTCAACATCATCGACCGCTCGAACGTCGGCTTCGCGCGGCTGAAGATGACCGAGGATCTCTCGCTCTCTGATGACGTCATCGATTATGGCTACGGCCTCTTCTATGTCGGCTATCTCCTCTTCGAGGTGCCGAGCAATCTGTTGCTGCGTCGCTTCGGAGCCCGGGCTTGGATCGCCCGGATCATGGTGACCTGGGGGCTCGTGTCGATGCTCACCGCCTTCGTCACCGGGCCAGGGAGCTACTATGGCGCTCGGATCCTCCTCGGCGTGGCGGAGGCGGGCTTCTTTCCCGGGATCATCTACTATCTGACGGCTTGGTTCCCGGCGGCCCAGCGTGCCCGCGTCGTCGCCGGATTCATGCTCGCGATCCCGATCTCGACGATCCTCGGGAATCCGATCTCCGGCGCGATCATGGATCGTTTCCAGGGGACGGGTGGGCTCGCCGGTTGGCAGTGGCTGTTCATCCTCGAGGGGATTCCGGCGATCCTCCTCGGGGCGTCGGTCCTCTGGTATCTCCCCGACGGCCCCGGCGATGCCGCCTGGCTCGCCGCCGACGAACGCGACTGGCTCGAGCGGGAGATCGTCGCCGAAGTGGGCGTGCGGTCGAGTGTCGGGGGCCATGACAAGCTCTCGGCGCTGGCCGACCCGCGGGTCTGGCTGCTCATCGCCCTCTACTTCAGTGTCGCCGTCGGTACGAACGCCACCGGGTCGTATCTCCCCAAGCTCGTCAAGGATTCCTTCGAACCGATCTTTACAAGCTCCGATGGCACCTACTGGAAGATCGGGCTCTTGACGACGCTCCCGAGCATCCTCTCGGTGATCGCGATGCTGGTCGTCAGCCGGATCTCCGATCGAACCAAGGCGCGGGCCACGCTCGTCGCCGGGGCGCTATCGGCCGCGGCGGTCGGCTGGTATTTCGCCTGGCAGGGAGGAGATCCCTGGACGAAGCTCGCGGGGCTGTGCGTGGCTCAGGCGGGGATGATGGCGGTGCTGCCGGTGTTTTGGGCGCTGCCGCCGCTGTTTCTCGGCGGCGTGGCGGCGGCTGCGGGGATCGCCCTGATCAATTCGGTGGCGAACATCGGCGGAATCATCGCTCCGCGGCTCGTGGGGGCGTTCGGCGTCGGGCCGCTCGTGGCGGTGATGCTGTGGGGCGTTGCCATGGCGCTGGTCGTGTGGCGTTTGCTCGAGTGGCCGATGCGTATGGCACGAAAGAATCAGGAGCACATCTCCCGTGGCTGACGGCTTGTTCGATCTCGAAGGAAAGGTGGCGGTGGTCTCGGGGGCAGCCAGCGGCCTGGGCCGGGCCAGTGCGATGGCGCTGGCGGCCCACGGGGCGACCGTCGTGATGCTCGACCGCGACGCCGCCGGCATGATGCGGACCGGCGAGGCGATCGCCGCCGGCGGGGGAACGGCCTTCGCCCGCGAGCACGATGTCTCCAGCCCGGAGGCCGCCGAAGCGCTGTTTACGTGGCTCGATGGCGAGCTTGGCCGGGTCGACTTTCTCGCCAACATCGCCGGCGAAGGGATCCTCGCCGACCCCCGCGAGCTTTCGGTCGAGCAGCTGCGGCAGGTGCTTGAGAACCTCGTCGTGGGGCGCTTTGCCCTCTGCCAGCAGGCGGGGCGACGGATGCTCGCCGCCGGCGCCGGCTCGATTGTGAATACGGGGTCGCTGGCGAGCATGACGGCGCTCGGCCGCGGCCACATCGCCTACAGCATGGCGATGGGGGCGGTGGTGCAGATGACCCGCGAGCTTTCCACGGAATGGGCTGGCGGCGGGGTGCGCGTGAATGCGATCCTCCCGGCGCAGGTCCGCAATCCGTCGCTCGAAAAGCGGATCGCCGCCGATCCGGCGATCGAACAAAAATGGCTCTCCGGCATTCCCGCCGGCCGGCTCGGCCGCCCCGACGACATCCAGGGGCTGATCGTGTTTCTCGCCTCCGATTCGAGCTCGTGGATCACCGGGGCCATGATCCCGATGGATGGTGGCAACATGGCGATGAACGCCGGCGGCAGCCGCGGTTTTTCATCGCCAGCGTCTTGATGGCGGCTCTCTTCCGTGCACCGCTCACCCTTGTCTGGCGACCCTGATGACGACGTCTGCCGCGGCCTCTGATATCGACATCCTTCTCGACCGCTTCCGGGCGATGCTCGTCATCCGCCTCACCGAAGAGGAGCTCGCCCGCAGCCACACGCGCGGGCTCGTCCATGGCGCCTGCCACACGTATGTCGGGCAGGAGGCGGTGGCCGCCGGCGTCTGCGGGCACCTCTCCGACAGCGACACCGTCTTCAGCACCCACCGCGGCCATGGCCATGCCCTCGCCAAGGGGATGCCGCCGGCCGACCTCTGTGCCGAGTTGTTCGGCCGGGCGGCCGGCTGCTCGCGCGGCCGAGGGGGCTCGATGCACCTGTTCGCCCCCGAGATCGGGATGATGGGGACCAGCGGCATCGTCGGCCCCTGCATCCTCCAGGCCTGCGGGGCGGGGTATGCGGCCAAACTGCGCCGCGACGGGGCCGTGGCGGTCGCTTTCTTTGGCGACGGCGCCGTCAATAATGCCGCCTTCCACGAGGGGCTCAACATGGCGGCGATCTGGAAGCTGCCGGTGCTCTTCGTCTGTGAGAACAACGGCTTCGCCACCGAGGTCCCCTTCAGTTACTCAAGCGGCATCCCCCAGGTCGGCCGCCGCGCCGCCTCCTACGGCCTCGCCGGCGTGGAGCTCGATGGCAACGATCTCGTCGCCGTCCATGCAGCCGCCCGCGAGGCGGTGGAGCGGGCGCGCGGGGGCGACGGGGCGACGCTCCTCGAATGCCGCACCTACCGCACCCGGGCCCATTCCGAGGGGATGGGCGACTTTACCTACCGCACCCGCGAGGAAGTCGAAGCCTGGAAACAAAAGTGCCCGATCGCCAGGCTCCGCGCTGTCCTCGGGCAGCTCGGCGTTCCCGAGGGGGATCTCGCGGCGATCGAGGCCGATGTCCAGCGGATCGTGACGCAAGCACGGGCCGCGGCCGAGGCGAGTCCGGCGCCACAGCCGGCAACGGCGCTCGAGGATGTCTATGCGGTCAGCGAGCCTTCGGGACCGGTGCCGGCGCAGGCGCACGGCGTCACGGTCGATGGCCCGCCACGGACCTGGGCGCAAGGGACGCTCCAAGCGCTCGATGAGGCGATGGCGGCCGATCCGTCAATCTTCGTGATGGGGGAGGGGATCGGCGTCCGTGGCGGCAACTTCGCCACGACGACCGGGCTGTTTGCCAAGTATGGCCCGGAGCGGCTCTGCGACACGCCGATCTGCGAGCGCGGCTTCGTCGGGCTCGCCTGCGGCGCGGCGATGGCCGGCGCCCGCCCGGTGATCGACTTCATGTTTGCCGACTTCGTCCTCGAC
>CAJBCV010000312.1 GCA_903951635.1 uncultured Planctomycetaceae bacterium
ACAGCTTTCCAACAGCTTCGGGCGCCGACTCTGGTGATGCGGACCTCGACGACAAGCACGGGACCGACGAGACGGACGACACGCTCTGGGCCTACAAATCCGTACCGGGTACCGATGACGAGGAGTACACCAACCCGGCCCTGGCAGCATCGCTTCCGTTAATGGGCGAGATCCTGGAAATCCAAGCATACATGGCGGGCGACGCCCCGGCTGTGCCTGCACACAGTTTCGGAAGGCACTTCCCCGTCAAGATGCAGGATGGGCCGATCCAAAGAGCGTGCTGTCGCTGTGCCAACCTTGGCGCCTTCGGGTGCAGTGAGTGCGGCCAGATGCTGTGCCGCAAATGGCGGAAGCACATTGTCCCCGATGGTTTAGGGGGGGTCGTTACGAAGTGGCGTACGTGCCACGGGCTTTACCACAGCCATGCCGACTGCCACGTGCCACCAGTAGAAACCCGACGGAATGCACGGCCGCAGCTCGTAAGAAGCGTCCAAGACTCCGGCCCGATGTACATGCGCCACGCCCCGCTGTCGTTGAAAGTGTTCAACAAGTTCTCGACAGCCGGCACGAATGACCCGCGCGGCTTTCAGCCGCCCTGCGTGTGGTGCGCAACCCCGACAGTCTTCGTGTGTCCGTATCCCGAATGTGCGGACGTTAACGGCCTGCCGTCGGCGCTCTGCTGGAACACCCCTGGTTCGCCGGGAATTTGCTTCGTGAATTATCACGAATCTACGCCTGAAGTTCGGGAGCAGCTAAAGCGCAAGCAGCGGCAGCGGTCCGACTGCATCATTGCGGATCACGCCGCATACTTCAATGCCCTGGCAGAGTACCAGTGACCGCCTTCCCCCCCCACCAGCAGTTTGATTACTCACTCTGTGCAGAGAAGACGTGCTATGCCCCTGAGGCCGCCGCAAGGTCCGTGAGGATTTTCCTGCCTCGGGCGTGGTGTGTTACTTGAGTGTACTCTGATTAGTAGGGAGAGGCCGCCGGGAGCGCCGGCCACGCCGCCCAGGTGGGGGTCTGCTAGTAGCAGCGGTGGGTCCGCCGGGCACTGCCGACTGCCCGCGCGGGGTCTCGGGGGCTCTCGGCTGGCTTCAAGTTGGCAGCGAGTCCTAGGCGGCCTTTCCGCCTGTGGGTTGTATTTATCCTCGCCGGCAGCGCTCCTGCCACTGAGCACCCGGATGCTCGTACTCAAATTTGGCCCCGTTCGCGGACGGCATGCACCTGGGCCGATCTTGGGGGGTGGAAGTTTGTGGACCGAATTGTGGTTGTGGGGGGTTTCTGCGAATCAGCAGGGGGGCGGGGGCGGGCGCCGCGGCGCATGGGCTGCGCAATTTCGGCGCCCCCGACGTCGGCGCTTTCAGATTCCTGTGGCGCGATTCGGCCCATGTCCGCGAGGGTCTCGAGGCACTGCGCAATACTCGTAACAACCACAAGCAAGCACTGCGCAATACTCGTAACAACCACAAGCAAAAGGATGGACCCCTCGAGAATTTCGCTGTATTGAATATTAAAAAATGTTACTAGTATTGCAGTATTGAATGTAATCTTGAATCCATTTGCACAATGGGCCTCTTTTGACAACCCCAATGGCCGCCGACACAGATGACGCCGTTCCTGTTTGTATCATCTGCCTCGATTCCGTCCCGACGCCGGTCCAATCGGGCTGCGCTTGCCGATCGGACAGCGGGTTTGTGCACGCTGCCTGCCTAATCCAGAAAGCTCTTGCGCAGGAGCGGCACCGAGGCGGAGAGGCTTGGCGCTCCTGCCAGACGTGCAGGCGGACTTACACAGGCCCCATACGTTCTGCCCTCGCCCGTGAGGTGTGGAGCCGGGCGCGAGAGCTGCCGGAGCTCAGCTCCAAGCGACTTTACACTGAGCAGTTTCTTGCAGAGGCCCTCTGCAGTGAAGGGGCATACGCGGAGGCGGTGCAGGTGAGCGAGCGGGTGCTTGCTGTGCTCGATCGCAAGCTTGGGTGCGACCACCCCGCTACACTGATGAGTGCGCACCGGCTGGCCTGTAAGCAAGCGCATCTCGGCAATTTTAGCGCCTCGGAGGAAACCGATCGGAACGTCCTTCGCATGATGCTCACAATGTTTGGAGAGGATGATCCCCGGACTCTGCTGGTTGCCGAGCACTACGCAACGACGCTCGGGTGCCAAGGAAACTGGACAGACGCGCGCAGGATCCTCTTGCACGTGTACAGCTCGTGGGAGCGGACACTCGGCGAAGACCATGTCTCGACGCTCAAGACTGCTATGCTTTTGGAAGCGAGCGTCCCACACGCAGAGGCACTCGGCGGTCCCCGCGGGAAGACGCAGAAGTTGGTTGGCCACTATACGGCTACCCTAGGCAGCGACCATCCGATCACGATCATTTGTTCGAGGTTTCTCGCCGCGGCTCTCGCACTCGAAGGCAGGCACGGCGAGGCGGAGGCAATCGCCGAGGCTACGGTCCACAGAGCGCGGCGCGTGCTGGGTCCCTGCCACCCAGCCACGGTGGCCTGCCTTCACATACTGGCGTCGACGCGGGCAACGAGCTAAGGCCGGGCCACACGGGATCGCGAGTGGAGTGGATTCGAGGCGGATGGTGCAGGTCGACGCAGGTGGCGAAAATGGCATCGAAGATCGTGAGTATGGCCTCGAAGTCGTTTACAGTGTGAGTTCATCGTCCACTTGCCACACATCGAACATGGACCACTAGACCGAAGGGACCGTCGGAGCGAGCGGTCGCCAATGCACCACGCCAAAGCGAGTCGGAGCCGAAAGTGCATCGTGCACATGGTCTTCATTTGCAGATAGTTTTGTTTGAAAGTTTGAAAGCTGACATATCTTCTTGTGCATCTTCTGGAGCGGCCGCATGAACAAGTTGAACTTGAATGCCAGCGATGCGAATGTGCACACGAAGATGCCACTGCGTGCCGCGCCGCGAGTTAGCTCAGTGGAGAGTGACTGAG
>CAJBCV010000313.1 GCA_903951635.1 uncultured Planctomycetaceae bacterium
CGGCCACGCCATCGGCCTCCCCCATCCCCAGTCCGCTGACGGCTCCGTGATGAGCCTGGGGCAGTACCGTAGTGCCCTGGCGCAATCGTGGGTCGACGCCGGGCAGAAAAAGCAATTGGGGTTCACGGCCGACGCCGCCAATGCCCCCGCTGCCGATCCGATCTTCGACACCTTCACCGCCACTCCCGAGCCAGCCATGCCGCGGCCGGGCGAGTCGGTGGCCCTGCGACTTTCCCCCCTCGAACGCAGCACCCCGGGACTGCGGGTGGAGGTGCAGACGAGCCTCCGCGGCCCGTGGACGAGTGTGCCGGTTGACGCCGAGGCGCTTCACACGGGGCTCGTCTCCCTCGGGCGCTTCGATCGCCCCTGCGGTGTCGGATGGCGCGTCACCGGGCCGACGCCGAAGATCGACACGGAAGCGGGCGATGATGCGAAGCATGTCCCTGGCGACGGGCCTTCCGCCGCCACTGCCTGGGGCTACTTCCAGGTCCGACTTACCCCCGACGTTCCTCCTCCGCCGGTCGACGTCGACCCCACCGACCGGCCGGCGGCCGTGCCCCCCGGCCCGGCCGCAGCCGGTGTCGATCTCCTCGCGCTTGTCGATCCGCGCCGCGACGGCGTGGCAGGGGAATGGACCGATCACGAGATTGACGGCCGCCGCGAACTCCTCTCCCCGAAGGCCTTTGG
This sequence comes from uncultured Planctomycetaceae bacterium, assembly GCA_903951635.1. Lineage (GTDB taxonomy): Bacteria > Planctomycetota > Planctomycetia > Pirellulales > UBA1268 > QWOP01. The sequence goes on from CAJBCV010000313.1 coordinate 688, forward strand.
CTCGAGGATCGAGCTCCCCTATGCGCCCCCGGAGGCCTATCGACTGACCCTCATCGTCGAGCCGCTCGATGAGCCCAACGGGCTGACGATCGGTCTGCGGTCGGGGGAGCAGCGCTTCCTCGCGCTGCTCGGTTTCGGTGCTGCCGGCGGGCGCGTCAGCGCCCTGGAAAACATCGACGGCCGCAACGTCGCCGATAACCCGACGCGGGTCGACGGTGATGTCTTCCGGAAGAATCTCCCGGCGGAGATCGTCGTCGACGTCGGGCCGGCCGGGGTGACGGTGACCGTCGATGGACGGCCGTGGATCGACTGGGAGGGGAAGCCCCAGCGGCTGTCGCTCTCCGACTACTGGCAGACGCCGCGTCAGGAAGCCCTCTTCCTCGGCGCCTACGATTGCCGCTATCGGATCCTCCGGGCCACCCTCGAGCCACTCGCCGGCGCCGGGCGGAGCCTCGTCGATGGCGGCGCCGCGCCGGCACGCTGAGCGGCGAAGGTGGCGGGAGGACGGACCTGAGACGCTTGATGAGAATTGAGCGAGGGATGTTCGCCGCTGCCGGAGCGACGGGGTACAACGGCGGCACCCTTCCCCTCGCGAGGCCCTCCATGCGACGCTCGACGATCGCGGTTCGCTGCGTGCTCCTCCTCCCGGTCATCCTCGCAGCCGCGATCTTCGCGACGCCCGTCCCGCTGCCGGCGCATGGCGAGGAGCCGATCCTCCGCACCCCAGGCCCACAGCCGGACGGCTCGGTCGTCCTGCCCAATCAGTGGTCGCTGCGACCGGCAGGGAAGCAGGTGGAGGTGGGGGATTTTCCGGTCAACATGGCGCTCCACCCCGATGGCCGCCACGCCGTCGTCCTCCACTGCGGTTTCGGACCCCACGAGCTGGCCGTGATCGATCTTGAGACGCGGAAAGTGCTCTCCCGCACCCGCATCGAGGAGGCCTTCCAGGGGCTCGCCTTCGACGCCACGGGGAATCGGCTCTGGGTGTCGGGGGGCGCGGCCGAAACGATCCTTCCCTTCCGGTTCGAAGCGGGGGTGCTTGTGCCCCTCGAGGCCGTGCGACTCCGCGACGAGAAACTCCGCGGCATTCCCGCCGGGCTCACCCCTCACTCCAGCGGCACCACGCTCTACGCCGCCAATGTCTGGGGGCATTCGGTCTCCCGGGTGCGACTGGCCGCGGCCGATGGGGTGCCGATCGTCGACGAACTCCTCCTCGGCGCCGAGGCCGCGGCGCCAGCCCCCGCGCTTCCACCGACGGCCGACGACCCGTCGATCACGAAGCGGGCCGACGTCCTTCTCGAACGGATCGTCGCCGATGCGCCGCACCCCTGGACCTGCCTCCTCGACGAGGCGCAGGAGCGGCTCTACGTCTCCCTCTGGGCCCAGGCCGCCGTCGCGGTGATCGACACCCAGGCCTGGAGCGTCATCGGTCGGATCGACGTCGAGGAACACCCCAATGAGATGGTGATGTCGCCCGACGGGAAACGGCTCTTCGTTGCCAACGCCAATCGCAACAGCGTGTCGGTGATCGATCTGGCGGAAGGGAAGGTGACCGAGACCCTCGTCGCCACCCTCACCCCCGACGCGCCCCCCGGCAACACGCCCAATGCACTGGCGATCTCCGCCGACGGCGAGCGGCTCTTCGTCTCCAATGCCAACATCAACGCCCTGACGGTGTGGGAGGTCGAGGAGCCAGGCGCGGCCCGCAGCCTCGGCTTCATCCCCGTCGGCTGGTATCCGACCTGCGTCCGCCTCACCGCCGACGGCCGCCGTCTCCTCGTGACCAACGGGAAGGGGATGATCTCCGACTCCAACCGCAACGGTCCCCGACCGGGATTCGATCCCGACGCCCCCACGCCCGACTACATCGGCGGGCTGTTCGACGGGACAGTGTCGTTCATCGACCTCCCCGAAGAGGGCGAGAAACTCTCGGCCCAACTCGCCGTCTGGACGGAGCGGGCCTTTGCCTGCCAGCCCCCGGCCAGTGACGACGTGTTCACGGCGGAGGAACTCGACGGCCACCCCATCCCGCTCCTCCCCGGTGCCACCAGCCCCATCACCCACGTGATCTACATCATCAAGGAGAACCGGACCTACGATCAGGTCCTCGGCGACCTGCCGGAGGGGCATGGCGACCCGACGCTCTGCCTCTTCCCGGAGCGGGTCACCCCCAACCATCACGCCCTCGCCCGCCAATTCGTCCTTCTCGACAACTTCTACGTCGAGAGCGAAGTCAGCGCCGACGGCCACGAATGGACCATGGGGGCCTATGCGACCGACTTCGTCGAGCGCCACTGGCCCCTCTCCTACGGCCACAACCGGCGGAAGAAGTTTCCGTATCCCTCCGAGGGAAGCTTCGATGCCGCCCGCCCTGCCGGCGGCTACCTCTGGGACCGGGCGATCGCCGCGGGCGTGAGCGTCCGCAGCTACGGCGAATGGGTCGCCAACGGCAAGACGCCAGACGATCCTTGCACGCCGAAGGTCAAAGCCCTCGAGGGGCGGATCGATCCACTCTACCGAAGCTTCGATCAGGAATACTCCGATCTGAAGCGGGCCGACCGCTTCCTCGCCGAGCTTGCCCGCTTTGAACAGGAAGGCGCCATGCCGAGGCTCCAGATCGTCCGCCTTCCCAACGATCACACCAGCGGCACGAGCCCCGGGAAGCTCACGCCGAGGGCCTTCATGGCCGAGAACGACCTCGCCTTCGGCCGGATCGTCGAGGGGGTGAGCCAGTCGAAGTTCTGGCCGACGACCGCGATCTTCGTCGTCGAGGACGACGCCCAAAACGGCCCCGACCACATCGACGCCCACCGCACGATCGCCTTCGTGATCAGCCCGTGGACGAAGCATGGCGCGGTCGATTCGAGCCTCTACTCGACCAGTTCGATGCTCCGGACGATGGAATTGATTCTCGGGCTCGACCCGATGTCGCAGTTCGACGCGGCGGCGCTGCCGATGGTCGGGGCGTTCGCGAAGGCCCCGGTCGTCGAGCCCTACCGATGCCGTCCGGCGGAAGTCTCGCTCGACGAGCGCAACGTGGCGACGGCCTTCGGCGCGGAGGCGTCACTCGCCATGGACTTCTCCGTCGAGGATGCGGCCGACGACCTCCTCCTCAACGAGGTCATCTGGCGGAGCGTCCGCGGAGCCGATTCCCCGATGCCCCCCCCGCGGCGGGCGGCCTTCGTGTTCGCTTCCGAGGAAGACGAGGACGAGGACTGAAAGCGAACGGCCCGGTCGGCGATTGCCGACCGGGCCGTCGTCCTCTTCCGAACCGTGCTGCTGGCAGCGACGGTTACTTGTAGCTGTCGAGTTCGATGACGAGGTCGTTGGTGTCGCCCGACACCTCCTGCTCGATCTTCGACTTCCGATCGCCGAACTTGCCTTGGAGATTGTCGCCCGGCTGCCGACCGTTCATGTGAGCGATCGAGACCCGGTACTTCCCCTTCGGCAGCTTGATGGTGAAGGCTCCCGTCTCGTCGGCGAAGGCCGAGTTGGAGAAGTCAGCACCACCGCTGGCGTCGGTTCGGACGAACTTGACGTTCACACTCGCGGCCTTGGCGGCGGCCATCACCGGGTCGAGGGGGAGCGGATTGCCTCCCCGGAGGATCTTCCCGCTGATCTTGAACTCCGGCTCGGTCTTGTGGCTCGTCCGACCACAGCCGGTGAGGGCCGTGGCGCCGACGAGGAGAAGACCGAGCGGCACAAGGACTGCCCGCCGCGAAAGCCTGACGTCGTTCAGGGAACTCGCCATCAGTATTCCACCATCTTTCCGTCGTCCCGGTGGCCCATTCGCCGCCAGATCGTCTCGTTGATGTTGTAGTTGATCGCACGCACCGAACCGTCGCAGAGGACGATGTTGACCACCGTCGGATGCGCGGAACCGAAACGGCCGTCACCATGCCAAGACCCCGACCGATCACCGTCGGTCTGGGGAACGAAGCCGGTGTGCCGCATCGTGTCGTGATCCCAACCGGCGGTGTAGCCCTCGTTGTCGTCGCCGCACATGTTGCCCTTGCAGTTGTCGCTGTCGAGGGCCTTCTCGCCGATGAGGATGACGTTCGTCGTCCCGTCACGGATGCTGGCGAACGACGAAACCTTGCGGAGGTCGAGGTTCGCCTGGTCGCCGTCGACGCGGAAGATCGGTCCGTCTCCTTCGTTGTGCCAAGGAGCCCCCTCGCCGCCGAGCCAATTGTCACCGGTGTCGAGGCTGTTGCCGGCGTAGTCGGTCTGCGCGAAGGGAGCCGATCCGCCGGGGAACGGCGATCCATACCACTCCCCCGCCGACTTCACGCCGTCGGAGGAAGCACGACGGCTGGCACAAAAATACTGAGCCACCGGCGTGCCACGGGCCTTGTAGAAACGCTCCCAGTCGGCAAGCGAGCCATTGCCGTCGACGTCCTTGGCACCATTGCCGAGCCAGAGGGCTTCGTTCTCGAGGAAGGGGAGGATCTGGTAGCCCCAGCCGGCGTACTGCTTGACGCCACTGGCGGGCATGCCGTTGTTGAACGACCAAGCCCCCCACCACCAGCCGCCGGTGGGGAGAAATTGCTTGGAGTCGTGGTGGTTGTGCACCGCGAGCCCGACCTGCTTGAGATTGTTGCTGCACTTGGAGCGGCGCGACGCCTCACGGGCGGACTGCACCGCCGGGAGGAGGAGGCCGACGAGCGTGCCGATGATGGCGATCACCACCAACAGCTCGACCAACGTGAAGCCCCGCGCCTGGCGCCGGGGGGCGACAGGCTGAGGGGCTGTATCGATTCTGGCACCCATGACGATTCTCCAGCTTGATAGGAAGGATGATTCAATGCGCCGGAAGAGAAGAGGAACAGATCTGGTCATCGGACAACGAACGGGCCCGACTGCAACGCCATCCCCCCCTTCGAGATGCTTTCGGCAACCTTCGAAAGGGCTGTGAATGACGGCCGTGAGACATCGTCGCTGGAAGAAAATCCCCCGAGAGCCCGACCTGAACCACTCAGAAAGACTACGGTCTGGCTTCCTCACCGGCAAGCCGCGCCCCCCCTCCCACTCCCCACCGGCAGGGGAACCCGACCGGGGTGAAACGGGCCCTGGAAGCAAATCGCCCGCCCCGGCCTCCGGAACCGGGCCCCCAAGCCCACTGCAGGGGGACCAACGGAACGGACTATTTCCCCCCCTCCGCGAGCAATTCGGCCGCCAGGAGCATCGTCCCGGCGTGGATCTCGACGATCGCTCCGATGTCGGCGCAGTAGCCCCCTCCGCAGACGATTCCCACGGGGATCCGGGCGGACCGCGCCCTCCCCAACACCCGTCGATCCCGCTCGAGAAGGCCGGCCCGGCTGACGGAGAGCCTCCCGAGACGATCCCCGGCATACGGATCGGCCCCGGCGATGTAAAGGAGGAGATCGGCCCTCCCAACCTCGAGGGCGCCGTCGAGCGCCGCATCGACCGCGGCAAGGTAGGTCGCATCGTCGGCGCCGTCTTCGAGGCCGATATCGAGGTCGCCTGGATACTTGCGGAGGGGAAAGTTGCGGGCACCGTGAACCGACACGGTGAACACCGAGGGATCCGCGGCGAAGATTTCGGCGGTGCCGTTCCCCTGATGGACGTCGAGATCGAGAATCACCACCCGCTCGACCGCTCTCCGGGCCTGCATCTCGCGGGCCGCCACCGCCGTGTCGTTGAAGACGCAGTAGCCTTCCCCCCAGTCGCTCCCCGCATGGTGCGTCCCCCCGGCGAGGCTGGCGGCGATCCCATCCTCGAGCGCCGCCGCCGCCGCGTCGATCGCGGCGCCGGTGCTCCGCAGGGAGCGGGCGACGAGTTGCTCGCTCCAGGGAAAACCGATCCGCCGGACCTCCGCCGCCGTGAGGGTGCCGGCCATGACCCTGCCGACGTAGCCACGCTGGTGGACGCGGAGGAGTTCCTCGTCGGTGGCGGCGTGCGGCTCGATGAACTCAAGCGATGCACCGGCGGCCGCCGCGGCAGCCAACCGCCCCCGCAACGCCCGGTATTTCTCCACCGGGAAGCGGTGCCCTTCCGGCAGCGGCAACGGATAGCGATCGGAGGGGAACAGCCGCATGGCTCGATCGCCCCTCAAGTCAGCCCGCGCGACGGCGACGGCACCACCAAACACCGAGGCCGATGCCGCCGGCAGCGAGCAGTTGCGTCATCGCCGCCGGCTCCGGCACCACGATGGCCACGATCTGCGGCCGATAGTAGGAGAGATCGGCGAAGATGGAGGTGTTGTAGAAGGCCGCCGTGCTCGTACCCCCGGGCTGATCCGGAAGCAGCCCCTGGGCGATGATGATCCCGGCAAGGTTCCACTGTCCAGCCTGCTTCACGAACACGGCGCCGCCGGAGTCGCCGTTGACGACCTGCGCTTCGTCCGTGGACACCAACGGGTCAAACGTCGTCCCCAGCGCGTTGACGTTGATCCCTCCCACGCTCGCCCAGCCGCGGTCATCGACCACGTTCGTGCCCCAGCGCATCGACTTCGTGGCGTTGGTCTTGAAGCCGGCCTCGTTGGCGAGTTCCGCGGTGGTCTCCGTCCACACCCACGTGGGCGACGCGGTGTTGACATCCCAATAGGTTGCAGCGGCCTGTTGGAGGCGCCCCCGGCCGATCAGCGTCACGGTGTCGCCGTTGGCAGGCGCCGTGCTGGCGACATGGATGAAGGACAGGCTCGGCGACGGCGTCGCGATCCGGAACATGGCGAGATCGGTGAGGGCCGTCTGCCCGGCAGCGCCGGCGTTGGTGAGTCGGTGCCCGGTGCCGGGCAGCATGGGGTACTTCACGCCACCGAGCGTGATGCCGTCACCGCTGCCGACATGATTGGCCGTCAACACCCAGCCGTAACCGATGTAGACCCCTCCCCCGAAGCCGATCGCACCGACGTTGTTCCAGCCGGGATCATCGGCCGGGGCCGACATGTTCGTCGACCCGGCGTTGACCAGATCGATGACGACCGCCCCGGCCGCACCGGCCAGCGGACCGGCGCTCGCCAGGACGATGCCCGCAATCCACCGCCACGATGCTCGAGGGCGCATCTCGGATCTCCTGCTTCGGATGGCTGGCCGGATGGCGGCGACATGGCGTCGGCCCCGAGGGGCCCGCGCCCTCACCGCTTCGCGTGGATGGTACGCAAGGACCCTCGACGCCGTCGATGCCGACCGGTGCGACGGCAGGGCGGAGGGGATTCTCGACGCAGACAGCTACTCGGCGGCGAGCCGGCGGATGGTGACAAACCTCGCCTTCGCCCCGCCGGGGCCGAACTCGGCCCCCGGAATCCCGGGCACGACCTCGAACCGCGCCGGCTCGATCGATTCGATCTCCCAGCCGCTGGAGAACGTTGCCCGGAGCTCCTCGTCGGCCACCCGGCGGGGGCCCTGGGTTCCCGGTTCGTCGGTCGACATGCAGAGGATGAAGACCCTCGCGCCCGGTTCGAGAAGCCGGCCGAGGGCCTCCACGTAGGCGGTTCGACGCTCGTCGTCGAAGGAATGGAACATCCCGCAGTCGGTGACGGCGTCGAAACGCTCGGGGATCGCCCCGATCGCCAGCGCATCCATCTGGAGGAAGTTCACGGCCAGCCCCAGTTCGGCCCCCTTGCGCCGCGCGGCCACGAGGGGCGCTTCGAGGAAATCGATGCCGGTGACCGTCCGGCCGCGGGCGGCCAGCCAGAGGGCGAGGTCACCGGTGCCGCAGCCCGCGTCGAGAACTCGTCCGGTGATCCGCGGCGCGGCCGTGATAAAGGCATCCTGCGGGCGACCGATGTCCCAGGGGGCCCGGGGAAGGGCGTAATAGTCGACGAACCGATCGCGCTGCGAGGGCGGCCCGTCGTCGGCGCCGCGGGGCGTGGCGGAGTGACCGGCGGTCATTTCTTCCGCGCCTTCTTCGCCGCCGGCTTCTTCGGGGATGCCCCGACCGCCGACTTGAGAGCCTTGGCCGGGGAACCCGATCGCGGCGCCCCCCCGCGGCCGTCGACGAGGACATCGACCGTGCCGGTCTCGACCCGGTAGAGCCAGCCATGGATCCGGGGCACCGATCCCTTGGCGTGCATGTTCTTGATCAGGGCGAGGTTGCGAAGATGCTTGATCTGCAGCTTGACGTTCTCTTCGGTGAGTACCGAGAGCTTCTGCTCTCGATTGAGGCCCCGCTCACGGGCGATCCGATCGGCGGCCTCCTTGGCACCGGTGGCGATGCACAGCCAGTCGGCGATGTAGTTCTCGTGGACGCCATCCTCGATCGCGGCGATGCCTCCGCAGCGGGTGTGCCCGCAGACGATGATGTCCTCGATCTTGAGGTGGACGACGCCGTACTCGAGGATCGCCGAGATGTTGACGTCGTTGAAGGCGACGATGTTGGCGACATTGCGGTGGACGAACATCGTCCCCGGCTTCGAGTCGGTCATCTGGTGTTCGCTGACCCGCGAGTCGGAGCAGCCGATCCACAGCACTTTGGGCCGCTGCTGCGCGGCCAAGGCGTGGTAGTACTCGGCGTTCGGGGCGAACTCGGTGCTGACGAACTTGGCATTACCGGCGAGCAGATTGTCGATCATCGGGCGGGGCCCCACGGAAGGGAGGTCGACCGGGGTCACACCCGGTCCGGCCAAACCCTACCATTCCGCCCGCTCTGCGTCACCGCTGGGACCGGAGCCCTCCTCGGGGCCGGGCAGCGGGTCGGGGCCGGAGTGATCGGCCCGCGGCGGGCCGGCCTCACCGTCTTTCCGGTCGCGGACGGCGGAATCGTAGGCCTCGCGGTAGAAGTCAGCATGGCTGAGCATGATCGAATCGATGCCCGGAATACCGAGGGACGAGAGGGGAACGAATCCAGCCGGGGGCGTGGCGGCGGCATCCCGCGGCGCTTGGGGCCCGGCCTGGCGCGGAGGGGTCTTGCGGGAACGGCGCGGGGAACGCGGCTTCGCGCGGTCGGCTTCGTCCTTGGAGCGCAGCGGCGGCAACCACCACACGACCCCGTTCTGCATGACGATCCGGTTGACGCCCATGTCCCGTTCCTCGTGTCCTCTCCGACCTCTCTTCAAACCAGAGGCGTCCATCCGGCCGCTCGCCCCCCCGGTAGGTATCGAACCGCCCCCCCCCTGACCCACGTGGCGGCCCGCTGACACGGGCGCCGCCGGAACAATCGTTCCGGTCAGGCGTCCCGGTGGGGCCCCCGGTGGGGCCCCCGGATCGGGCTGGAAAACGGCGAATGACCGGCAAAAGCCCCGTTGCCGCCGAGGCGGCCGGCGGATTATCGTCCCGCCCCCTCCGGACAGTCCGGAGTGCATCGACACCGCCCCCGTTCCCCGCCGGCACCCCCGACGGCTCCGCGGGGACAGACAAAGGAGACTTCCATGGCGAACGGATTGACCATGGGTTCTGGGCTGGCGGACCGTACCGCCGCCGGCCCGCACCATGCTGCGGCCCATGGCCCAGCCCCCCACGGCGCTGGCCCGGCTCCGTCCTGGTGTGCCGTGCCCCGCTGCACGCTGCGCTTCGAAAAATGCGCCGACGGCTTCAAGATCCACTGCGACTGCCCCGATCAGGCCTCCTGCGGGACGCTCCAGAACCTCTGCCGGAGCCTCGCCGAGGGGATGTGCAGCTGCGCCTGCACGAAGAACGGAATCTGCGTCGCCCAGTGCAATCTCTGCTTCTGCAGTTGCACCTGCGAACCGACCGCGAAGGGGGTGTGCATCACCTGCCGCTCCGGTGACAAGGACTGCTGCAAGCTGACCCAGGGCTGCTGCGAGTGCCTGGCCGCCTGCTGCCAGGCTGGCTGCGCTTGCACCGTCTGCTTCGGCGGCGTGCCCGTCTGCTGCGGCACTTGCGTCTGCTGAAGCCCTCGAGAAAACCACCCGGATCGTGGACCACCAGCCCGTTCTCAGACGCTTTCCGGCCTCTGGGTGGGTGGGGTAGTCTGCGATGTCCGGGTCAAAAAACGGTGAAGCCCGCCTGAAAAGATCGTTTTTCAGGCGGGCTTTTTCATTTCTTCGAAAGATACACAATGATGTTGACGATCTTGATCATGAAAATCATGCTGTGCTCTATCGCTCCTCGATGACCGAATCGAATGCCCCCGAGGCCCGTTGCTGATGCTGCCGCCAACCGCTTCCTCCCTCTTTTTCGCCCGAGTCGCCCTTCTCGCCACCGTGACGCTCGCCGGCCTGGCGACGGGATGCTCGAAACCTGCGGGGACGGGCACGGCGAACACGCCGTCGGTCGAACTCCTCAACGTCTCCTACGACCCGACCCGCGAGCTCTACAAGGACATCAACACCGCCTTCGCCAAGCACTATCGGGCCGAGCATGGCACCGAGGTCTCGATCAAGCAGTCGCACGCCGCGTCGGGAAGCCAGTCCCGGGCCGTGATCGACGGCCTCGAAGCCGACGTCGTGACCCTCGCCACCTGGCCCGATGTCGAGGCCATTGCCAAGGCGGGGCTCGTCAAGGCCGACTGGCAGCACCGTTTCGACAACGCTTCGATCCCCTACCACTCGGTCGTCGTGTTCGTCGTGCGCAAGGGGAACCCGAAGGGGATCTCCGACTGGCCCGACCTCGACCGCGACGGCATCGAGATCATCACCCCCAACCCGAAGACGTCGGGCAACGGCAAGTACAGCTTCCTCGCTGCCTGGGGCGCGGTGCTTGCCGCCGGTGGCTCGGCCGACGACGCGCGGGGCTTCGTCGAACGGCTCTACCGGCGCACGCCGGTCCTCGACACCGGCGCCCGAGCCGCCACCGCCACCTTCTCCCAAAAAGGGATCGGTGACGTTCACCTCACGTTCGAGAACGAAGCGCACCTCGAGGTCGAGGAATCGAACGGGGCCCTCGAAATCGTCTACCCGAAGCGGTCGATCCGCGTCGATCCGCCGGTAGCCGTCGTCGACGGCAACGTCGATCGAAGGTCGACGCGCCACGCCGCCGAGGCCTACCTCGGCTTCCTCTACTCGCCGGAAGGGAAGGCGATCGTCGCCAAGCATCACTACCGACCGTGGATGGCCGATGCGCAGGGGCCGCCGGAGGGCTTTCCGGAGATCGAGACCTTCGACATCGCCTTCGCCGCCGGCTCGTGGGGCGACGCGATGAA
>CAJBCV010000314.1 GCA_903951635.1 uncultured Planctomycetaceae bacterium
CAAATGGCCCTTGATCGTGTCGGCGGTCGGGTTCGTCGTCGGGGAGAAGCTGTGGGCGTTTTTCTCACCGTCGCCTGCGCTTGTGATCTCCGAAGAGACCACGAGGATCACCGAGCCCTTAGCTCCCGACGGCCTGCCCGATTATTTCCAAGCGGTCATGAATCTGGAGCCGCGCGGCATCCCGCCGGAGACGAACGCCGCCGCCGCCGTCTGGGAGGTGATTCCGAGCGAGACATCCTCTGAAAACGCCATCGACCATTCGCAGGCCTACCTCTCGGCCGCCGACCAGCGGCCTGAGTCGGACCGGCTCGTCCTGCCGCCACCCCCGCCGGATGGGATGGATACCGCCGAAGCGGAGCGGATTCTCGAGGAATGCTCGCGCACGCCGTGGCGCGCCGCCGATCAGCCCTGGCTCGCCCGTTGGCTCGAGGAAAACCGATCGGCTCTCGACACGCTCGCCGCCGGTGCCCGCCGCGAAGGCTGGTGCCCGCCCCGCTGCCTCCCCGCCGACCGACCTCCGACGGACAGGTTCGGACCGACGCCCGCGCTCATCTCGCTGGAGATCCCTGTCGAAGGGGCGTTCCGATCATTTTCCAAGGCCCTGCTCGCCCGATCGATGCTCCGACTCGGAGAGGGGGACACCCCCGGCGCCTGGCACGATCTCGACTCGCTCCTCCGTTACGGCGACAAGATCGCCGACACGCCGGGACCGCTCGTCTGCCGGCTCGTGGCGATGGCGCTGTTGTCCAGTGCCTCCGGGGCCACACAGACGCTCATTCGCGATGGCCACCCTGCCGACACGCTGCTCGCGGAGATGCAGCGATCGCTCCGCTCGGCCATCGACTGGGCGCCCTTGGCCGAGAGCGTCGACACCTTCGAACGACTCTACGCCCTCGACGCGATCACCGCAAAGTTCACGAACCCTTCCAAACCGATGGCGTTGTTTTTTCCGATCCGCTTTCCGTTTCGGATCCTCGCGGCCGACCCCAACGTGCCGCTTCGCGCGGCCAATATCTACCTGGACGCTATCGTCGACGCGGTCAGTGAGCCGACCCGGGATGACCGTCGACTGGCCTGGCAGGTCATCGCTGACACCCTCGAAGCTCTCCCGAACTCCGAGGCGCCGCGGCGAAAGCTGTTCCAACCCTGTCATGAAACGATATCGGAGCGACTCTCCCGGAGGTCGCTGAGTTCGTTCCTCCCCGACCTCAAAGCCTCACTCGACACCACCGACCGTGCCCATGCGGCGCTCGTCCTCGCCGACTGCGCCGCCGCGATCGAGCGCCATCGCCTCGCGACGGGCCAGCCGCCAGCGAGCCTCGCCGACCTCGTCCCGGCGTTTCTCGCCGAAGTTCCCCTCGATCCGTTCACCGATTCGTCGATCGGCTACCGGATCGCGGACGGCCGCTGGACGCTCTGGAGCGGAACAGACCCGGAGGACGACGCCGTCGATGATCTCGTCCTCCGCGGGCCCGGGCGGTCGCCCGGCGCCGGCGAGGAGCTCGTGGCCCCCTCCCACCCTTAAATCTTCGGCCCCTGGCTGGGCGGTCTCGATCCCGAAGCCTCAAGGCATCTCCCCTTCGCCGCCGTCCATCGAGCCGAGCGCCGTCCACACGTCCGGGTTGATGTCGTCTCGAACCGTCCGCACCGAGCCATCCGCAGCCGTCGCGACGACCACACCGGGATGCTGGCTCCGCGCCGCCACGAGCATCCCTGGCCATCCACCGGGGCCAGGCTCGAGCCCATGCTTGCCAGGCTTCTTCGACGCGATCACCGAGATTCCATTGCCGCCGTAGCGGTCGGCGCCTGGCCAGTTTGGCGGTCTTGCGTGGGAATACTGCACCCCGAATTCGCACCACCAACCGTCCCGTGGGCTGAGATCGCCGTTCCCGGCCAACCGCTCCGCGAGCATGATCGTCCGTGAGGCGCCATCGGTCACGTTATCGAGCGATCGCTCGACGCCGAAGAAGTTGAACACCGCTCGTCCGGGGCGCGTCCGCAGCGGGTCGGTGGTGAGAACCGTGGGATTGGCCGTGGTCCGCTGGCCGCCGTTCCGCTGGTGCTTTGCGAGGCACTCGACATTCGCCTCCGGCTCGACCGCGAAGCCATGCGGGCTAAAGCAGCCGACGTAGTTGCTCTGCGTCTGGTCGATCATCCCGAGCGCCGGCACCGTGATGGGGACGTGGGTATCGGAGGGGCAGCGATAGACGGGAATCGTCTCCCGGAAAGCCCGGAACGATTCCGCCGTGCCAGGTTCGCCCGACCACGTCTGGGGGCCGATCATGGCCGCGACGTCGGCATGGCCGAGCCAGGGGAGGAGCGTAAACGTCCAGAAATAAAAGCCCTTGGAGGACGCACAGCCATTCGCCTCGTCGCTGAAGCCGACGCCCGTCGGAAAGCGGTCGTGCGACTCGTGCCAGGCGAGAATCGCCGTGCCGATCCGACCCTGGTTCATGG
>CAJBCV010000315.1 GCA_903951635.1 uncultured Planctomycetaceae bacterium
GGAGGAGAGCCTCCTTCTCGCCGCGGTGGGGTATGCCGACGATCGGGTGCAGATGCCCCCGGATGGGAAGCTCTCGGCGGCAGAGATCAAGAGCCTCGGCGCGTGGGTGAGGGACGGCGCGCCCTGGCCGGACGGGGGCGTTCCCGCCGGCGCGCCCGTCGGGCGACCCGCGTCGCGGCGGATCACGGATGCCGACCGGGCTCACTGGGCTTTCCAGCCGGTGGTCGACGCGGCGCCGCCTGAAGTCGCCGACGAAGCCTGGCCACGGGGAGCGGTCGACCGTTTCATCCTCGCTAGCCTCAATACCGCGGGCTTGAGCCCGTCAGCGCCTGCCGACAAGTGGACACTCCTCCGCCGGGCGACGTTCGATCTCACTGGCCTCCCGCCGACGCCCGAGGAACTGGCGGACTTCCTGGCCGACGAGTCGCCCGAGGCGTTTGACACCGTGATCGAACGGCTCCTCGCCTCGCCGCGGTATGGCGAGCGCTGGGGGCGGCACTGGCTCGACGTCGTCCGCTATGCCGATGCCCGCGATCTCATCCAGCTGCCGCCCGAGAGCGACTTCCGCGAGGCCTGGCGCTACCGCGACTGGGTGATCGACGCCTTCAACCGCGACCTTCCCTACACCGACTTCCTCTCCCGGCAGATCGCCGGTGATCTCCTCCAGCCTGATGATCCGGGAAGGATCGACGCCGAGGCGCTCGTGGCGACGGGGTTCCTGGCGATCGCCGACTTCGTGCCGGGGGATGTCGACAAGGAGCGGATGATCGCCGACTGCGTCAACGATCAGATCGACGTCGTCAGCCGGGCCTTCCTCGGCCTCTCCCTCGCCTGCGCCCGCTGCCACGACCACAAGTTCGATCCCGTCTCCACCGACGATTACCACGCGCTGGCCGGGATCTTCTTCAGCACCCGGGTGATTCCAGGGCCGGTGAAAGGAAACACCCCCCTGATCCGAGTGCCGCTCCTGCCGGCGAGTGAGATCGCGGCGCTCGAGGCCCAAGCGGCCGCCGATCGGAAGCGGCTCGACGCGCTCGCCGGGCTCGTGAGCGTCGCCCGCGAAGCCGAGCATCGGCGCGCCCTCGAGGCGATCGTGGTGGCAGACTCGGCCCGCGCTTGCCTCGCCGCCTGGGATCTTCGGGCTGCGGCACGAGCCGGCCTGCCGACGACAGTCGCCGCGATAGCCGCGGAGCGACAGCTCGACGAGAAGACGCTCGATCGCTGGCTTGCGCTCCTTGACGCTCCGCCATCGATTTTCGCCCCTCTCGCGGCCGCCACGGAGCGCGAGGCGGCCGTCCGCTTCGTGGCTGCGCTGGCCGAGCACCTGGCCGCCGAAGGGGCCAAACGTGAGGCGCGGCGCACCGATCCGGCTCGCGGTGACACCCACACCAACGAGCTGTTTCGATTTCACGCCGATGATCCCGGCCTCGTCGTCGATCCGGCCGGAAGGGTTGTCGCCTGGCCCGACCGGGACGGGCTGGCCGACGATGCGCTTTCCCTCGCGGAGCACGCCGCGCCGACCCTCGCCACGACCATCCTCGGTGGTCGGGAGCGGCCGGTGGTGCGCTTCGATGGCGGCACGATCCTCGCGGCCGGCCGGGAGGTTCCGGCGGTCGGTGCGTTGACGGTCCTCTTTCGCCCCGCCGCCGACGCCGCGCCGGGGCAACGCCTCCTCGGCTGGGAGGACGCGGCCGTCGGGCAGCATGGCGTCGGGCTGATCGCCGAGAAGACGGGGGCCCTCCACGCCATCCTCCGCCACGGCAGTGGCAATGGCGACATCGTCGTCGGCCCCGCCCCCGAGGGGGGCTTTCAGCTCGTGACGCTCGCGTGGGGCCCCGGTGGCACGAAGCTCTTCCGCAACGGAAAGCTTGCCGGATCGAACGCCGGACTCGAGGCGGTGTCGTCCGCCCCCGACATCCGCGCCCTGCGGATCGGTGGGGCGGGATCGGGAGCAGGGCCGTCGTTTCGCGGCGACGTCGCCGAGCTGCGCGTCGTCGCCGGCGCGCTCGATGACGCAGCGCGTGGCCGGATCGAAGCGGAGATCCGCGCTCGCTGGCTCGACGAAGCTTCGGTCGTTGAGTCGGCTGGCTCCGACAGCTTCGAGTTTCTCACCGGATCGACAAGCCCGTTTGCCCGCCCGGCTGCCGAGCGCGATGCCTGGCTCGAAAGCGCCGCCCGGGAGCGGATCGAAAGCCTCCGCGCCGAACACGATGCCTTGGCGACAAAGCCCGCGGTGGAGATTCCCCGCGCGGTGGTCGTTCAGGATGGCGGCGTGCCCGAGACGCGGCACGCGGGCTTTCAGGATGCGGCGGTGTTTATCCGGGGGAATCCCGCCAACCGCGGCCATATCGTGCCGCGCGGATTTCCGCGCGTCCTCGTCACTGGCGAGCCGACGCCCATCGGCGCGGGGAGTGGCCGGCGCGAGCTGGCCGCGTGGCTTTCGAGCCCCTCCCATCCGCTCACGGCACGGGTCATGGTCAATCGACTCTGGCAGCATCATTTTGGCGCCGGCATCGTCCCTGTCGAAGGCGGTTTTGGCCTCCGCGGTGAGCCGCCGAGCCATCCGGCGCTCCTCGATCACCTCGCCAGCCGATTGATCGAATCGGGCTGGTCGATGAAGGCGATGCACCGGCTCATGATGCGCTCGAGCACCTACCGGCAGGGGAGCCGGGCCGATGCCGCCACGCTTGCTGCCGATCCCAGCAATCGGCTCCTCGGCCGGATGCCGCGCCAGCGGCTCGAGGCCGAGGCGATTCGCGACGCGTACCTGGCCGTTTCCGGCCGGCTCGAGACCACGCCGGGAGGCCCGGCCTTCAGCGAGCTGATGACGCCGCGGCGGAGCCTCTACCTGATGGCGACGCGGACCGGCGCGAAGACGACCGGCTTTGGCTCGCTCTTCGACGGCGCCGACTGCGGCGCGATCGTCGAGGCACGGAAGACATCGACCGTCGCTCCGCAGGCCCTCTTCCTCCTCAACGATCCCTTCATCCTCGATTTGGCCGACGCGCTCGCCGCGCGGATCTCCCTCGAACGGCCGGAGGGGGATCTTCAGTCGCGGCTCGAACGGCTCCACGCGCTGCTCTTTGGACGATTGCCAAGCGATGAAGAAGTGTCGCTCGCCACGCGGTTCCTCGCCGAATCGGGGAGCGATGGCTGGGCCCGTCTGTGCCACCTCCTCCTCTGCAGCAACGAGTTCATCCATGTCGACTGAACAGCCGATCGTGTCCACGCGCCGCGATCTCCTTCGCCACGCTGGCGCAGGCTTTGGCGGCCTGGCGCTGGCGGCGCTGCTGCAGGAGGGTGGGGCCTTGGCCGCGACTGACGCGTCCAATCCACTCGCACCGCGACTTCCCCATTTCGCCCCGCGGGCCAAGCGGGTGATCTTCCTGTTCATGCCGGGGGGGCCGTCGCAGGTCGACACGTTCGATCCGAAGCCGAGGCTTACCGCCGACGACGGCAAGCCCGCGCCGAAGGCCTATCTCGGCCAGCAGCGCATGCTCCTTGCTTCGCCCTGGAAGTTCGCCCGCCATGGTCAATCGGGCATCGACGTCAGCGAACTGTTTCCCCACACCGCCCGGCAGGTCGATCGTCTCTGCGTGATCCGTTCGATGGTCACCGACGACCCGAATCATCCCGGCGGATGCCTGCTGATGAACACCGGCGAACGGGTCTTCTCCCGGCCGAGCCTCGGGGCTTGGGTGACCTACGGCCTGGGGTCGGAGAATGAAAATCTCCCCGGCTTCATGGCGATCGGCCCCGGGCCGCTCATCGAGGGGGCAAGGCAGTATGGGGCAAGCTTCCTCCCGGCGGCCCACCAGGGGACGTTCGTCTCCGACATGGAGACACCGATCCGCAACCTCGCCAACGCCCGCGTCAGTCCGGCGCAGCAGCGACGCGATCTCGATGCGCTCGCCCGCTTCAACGAGCTCCATCGGGCGAGCCGAGCCGATGACAGCCGGCTGACGGCGCGGATCGCCGCCTTCGAGCTCGCCTACCGGATGCAGTCGGAGGCCCCGGAAGCCTTCGAGCTTGCCGGGGAGACGCCCGCCACGCGGCGCCTCTACGGCCTCGACGAGCCGGCCACGGCCACCTTCGGCCGCCAGTGCCTCCTCGCTCGGCGGCTCGTCGAACGCGGTGTCCGGTTCGTGCAGCTCTATCACACGACCGGCGGCTTCCAGCCCTGGGATCAGCATTCCGATCTCAAGGGGGGGCATGAGAAGAACGCGCTGGCGACCGACCTCCCCGTGGCCGGCTTGCTCGCCGATCTCCAAGCCCGCGGGCTCCTCGAGGAGACGCTCGTGATCTGGGGGGGAGAGTTTGGCCGGACCCCGGCGCGGGAAGGGAATGCCGACGGCCGCGACCACCATCCCTACGGGTTCACGATGTGGCTTGCCGGTGGGGGGGTGAAGGGGGGCATGATCCACGGCGCGACCGACGACTTCGGCTGGGATGCGATCGAGGGGCGCGTCCATGTCCACGATCTCCACGCCACGATTCTCCACCTCCTCGGGCTCGACCACGAGCGGCTCACCTACCGCCACGCCGGCCGCGATTATCGGCTCACCGACGTCTCCGGGACGGTCGTCCGCGACATCTTCGCCTGAGCCGCTCTCCCTCGACGGGCGAAGACCGACGCCCCTCATCGCGGTGGTGAATCGCCTCCCTTGTTTGGGGAGGTCGGGCCCAAACAGCGGAAAAGCAAGGCCGAACGCAGCGGACACAGCGCCGATGAGGGGGTCGCCTCACCACGATGAGGAGTACCCAGCTCGCACGAGGGGGCCTTTGTTCGCCATCGCCATGGCATCGGTCGGCCTTCTCGCTGGGAGCCCGATTGCCAGGGCAGAACTCCTGTTTCTGAAGGGCACGCTCGTGCCACAGGCCTCCGTCCCCACGCCAACGGGCTCGGGCTCGGCATCGATCCGCATTGACACGGTGGCCCGCACGCTCGTGTTCCAGTCGACGTATCAGGGGCTCAACAACAACGTCAGTGCGTCGCACATCCACGCCCAGGCGACGCAGACCCCCTACGTGTTTCCCAGCGGCGCCAACTGGACGGTCGCGCTCAACTTCTCCGGAAGTCCCAGCTCCACCGGTTCAGGTGCGGCTCCCGCCACGTTCGGCCCCAACACCTACACCCCGGCGAATCTTTCTGCCGGATTCGTGACCGCGCAAGGCGGCGATGCCAACACCGCCTTCGACAACTTCGTGAACTTTCTCCTCACCGGCCAGGCGTACTACAACCTCCACACATCCACCAACACCCCGACGACGGGTGGAGGAAACGCGGGAGGCTCCTTGGGGAACTTTTTCACGGCCGTCCCCGAGATCGATCCCGGCTCCTTCGGCAGTGCCTTGGCCCTGCTGATCGGCTCGCTCGGAGTCCTCGAGCGTCGCTGCGGGCGGCTGCTCCGGCAGGCGATGTCCGCCTGAGCGATGTCGCTCTTTGAATGATCGACACCGGGCCGGGCATCGCGAGGTGCCCGGCCCGGCTCGTTGACCGCCGTCAGGTCGGCCCAGCTATGCCGCTGCCGGAAGAGGGCGTGCCGCGGTCGATGGCCAGTCGCTCGCGGCGGGCCTCGAGGAGGAGAAAAACCAGCGCCGCGATCCAGCCGCCTACCTGAACGCCCACGAGGATCTCCGGGTGGGGCAGCGTGTAGAGCACCCCGGGGGCGAGCAGGAACAGCCACACCCAGAAGAACAGACTGGCCGCAAGGACGCGAGTCCGCGGGCTCGAGGTCGGCAGCTTCGTGGTCCGGAACAGGGCGATGAGGGGAAAGACGAGGAGAAGATCGTCGTACCAGCGGTGGTACGTCCACATCCGGGCCACGATGGCCGTCACCGCCAACAGGAGCCACAGATCGCCCCGGCGGTGCCGGAAGACCCAGCCCCCGAGCACGATCAGAATCGCCAGGGAAACAGGTAGGTTCAAGGCGGAGAGCCCAAACGCGGCGAGGATGTCATGGGCGCTGGCGTAGCCTCCGCGCACCGAGCCTATCCCGGCGGCCTGGGTGGCTCGCTTCGACCAGATCGTCAGCACACTGCCGTCGTGCGCGACCCGCTCTAAATACCGCTGGCGATCCTCAGGCGTCCAGGGATCTACGGACGACGTCGCCCCGGGGCCGCTGGCTGCCACGGCCGCCGGTGGCTGCTTCGGCGTTTTCGGTACCGTCGCCCCGATCTGGAACGGCACGGCCAGCGCTGTCATCGTCAGATAGAGGGCCACGACGACGATCGCCGGCTTCAGTCGGGGCGACAAAAAGATCACCAGCCAGAAAAAGGGAGCGGCGATCGTCGGCTGAACGAGGGCGAAGAGCATCAACAGCGATCCCCGCCCGATGCCACGCTCCGGGGAATCGGGGCGCGAGAGGAGGAGGATGGCACTCACGACCAGCGGCAGGACGAACACCACCAGTTGCCCGTTCCCGACCGCCGCGCCGGTGGCGTAAAAGGCGAAGGGCATCAGGCCGAGAAACGTCTTCTCCGTCGGCGAACCTGCCAGGCTGTGCTCGACCAGGGTCCGACCGAGGATCCCCACCGACACAAGCGAGAGGAAATACCACAGCGGCTTGACGATCACCCAGGGAAGAACATTGAAGACGAATCCGAGCAGCGCGTAACTGGCCGGGGGATAGACCGCATCGGCGTACATCGCGTAGACGAACTCCCCCCGGAACCATGACCGGACTTCATCGAAGCGATTGTGGAGGTCGATCGCGCCGAGGCTGACCGCCTTCTCCCCGAGCTGCGTGGGGACAGAGAAGTAGCGCCACGTCTGGTAGGTAAGCCAGGCCACGGCCACGACGGCCATCCACGCGATCGCCCCCCGCCACGCCGTCCGCTCCCAGGCGTGCCATACCCGCAGCCATCGCTCGGCGAGGGGCTGGCGGCAGCTTGGAACGGCGTCTGGATTCGGGCCTGAACCGGGGCCTGAATCGGCCGAGGGATCCTGGGCGAGCGGCATGGCATTGGGCTCTGCGGGGCGACGAACGTTGGTAGAGTGCATCGGTGTGAGGATAGCAACGGCCCCGGGGCTTCCGCGCTTCATTTACGCCCGTCCAGCGGCGAGGAATCGCTCGACGAGGGTGGCGTAGGCGGCAAGGGTGTGCTCCTGGAAGGGATTGAAGAGCCCGCGGGCGACGATGTTCCCCTGGGAATCGAGCCGGAGCGACGCCTCCTCCGCCTCGAGTTGCCCGATGATGGCGTCAAGTTCGAGGGCGTCCATCGGCTCGACCCCGGGGGCGTCGGTCTGTTTGGAGCCTGGCTCGCTCCCCTCCGGCGGCGCCATGCCGAACGTTCTCGGCACCCTGTCAAAACGAGTAAAGACGCGACCGGCCAGGCGGATGCAGCGGCCGAAATGGACGTAGGGCAACACCGCCCTCGGAACCGGATCGTTCCCGTTGACGAAGGCGATGTACCGGCCGCGGAACCGGCGGGCGAGCACCCGGGCGAGATCCGGCATCGCGACCATCGGCTGGCCGAAGGTGACCACACCGGCCACCACCAATCCCGCCTCCTGGAGCCGATTGGCCCCCACGACCGCAAGCGCCCCCCCCAGGCTGTGCCCCGTCAGCCAGACGCGCTGTGCGGACAAGCGACGGAGTCGGCTGACGATCGTGTCATGGATATCGCCGTAGCCATCGGCAAAGCCCGCGTGGAGGCGCCCCTCGGGGGTGCGACGCCGGATGACTTTCAGATCCTGGAGGATCGAGCCGCCGCTTTGCGTCCCCCGAAAGGCGAGGACACAATCGCTCCCGCTGCGGACCGCGTAGACCGCCATCGGGAAGGCATCGACCCCCCGCCCCGTGAGGAGCTGCCCGGTGAGGCCGAGCGAACGAAGCTTCGAGAGCCCGACGGGCTCCGGGTCGTAGGCGATCGCCGAGCAATCAACCATCAGCCGGGTGAACGGCCAGGACGCGTCATCCTCGTCGCTCGACCAGACCGGAGGAAGAAGCAGGGGAGTGTCTTCGGCCATGGGAGCCTCCACGGGCGGCGAGCAGGACCGGCTTCAGGCGTCGCCGTCGAGCGTGAACAGGTCGAGAAGCTCTTCGCGGGACAGATCCTTGAAGCCACCGGCATCGGCACCGATCACCCCCTCGGCGAGAGACAGCTTCTCCGTTTGGCGGGCGAGGATCTTCTCCTCGAGAGTGCCACGGGAGACGAGCTTGTAGACGGTGACGTTCCGCGTCTGGCCGATCCGATAGGCCCGATCCATCGCTTGGGCGTCGTTGGCCGGATTCCAGTCGTGATCATAAAAGATCACCGTGTCGGCGCCGACGAGGTTCAGCCCAGTGCCGGCGGCCCGCGTCGAGAGGAGGAAGGCGTGGATCGAGGCGTCGGCATTGAACGTGTCAGCGAGGCTCACCCGGTCGAGAGCGGGGGTGCTGCCGTCGATCCGCAGCGACGTCACCCCCCACTGGCCGAACCAGTGGGCGACGAGATCGAGAACCCGCGTGCTCTGCGAGAAGACGAGCGCTCGATGCCCGCCCTCGACCACCTCTTCGATGAGCTCTTGGAGGAGATCGAGCTTGCCGGAATCGGCCGGCAGGGCGCTCCTGGGAGTGGCGGGCCCCGACTCGAAACAGGGATGGTTGCAGATGTTCTGGAGCTTCGTGAGCGCCGCGAAGATGTGGGTCTGGGAGCGGGCCACGCCGTGCTGCTCGACTTCGTCGCGCATCCGGCGAAACTCGACGCTGTCACGGACGGCGTTGTAGAGCGTCACCTGGAGCGGCGTGAGGGGCACTTGCCGCTCGACGAGGATCTTCTCGGGGAGATCCCGGGCGACGGCGCTCTTGAGCCGACGGAGGACGAACGGCTTGATGCGAGGGATGAGGTCTTCGTTGACGGCCGGCCAGTCGACCCGGTTGTTGATCGTGTAGCGGCGGCGGAAAGCGGCCCGCGAATCGAGAAATCCGGGCATGGCGAAGTCGAACAGTGACCACAGCTCCTCGAGCTTGTTTTGGATCGGCGTGCCGGTGAGGGCGAGCTTGTGCCGGCCGGGGATCGTCTTGATCGCCTTGGATCGCTTGGCGTCAGGATTCTTGATCGTGTGCCCCTCGTCGACGATGACGTAGAGCCAGGGGATGCGGTTGAGGGTGTCGTGGTCGATCCGGGCGCAGTCGAAACTCGTGATCACGAACAG
Organism: uncultured Planctomycetaceae bacterium; assembly: GCA_903951635.1. Taxonomy (GTDB): domain Bacteria; phylum Planctomycetota; class Planctomycetia; order Pirellulales; family UBA1268; genus QWOP01. Next base: position 9,140 of record CAJBCV010000315.1, read on the forward strand.
CCCAGGGCCGTCGGCAGGGGCGTCGGCGGCTCCCCTCATCCGCTCCACCAGTCGGCCACGCGTCGGCCCGTGGAAGAGGAGCGTTTCGCTCTGTTCGAGAAACTTCCCGATCTCGCTGCGCCAATTGAGCATCACCGAGGTCGGGCAGATGATGAGCACCGGGAGCGCCGCGTCACCGATTTCCCGGGCCCGTTCCACGGCCGCGAGCGTTTGGAGCGTCTTTCCGAGGCCCATGTCGTCGGCGAGGATGCCGTTGAGCCCGAAGCGCTGGAGGAAACTGAGCCAGTTAACGCCGTGACGCTGGTAGGGGCGGAGCTGGACGCCGGCGCGGAGGTTCGCCGGAAGCGGCACCTCCTCGATCTGGTCGAAGTCGGCGAGGCAGGCGAGAAATTGCCCAAAAGCTTCCGTCGGCCGGATTCCACCGAGCGTGGCGAAGGCCCCGAGGACCCGCTCCCGATCGGCGGCGGGAAACTCGAAGCCTTCCCCGGTGAGCTTCAAGCCGAGTTCCGCAGCGGTGCGGTCAATCGCCGACACGCGATCGCCGTCAAGCGCGATCCAAGCCCCGCGGCGACGGAGCCAGCGTTCGCCGGCGGCGAGCGTGGCGGACGCCTCGTCGTGGCCGACTTGAAATCGTTCGTGGCGGTACATGGGATCGACACGGAGGAGCGACTGGCCGTGGCGTTCGACGACGGCGACGCGAACGTCGATCGTCGCCGGAGCGTCGATCACCCGGTGCGTCTCGGCGACCGACGGCCCCCGCTCGATCGCGCCGACGGCCGCCGCGCGGCTCCCGAGCCGTGTGAGAAAGTCGGGGATCTCGGTACCGTGAAACGCTGCATCCGCCCCGTCGAGGAACATGACCCGATCGAGCGCGGTGCCGGAGAGGAGGATGCGAACGAGGCAGCGCGAGTCGGCGTGCCAGCCCCCCCTGGCCCGAAGGAGGGCCAGATCGACCGGCTTGGCGACCGGAGAACCGTCGGGGGCAACGAGCGTCGAGGTGACGGCGAGGGATTCGTCGGGGCCGATGGCCAGACTTACCCGCGGCACAGCCGGGCCGACGACAAACGTCTCCGCGGTGCCGCGGAGCGCCAGCGGCACACCAGCCGTGGCGAGGGCTTCGAGCGTCGGCCCGGCCTCCGCCAGCGGCAAGGCGACCGGCTCGCCGCCGATCTGCTCGATCACCCCCCGCACCGCGGCGTCGAGACGCACCCGGTGGCCGAGGATCGTCTGGAGTGGAGCGACCGGCCGCTCGCGAGGACCAGCGAGGAGCGTCCCCGGCACGGTGAATCCGTCGAGCGTGAACCGCGGCGCGAGCGTCACCCGTTCCCCGTCGACCACCGCCACCTCCACCGCCACGGCGAGCGGACGCGGCCGGAAATACCCCGCCAGCGTCGTCAACCACGTCGCACGGGAAAGGGGAGCAGCGGTCATGGGGTGGCGGTTCATCCGATTCAGGAGCGCCCGGTGCTCCGGCCGCGCCACTCGAGAAGCCCGAGGCAGCCGAGCAGCAGACTCAGCACGCTGCCACACGAGGCGGGATCGATCTCGGGCACCGACACAAACTCGAAAGTTCCCCAGATCGGCGACCCTCCCGGCCCCAACGCCCAGGACGTGATGAACGTCCCGGAGGGATCGAACTTGCTGATGCTCACGTTGCCATAGTTCATCGCGTAGAGATTTCCCTCACGGTCCTTCGCCAGGCCGTAGGGGAGCGAAAGGTTGCCGCTGATCGTTCCCGTGAACGCCCCGGCGGGACTGTAGGTCGAAAGTGTCGAGGCGTTGTGGTTGGCCACACGGAGATTTCCCGCGTTATCAAACACCATCCCGATCGGAGCATCGAGATGATCGCCGCCGATCGAATGATCCGCCGAATACGCCCCCGACGGATCGAAGGCGCTGATGAAACTCGTCGTTCGCAGGCCGCTTGAAGCGTAGAGAAAACCAGACGCGTCGACCGCCACGCCATAGGGCTGCGAGAGGGTCGCGACGCTCCCGATCGTGGCCAAAAAAGTCCCCGAGGCATCGAACTTACTGATGGTGTTTCCCGCGGTGTTCGCGGCGTAGAGATTCCCCTGCCGGTCGAACGCAAGGCCGTTCGGCTGAACCAGAGACAGCGAGCTGATGTCCGAAAGATGCGTCCCGGCCGCGTCGTACCTGCTGATGATGTTGCTGAACGCGATCGAGGCGAAGAGCGTCCCCGACCGATCAAAGGCGATGCCGTAGGGAACTCCGCTAGTCGTCGTGAACAGGGTTCGCGTTGCGGCGATCGCCGTGCCGTCGCTGCCTTCCACGTCGTAGGTCACGATCCGGGAGCTGTCGAGCGACACGTAGAGGAGATTCGTGGCCGAAGCCGATGCCCCGGTCGCGAGGAGCAGCACCATCGCCGCGAGAAAGCCCCACACGGCCCCTCCCCGATCCACCAGCCGCGTCGGCTGGCTGAACGAACGGCTTCGGATGGATGTCATGGAAGCTCCTTCGTGGTGCGCATCAAGAGGTGGAACCGCTCCCCGGCGGGGAGCAGGCGGGCTGCAGCATAGCCGGTTGGGAGGAAGCAGACAGCCCGATCGACGTGGGGGCAGCAAGCGCACGCCGTGCCCTGCCGGTACACTCCAGGCGTTCCTTTCCCCAATCCGGATTCCCACCATGCGCCACGTAGCCCCGCGGAACGCCGATCCCTTCGCGACGATTCCTCGCTCGATCCGTCGCGCCGTCGCGGCGCTGGCGGCGGGGCTTGCCCTCGGCGGTGCCGGCAACGCTGCGGCGCCCGCCGAAGCGCCTCCCACCGAGCAGGTCGCCTCCGCCACGGAGCCCACGAAGTCGGATCAGCCTGCGTCCCGATCCCGACGGACGATCGACGGCTTCTCGATTCTCATCGACGATTGTCTCCTGCCAGGCGGGGCCGACGAGGCCCTGGGGCGCGAGGCGCTCGCCTATCTCGCAGCCAAGCTCAGCGAGATCCGCATCGTCCTCCCCCGCGAGAAGGTCGACGTCCTCCGCAAGGTGACGATCGTCCTCGACAAGGAGTGCGGCACGCTCGGGTCGATGCAATATCACCCCAGCGCCGTCTGGCTTGCCGACAACGGCTATCCACGAAGCCTGGAAAGGTGTGTGCACCTTCCCCGCGCCCGGGACGTCGCCACGAGCCGCAACATCAACGAGCAGCCGTGGTGCATCCTCCACGAACTGGCCCACGCCTACCACGACCAGGTCCTCGGCTTTGACGAACCGCGAATCGTCGCTGCCTGGGAGGCGTTCAAGAAAAGCGGCAAGGGGGACGAAGCCCTCCTCTTCAACGGCGAACGCGTAAAGCACTACGGCCTCACCAACCAGATGGAATTTTTCGCCGAGATGACCGAAGCGTATTTCGGCTCCAACGACTTCCATCCCTTCAACAGGGCGCAGCTCAAGACCGAGTTTCCCGAGCTCTACGAACTCCTCGCCGACATCTGGGGCCCGCTCCGCTGACCATCTCCGACCGGCCCCCCTCCTACCTTCCTGGTGCGTCGGCCTCGCGGATCGCCGCGCCATCTTCGGGGCTGATGACGAGGATCGCGAACCGCTTTGCCCGAAGGGCGTCGTCCGTGGAGAGGCTCGCGTAATCGAAGCGGCCGCGAAGGTCGGTGAAGCCGTCCTTGTGGAAGGCGACGCTGCCGTCGTCGCTGCGGGCATACACCTTCACGTAGGCCTTCGCCACCGGCTTCCCGTCGGCCACCCGCGTCACCGCCACCTGCCCGTACGGCTCGACGACGCGCACGGCGAGCCCCGTCGATAGGAAC
>CAJBCV010000316.1 GCA_903951635.1 uncultured Planctomycetaceae bacterium
ACGAGGTGTCTCCAGCTCACCGGCGTCACGGACGAACTGGCACCAGTCGCAACCCGGTGATGCCGTGGGGGGCGCATCGGCGTCGAGGCAATGCTTCGCGCGGATCACCAGCGCCTCCACCCAGGAATCGTCGCCGTCGTAAGGAATGACCGTCATCCGGAAGCGGACCGTCCGGTCGAAACGCTCGGCGGAAGCGTCGCCGTTGGCATACACCCAATACGCCCGATCGGACACACGGAAACCGCTTCGGCGCAAGAGCCACTGGTAGATCTCGAACTGCCGCTTGTAGCTGCCGTGCCAGTCCTGGTCGAGTGTCGTGATTTCGTCCTTCTTCGCCGTGGCCTTGTAGTCGACCACGATGAGCTCACCCGCAGGATTCACCCACACGTCATCCACAGCGCCCGTGATGAGAAACCCGGTTTGCTCGTGAAGGTGGCGGACGCCGGTGAAGTTGGCCCGCCACTTGGAAAGCTCGGGGTGCGCAAACGGCACTGCGTCGACGCCGAACTCCGTCATCAACGGGTGCGGCTCGGCGCGCACGCGATGAAAGTCGAACTCCCGCTTGAGCAGCGTGTCGACGGCGGAGTTGATATTGAAGGGAAATCCCCTCGGCCGACCGACCCCCAGCCGCTTGTCGAGATAGAAGCAGCGGGGGCAGTCATGGAGGAGTTCGAGGCCGCTCCGCGAGAGCTTGAAGGGCTTGTCCGAAGCGGGATCGTAGGGGGGGCGTTTGGGCATGGGGGGCCAACCTTTTCGTAACCGGAGGGACGGAGATCGTGCTCGTCGAGTGCCTTATTCGTGCATTTCATTCACCTCCACCGATGTCGATCACATCCGTCATGTCGTCGGTGAGGACATGAGGAACCCAACGGCACGGAAGACCTTTGCTTTCCGCGACAAATCGCCCCCGCCGCTTACGAAAACCAGCATCATCAGGGCCAAAAGATCCCCAGGGTTCATCCCGGAAGATAGTTGCTTCCCTTCGCCATCACGGATCATCGCGGCGAGGCGATCGACCCAGACATCGATTCCGTCCGCATGGACCCGTTTGCATGCCTTGATGAACAGGGTTTCGATTTGAGCGGGCGGCATTCCCGACCACGACAGAGATGCGACGACATTGCGTACTTCTTGAGGAGAGAGTTTGGCATCGAACGATGCGATGATGGCACAGCAGTAAACACAGAATCCCGCCGAATATCGAGCATCCCGAGGTATGGCTCTCGTGGGACCGAGCAATCCCCCGAGACTGCGGGCCAAGTCGGTTTGGATCTCCCGGTCGAGGCCCTGGGGATCGGCGCACACTCGCGAACCGAGACCGACGTCGAACCAGAGGAGGTCGCCAGCGCAGTGCCGACACTTGCGGTATTGTTTCGTTCCGGAATCTACGGGCAGCTCACCTCCGCAGTGGGGGCAATGATAGGCCGACCGGGGCGTCTCCACCGGAGGGAGCGGAGCCGGTTGGCTGGTTTGTTTTTGAATCTCGCGGAGCGCCTGCAGTTGCTGAAACTGGCGAAGGTCACGAAGGCTCTGTTCCCAATCGAAGCCGGACATCGTTCGAGACCTCATTGTCGGAATGCGTTGTCGTCGGCCAATCGCCGGGCACCGCCGAACGGTGGGCGCCGGGGCGAAAACGCCCACGCCCCCAAGCGAGCGTCCGCAGAAAGCCGGCCAAAAGATTTCCCGCGGCCATCGATTCAGCCATTGATCCCCCCTGCCCGGGCCCGATAATCCCTCCCATGGACGCCGCGGCCCCACTCGCTCAAATCCCTTCCCATGCCCACTACGGGGCCATTCTCGACAGGCTCCGGGCCGGGGAGCCGGCCGACCGGCGGGCCGGCGCTGACGAGCTCGTTGGCCTCGTGGCCGAGCGGCTCCGGTACATGGCCAGGCGGATGCTCCGCGGATTCCCCACCGTCCGTCGCTTCAGCGAGACCGACGACATCGCCCAGGGGGCAGCGCTGCGGCTCCATCGGGCCCTCGCCACCGTCACCCCGGCCTGCCCGCGGGAGTTCCTCGGTCTGGTCGCCCTCCAGGTGCGCCGGGAGCTGGTCGATCTGGCGCGGAAGTTCGCCGGTCCGGAATCGCTCGCCCGCCACCTCGACACCGACGTCGTCAACGACGGGGAGGCCGCCGTCTGCCGCAGCGAGACGGCAGGCGACGAACTGGCCGCAGCCGAGCGGGAGTCGCTCGGGCGCTGGGTGCGGTTTCACGAGGTCGCCGCCGAGCTCCCCGACGAGGAACGGGCCGTGTTCGAGATGGTGTGGTATCTCGGCGCGACCCAGGCGGGGATCGCCGACGTCCTCGGCTGCTCCGAGCGAACCGTCCGCCGCCGCTGGGAGTCGGCACGGGAGTACTTCCAGACCCGCTTCCGGGGCGACCTGCCGTAGCAGCGAGGAGCGGACACATGGCCATCGAGCAACACCCCGACGAGCCAGGCGCCGATGGTGAGACCATCGAGCGCGACCCTGCCGACATCGACGGCTTCGATCTCGAGGCCCTGTGGCAGCTGTGCGCGCCGTCGCCGGGGAAGCCCCGCCACGATCCACTCCTCGGCGTGGAGTTCGACGGCGTGCGCCTGTCGCGAGTGCTCGGCGAAGGGGGGATGGGACGCGTCTACGAGGGGCACTCCCTCGACGGCTCCGGCAAAGTGGCGGTGAAGGTGCTGCGACCTGGGCTCTGGTCGGGCGAGCTGCTGCGTCGCTTCGCCAAGGAGTCGCAGATCCTCCGCCGCCTCGATCATCCGGGGATTTCGAAGATCCTCGCCGTCGGCGCCTGCGAGGTCATCGGCACGCCGGTGCCGGCGATCGTGATGGAGCTCGTGCCCCGGGCGGAGCCGATCACAGACTGGGTGCGGAAGCATGCCCCCGACCTCGACGGCCTGAGGACGCTTTTCGGGAAGGTCTGCGATGCCGTCGCGTACGGTCACTCCCAGGGGATCGTCCACCGCGATCTCAAGCCGGGAAACATCCTGGTCGGCGAGTCGGGCGAGCCGAAGGTGATCGACTTCGGCGTCGCGCGGGGCAGGTCGATGGGGCTGCCGGAATCGACCCTCACCGCGCCGGGCGGATTCGTCGGCACGCTCCAGTACATGAGCCCCGAACAGGTGGAGAGCGACGGCGCCACCGTCGATGCCCGCAGCGACGTCCATGCGCTCGGCGCAATCCTCCACGAGCTCCTCACCGGCCAGCCCCCTTGGGATGTCGCCGGGATGCCGGTCGTGGAGGCGGCGCGGACGATCCGAGAGTCGCCCGCCCCCCGCGCCGCTGCAGTCCCCCCGCCCCTCGCCGCCGTGATCGCCCGCTGCCTGGAAAAGGATCCGAAGCGTCGCTACCGCGATGCCGGTGAGCTCGCCGCGGCCCTGCGAGCCACCGCCGGCGCCGGCGGCCGCTGGACGTTTCCCTCATGGCCCCGTTTCTCCCGGCTTGCCGGAAAGCCGCCGCGAAGCCGAGAAATTGTGCGCGGCACGTTTCTCGGGCTTCTCGTCGGGGCGATCCTCCTGTTTGCCATCCAAGCAGTGCGCGACTGGGGAGGCATGGAGCGATCGTTCGGGGCGATCGTCGACGGCACCGCGGCGCTGACCGCCCGGCTGCAGGCAAGCGAGTCGCTCGTCTTCGAGCATGGGTTTCGAACCGTCGAACAAGCCGACGCAGGCCGGTGGCTCGTGTCTTCCGACGGGATGCGAATCTGGAGCGAGGACTTCTCCACACCGCGCATCAGCTACTGGGGGCCGGCGGAGAACGGCGTCGAGGGAACGCTCGTCTATCGCTTCCAGTTCCCGGTCGTCGCAGAGCGGATCGAGCTCCATGCCAATGCGACCTGCTGGGATTTCGCCACCCGCCCCGAGCTGGGGCGGGGTCGCGGCGCAGCGAAAGTCGAGGTGTCGGCAGACGGCGACCACTGGATCACCCTCCATGACGGCATCACCCCCGGCACCTGGGGAGGCGAGAGCTGGTGGAACGCTGGCGATCTCCCCGCCGTGGCGAGCGGGACGCAAAGTCTCTGGCTCCGGGTCAGGCTCGTCGCCGAAGGGGTCGACGACCCCGACTACACCGTCGCCCAGTTCGCCCGCTCCCACGCCGCCACCACGGCCGACGCGTTTTCCATCCGGGCCTTCGCCCGGGGCGTTCCCGACACGCTGCGCATCGGGCGATGAGGGGCTGAGGGCCATGAGGGGCATGAGGGGCCGCGACGTCGGGCCCCCGAAAAGCGTGCCCCTCGACGGGATTGATCCCCGCTCGCCTCACAGCTCGGCTTGGACAAGAAACTCGTGCCGCACCGGGACGGTCACCTTCTGCCCCCCCTCGGCGACGAAGGTCACGCTGCCGGGGGCATATTCGGCGGCCACCACCTTGCCAAAGCCTTCGGGCACCCGCGTCACTCCCTGGATGTAGCGGATCTCCGTCGGCTTGTCGGCGGAAAACTCGATCGCCGTCGGCACGCCACGGCGGGTGAGGAGATTTTGGCCCGCCGAGGCGGCCAGGCCATCGGCGAAGAAGCTCGTCACATCCTCGAGGCCGAGGCAGTTGTTGCGGCCGTTCCAGGGGCTGCCGTGCCGGCCCCGGTTCTCGATCCACAACAGCGTCGACCGCAGGACCTTCGGATCCTTGAGGGCATACCACAGCCAGCCTTCGTCAGTGCGCGTGGCGCAGGTCCAAGCGGTCGGATCCTGCTTGTTGATGACCTGGACGAGATCGGCGTAGCCCTGTCGCGCAGGGAGTCGCGTGAGATCGGCGTCGCCGGTTCCCTTCTCCAGGAGCGGCACATGGGCGAGATCGGTGAACGGGGCCGCGATGGCAAGCGACTGGTATTCCCGCTTCGTCGGATCGCTGAAGCGCGAGGGATTGGTCATCCCGAAGTCGATCGGGCTTGTCGACACCCGAAACACCCCCGGCTCATCGGGCATGGCGAGCGTGGCGTGGTGGCCACAGGGGGCTGGGCCTGCGAAGCCAGTGACGATGTGCCGCGAATAGACGGCGTTGTGCCCCTCGACGAGCGAGAGCTCTTTGACGATCTTCCCCTTGCGGGCCTGCGGCTCGAAGGCGAGGACGAGCGTGTGCCGGCCACCGTCGTGCTTGGTGTCGACGTAGGTCCATTCCGCCCCCGCCACCTCGCCGTGCGGTGGATGCTTTTCATGGCGGAACTCATCCCCGTTGCCACCGAAGGGAAGGCAGAACCAATCCCCGCGCAGCGCCGTGAGCACCGGCGCCGGCAGATCCTTCAAGCCCTCGTTCTGCCACGGGCTGACGTGATAGGGCTGGACCGGCTTCCCCGAATCCCGCAGGAACGTCACCGGCGCCATCTGCCCGCCGACCTTCGTCACGGCAAGGCGCACCTGCGGGCTCTCGAGAATCCACGACGGCTGGGAGTCGATCGTTTCCAGCTTCGCCGGCTCAGCGGCGGCGGCGGGGATCGTGGCCGAAAGGCAGAGGATCAAGAAGATCCAGGCAAACGCGCGAAGCGACATCAGGGAAGACTCCTGCGGAAGAAAGGACGGACCGTCAGCTCATCGATACGCCGAGCGCTTCGGCGAGGGCCCGGCGCATCGCCGGCACGTCTGGGGAAACGCCGGTCCAGTGCCGGACACCGATCACTCCTTGATTGACGAGCATCCCGAGGCCGTCGATGCAGGTGCAGCCCCGCCCCTTCGCCTCGCGGAGGAACGCCGTATCGGGAGGGCTGAAGACGACGTCTGCGGCGACGAGGCCCGGGCGGAGGGACTCTCGCGACACCGGCACCCGGGCGGCACCGTCATAGAGCCCGATCGACGTGCCGTTGATGACGACGTCGGCCGTCGCAGGCACGACGTAGTCGCCCGTCCACTCGACAAACTCGGCGGTAGCCGACGTCTGGGTGCGGAGGAGACCGACGAGCTCCTCCCCCCGGGCCCGCGAGCGGTTGACGATTGTGATTGTTTTGGCACCGGCGAGGGCGAGTTCCACGGCGACGGCGCGGGCCGCGCCACCGGCTCCGAAGAGAACGATCTCCTTGCCAGCCGGTGGCACGACCTCGGCCAGGCTCTCCAAAAAACCCTTGCCGTCAGTGTTTTCGCCGATGAGTCGGTCGCCGCGGCGGACGACGCAATTCACCGCCCCGATGACGCGGGCGGAATCGCCGAGCCCGTCGAGGAGCGGGATCACCGTCACTTTGTGGGGCATCGAGAGATTGAAGCCCTGGAAGCCCATCGCCTTGGCGCCGGCGACGGCGGTGGCGAGATCCTCCGGCGCGACCTCCATGTTGACGTAGCGCCAGGGGAGATCGTGGTGGCGAAAGGCGGCCTCGACCATGGCGACGGTCGGGTTGCCGGCCGCCCCCTGCGACATCGAGCCGACGAGCGCCGGGCAGAAGTTTTTGGTGTCGGGAGTGCCCATGGGGATCGTGCTCGCGTTGGTCAGTTGGCAGGCGCCGGCTCGCCGGCGGGGCGGAGATCGGGGTCGTTCACGGCGTCGGCCTTCCGGTAGAGGCTCGTGGGGATGAACATCTCGGGGGGCAGTTCCTCCCCCTTCGAGTGGCGCACGATCGCGTCGACGATCTGCTCCCCCATCTTCACCGGGAACTGGATCGGGTCGGCGTAGATCTTGCCGTCGCGGATCGCCTCCTTCCCCTCGGGCTGGCCGTCAAAGCCGACGACGACAACCTGCGCTGTCTTCCCCGCCTTCTCGAGGGCCCCGACAGCGCCGAGCGCCGAGGGATCGTTGATGGCGAAGATGCCGCGGAGATCGCCGTGGGCCTGGAGGGCATCCTCGGCCGCCTTGTAGCCGGAGTCGCGGGCGCCGCCGGCTTCGAGCTCGGCGACGATCTCGATCGCCGCGTGCCCGGCGGGGAGGGCCGCATTGTAGGCGTCGATCACCTCGCGGAAGCCGCCGACGCGAAGCAAGCAACTCTCGGCCTGCTTGAAGTGGAGGATGGCGACTTTGCCACCGGCGGCCCCGAGGGCTTCGATCATCGCGGTGGCGGCTTCCTTGCCGCCGCCGAAGTTGTCGGTGGCGATCTGCGTGACGACCTTCGCATCCTCGCCGCGGTAGGGGATGTCGACGGTGAAGACGGGGATGCCGGCGGCATTGGCTTCGGCGATCACCGGGCCGATCGCCTTGGAGTCGCAGGGGGAGAGGACGATCGCCGACACTTTGCGGACGATGAAGTCCTTCACCTGATTCCCCTGCTTGGCGACATCCTTGTCGGCGCTCACGACCTGGGCGTAGAGCGTTTTCTCGCGCGCCTTGGCGGCGATCGTGTCGCCGATGAGCTTGAAGAACGGATTGTCGAGCGTGAGGAGCGAGACGCCGATCGTGCCGGCCGACATCCCGCTGGTGGCGCCGGCCGGAGGGCCGCCAGACGACGTATCGGCCTCGGGGCGCTGCGGCCGCTGCGGCCGGGGCGGGGCAGCCGACTTCGAACAGCCCACTGGCACAAACAGCACCGCCGCCGCGCCGAGTGCGAGGCTGGCGACGAGACGACGACGGGGCAGGGAAGAGACGACGCGAGCCATGCTGAAAACCCCCGGGGACCGCGGCCACGTCCGGATGACGCCGCCGATCGGCCCGCCATCTTCACCCACGCGGAAGCGTTCCGCCAGCCCCGACGGCCCGCGGCGGCGCGCCAGTCGACTTCCGCCTTCGAATCCAGCGTACAAATCTCCGAGCACGGTCACAGGGAGCAAAACTTAGTCCACTGACTCGAGCCGTTTCTGGAGTTTCGACTGAGCGCGCGTCAACCGGCTATAGGCGGTGGTGTCGAGGCAGAGGCGGATCACCGCCGTTCCTCCTCGTCGCCCGACTCGAAGGGCGCCGTCGCACGATCAAAGGCGTCGGCCTCGCGGTCGCTCCACCGGGCGGCGATCTGCGAAAGATCACGCTTCGGCGCG
>CAJBCV010000317.1 GCA_903951635.1 uncultured Planctomycetaceae bacterium
GCCTTCGCCGGGGCCGTGGCCCTGGTGGCCTTTGGCCTCCTGTCGTCGGCCCCTGCCGCCGACTTCACCTGGCAGAAGGTGGGGAGCATCGGCAACGCCGCCAACCCGACGACGGGCCTTGGCCGGGTGACTGAGAACTTCAAGATCTCGGCTTACGAGACGACGATCGCTCAGTACGCCGACTTCCTCAACAACTCCTACGCCGGCCAGCAGGGGCTGTATGGGGTCTACAACACGAACATCGGGAGCCGGTTCAGCACCAACCCGCCGAACGGGGTGGGGATCACGCAGAGTGGCACGGCCGGCAGCTTCACCTACACGGTGGTCAACGGCTTCGCGGATCGGCCTGTGAACAACATCAACTGGTTCTCGGCGGCCCGGTTCGTGAACTGGTATGCCAACGGTAAGAGTGCTTCGGAGTCGGCGACCGAGACGGGGAGCTACACGATCCCCGCCGGCCGTGCGGCTGGTGATATCGTGGCCCGCAATGCCGGAGCCCAGGTTTTCCTGCCGAGTGCGGATGAGTGGACGAAGGCGGCCTTCTACAACCCGCAGGCCCAGGACTACTACCTCTGGCCGACCGAAAGCAACACGCGTCCGACGGCGACCCTCCCGACTGCCAACGAGCAGATCACGGCCGAGAACACGTCGAACTACAACCCGCAGATCTCGGGTGTGACCCAGAAGATGACCAACGTCGGGACGTACGTGAACACGACCTCGACCTACGGCCTGTTCGACATGAACGGCAACATCAACGAGATGACCGACACGGCCGCGAGCGGCGACGCGTCGAAGTTCCAGGCTCTCGGTGGCAGCTGGGCTTCCAACGCCTCCGCGATGGACAGCTTCTACAGCTCCAACAGCGTCGGCGAGTTCAAGCTGGGCACCGACGCGACGGGAGCGATCGGCTTCCGCGTCGCTGCGGTCGCCGTGCCGGAGCCGGGCAACATGGTGGCTGCCGGGATGGGGATCGCCGGGCTGGTCGGGGTGCAGCTTGCCAAGCGTCGCAAGCTGGCCCTCGCTCGGGCCGCTGGCTGATCCGCCGGATCGAGGCTGAGCCCACGCAAGAATCATCAATCCCGCCCCCGGCATCGCCGGGGGCGGGATTGTTTTATTGATGGACTCCCGAGCGAGAGCCAGGCTGTCTGGAACGGCACGAGGAAGGCTCGAGCCCGGCGGGGGGCAGGTTGATTCAGGCGAGGATCGATGCCATTACCGAATGACCTGCCGAAGAGCCTCTCCCAGGCCGACCGGGCGGCGGGCCGATTGCCCGTCGTTGTCCCCCTGCTGACACTCGCAGCCCCGATGCTGCTGGGACAGGCCGGGCAGGTGCTCCTCCAACTCACCGACACGCTTCTCATCGGGCATGTGGGCGCGGTCGAACTCGCGGCGGCGGCGCTCGCCGGCAACTTCGTGATGTTTGCCCTGTACTTCGCCTACGGCGCCGTCGGGGCGGTATCGCCGACGATCGCTCAGTTGCACGGCGCCGGGAATCGGGACGGTGTTTCCCGGATGGCGGAGGCGGGGGCTTGGCTCGCGCTGATGATCGGGGTGGTGATCGCTGTTTCGCTCACCGCAGTCGTACCGCTGCTCGAACATCTCGGGCAGCCCCCCGACGTCGCCGGTGCGGCTTGGAGCTACCTGCTCCTGATCGCCTGGTCGATGCCCGGAGCGATTCTCGCCGTCGTCCTCGGCCAGGTGGCCGAAGCCGTCGACCGCCCCTGGCCGGTGTTCGGCTTCATGGTCATGGCGGTTGTTCTCAACGCGCTCCTCGCGTGGTGTCTCGTCTTCGGTCATGCCGGGTTTCCGGCGCTCGGCCTGGCGGGGGCCGGCTGGGCGACGTTCGTGGCCCGCTGGCTGCATGCGGCGGCCTTGGCCCTGTGGATGCTCTCCGATCCACGCGTGGCAGGGCGTGGGAGCGGTGGCCAAGGTCCATTGCCCCAGGATCTCCCTGTCGTCGCGGCCATCAGCCGCCTTTTCCGACAGGGGCTGCCGTTGGCCGCACAGGATGTCCTCGAGGGAGGGGCGTTCGCCGTCGGGGCCCTCATGCTCGGCTGGGTCGGCACGACGGCCCTGGCTGCGAATCAAGTGACGGTGGGGATCGCGTCGCTGGCCTGGATGGTGCCTGTCTCGCTGTCGATGGCGACCGGTGTCCGAGTGGCGCAGGCGGCCGGCGCCGGCGACATGGACGCCGCCCGGCGGACCGGCGTCGCCGCGATGCTTCTCGGCACGAGCCTGATGGCGGTCTGTGCGGCGTTCTACGTGGCTGGCGGGCGGTGGCTCGCGCGCGTGTTCACCGATGACCCAGAGGTGGCCGCCTTGGCCGGTACGCTCGTGACCATCGCCGGGATCTACCAAGTCAGCGACGTGATCCAGTCGGTGAGCCTGGGGGCCCTCCGCGGGCTCCTCGACAACCGCGTCCCGATGCTCGCCAACGCCGTCTGCTACTGGGGGTTGAGCCTGCCGACGGTGTGGTTCCTCACCTTCCGCTGCGGCTGGGGGGCGGCCGGGGTGTGGGCCGGCTACCTGCCCTGGATGGTGGGGACGGGGCTGTTCTTCCTGGTACGGTTTCTCCGCCTCACCGCCCGGCCGTCACCCGCTGCCGCAGGCTCCAACCGGTAGCGGCGAAGGTCAGGCCGCTGGAGAGGAGATTCACGCCGATGAGCACGCCCAGGAGCGTACCGGCGTCCTCGGGGCGGGCCGTGAGGAGGATCGAGCCGAGAACCGCCGTGAGGAGGCCGTCGCCCAGCAGCCACACCCAGGGGAAGACATCGCGGAGAGCCCACGCAGCGGCGAGTTTGGCGGCAGCTTCAAAGAGGAGCGCCAGCCCGACGAAGACGACGATCGCCTCAATGCCGGCGCGGGGAATGACGAGCATCGCCATTCCTGCCATGAGCGAAATCGCGCCGCAGACGAGCGACAGCCAGAACCCACGCCAATCCAACGCGGTGGCGGAGAGCATGATCTGAGCGACACCGGCCGTGGCGAGGGCGACGCCGCAGGCGATATCGACCGCGGTGGCCGCCCCCCACGGAGCGATGAGCGAGAGGATCCCGAGGACCGCGAGGACCACCCCGAGTCGCAGCGCTGAGGTGCCCACCCTGGCGACGACACGGCTGGCGCCCCCCGGCCCGAAGGCATGGCCCTGTTCCGACAGGGAGTCGAGCCCGGAATCGCCCGTGGCTGGTCTGGCGGACATGGAGTGAATCCTGAGAAGCGGTGGGGGAGCGGGCCGGTGGAGGTATTCTACCAGGGGAGTCGGGGGTTCCTGGTTTTCGGGAGTTCTCCCGGTCCCGCACCGGGTTGACGATGGACACCCCCGCACCTTCACCACCGCCCGACGACACGACCGCCGGTGGCGGTGCGTCATCGGCTGCCTCTCGTTCCGATGCCGATGGCACGGCGATCTCGCCGGCCCGTCCGACACCGCCCGTGATGGCCTCGTCGATGGAGGAGATCGGACGGGCCCTCGAGGGGCACTCCCTCGGCCCGTACAAGCTCGAAAAGTTCGTCGGCGGCGGGGGGATGGGGGCGGTATTCCGGGCCATCGACACGACCCTCAATCGTATCGTGGCGGTGAAGGTGCTCTCCCGCCAGCAGTCGTCCGACGCCGACATGCTCCGTCGCTTCAAGAATGAGGCGCAACTCGCTGCCCGACTCGACCATGAGAACATCGGGCGGGTCCATGCCGTCGGATCAGACGCTGGGTGGCACTTCATCGTCTTCGAGTTCATCGAGGGGACGAACCTCCGTGACATGGTCCATGAAGAGGGCCCGCTCGACGTGCCGCGCGCCCTGCTGTTCACCGCCCA
Organism: uncultured Planctomycetaceae bacterium; assembly: GCA_903951635.1. Classification (GTDB taxonomy): domain Bacteria; phylum Planctomycetota; class Planctomycetia; order Pirellulales; family UBA1268; genus QWOP01. Next base: position 3,816 of record CAJBCV010000317.1, read on the forward strand.
AGTGGCGGAGGCCCTCGAGCATGCCTGCGAGCGTGGCGTCGTCCACCGCGACATCAAGCCTTCGAACATCATCGTCACGCCAACCGGGCGGGCTCGGCTGGTCGACATGGGGCTGGCACGGCTGCCTGCGGTCGGCGGCGTTCCGGATCTCACCGAGAGCGGGATGACCCTCGGCACCTACGACTACATCTCGCCGGAGCAGGCCCGCGATCCGCGCGCCGCCGATGTGCGCAGTGATCTCTACTCGCTCGGCTGCACCCTCTTCTTCATGCTCACCGGCCGTCCGCCGTTCGCCGATGGCACGGCCGTCCAGAAGCTCCTTCAGCACCAGCAGAGTGCCCCCCCTCCGGTCGGCGCCGGCCGCGACGACATTCCCCTGGCGCTCGGGGCCGTCGTGGAACGCCTCCTCTGCAAACAACCCGAGGAGCGCTACCAGACCCCGGCCGAACTCGTCGCCGATCTGGTCGGGATCGCCGGGGTCCTCGGGGTCGATCTCGATGTCGAGCGGACGCCGGCCGGCCTCGCCGGACAGCCGCGCCGACGGGGTACGAGCCCGTCCTTGCCGTGGATCCTGCCGGTGGGGGCGTTGATGGCGACCGTCGTGGCGCTGTGGGGGCTGCCGTGGATGCGGAAGTCGTGGCGGGACGCCGCCCCGCTCGCGCCGGCAAAGGGGGGGGCTGTCGGGCAGGGCGATCGCTCCGGCGACCCTCCCGATCGCTCCGTCGATCTGGCCGGGATCGCCCGCCGCACCTGGCGGATCGTCGACGGTCCGGCCGGGCTTGGGGACGTGGCGTCGCTGGCGGAGGCACTCGTGGTGGCCGCCGACGGGGACGTCGTGGAGTGCGCCTTCAGCGGCGTCCGCGACGAGGAGCCGTGTGTCCTGGTGGGGAGACGGCTGACGCTCCGGGCGGCACCGGGGCACGATCCCGTGCTGCGGTTCACGATCCCGGAGGGCGACGGCACCGCCGCGGGGCTGTCGGTCGTGTCGGGGACGTTTGGGGTCGAGGGGGTCGGGCTCCGCCTCGTCCCGGCATCTGCCCGCGGAGCGTCCGCCCGGGGAGCATCCTTCCGGGGAGCATCCCTGTTCGCTCTCGGGCGCGGGGCGACGCTGACCGTCGACAACGCGTTGCTCGAGATTCGTGAGCCACAGCGGGCGGCCGGAGGCATCGTCGCGGCTGGAGGGACTACGGTGTTTGTCCGCGGAGGACCCCCTGACGGGAAGGGGGGACGCGAAGGGATCGCGCTCCTGCCCGCGGCCCGTGCAGGAAGCCGGGACGGGGGAACGCCTGCCGAAGCGGTGGTGCGGCTGTCTGGAGTGCAGGCGGTCGGCGAGGGGACTTTTCTGGCGGCCGAGCGGGGAATGTCGATGGAGATCGGTTGGTCGGGGGGGCGTTGTGTGACCGGAGGACGATTCCTCCACATCGACGGCGGGCCACGGGGGGGCCCGGCCACCTCCGTGCGGCTCGCCCTCCGCGACACCGTGCTTGCCAATCAGGAAGGCTTTGCCCTCCTCGTCGACTCGCCGGCCGATCCCACGATGCCGAGCCTCCGTGTTTTCGCCGAGCGCTGTCGATTCCTCACGCCGCCGGGGCTGACGTTCATCGAGCAATCGGGCATCGGCCAACCCGACGCCTACCGCGCTGCCGTCGAATGGATCGACGCCGGCGGACGCTACGAGGGGGCGACCGTGTTTCGGCGCATCGACGGGGCCGCTGAACGGGAGGAGATTCCCTTCTCGGGGGTCAGCCCGACGCTCCGCCACGAACCCTCGATCGGAGGCTGGACCGAGGGAAATCCTTGGGATTTCCCGGCAATGCTCCCGGTGGAAGCGCCGCGGCGGCCCGATTCTTGACATTGAAGGCGGTGGGACGGTCTAGTAATGGAGACCTCAGTGTCCTTTTCCGACCCAGGAGTGCAGCCGATGAAGCGGGGCCGTTTCTTGCTCGTGGTGACGTCCGTGGCCGTGGCGATGGTTGCGGGGGGCCTTGCCCGCCCGGCGTTCGCCATCAAGCAGTTTCAGGATGAGTTCAAGGCCGTCTACGTCAAACCCGACAGCAGTGATCCTGCCGAGAAGGCTCTCGCCACGGCCGTCGAGGCGGCGAAGTGCAATCTCTGCCACAAGGGGAAAGAGAAGAAGGACCGCAATGCCTACGGCAATGCCTTGGCCGAAATTCTCGACAAAAAGGAAGACGCCAAGAACATGGAAAAGATCCGCAAGGCGCTCGAGACCGTGGCGGCGATGAAGAGCGCCGACGGTGCGACGTATGGCGAACTGATCAAGATGGGGAAACTGCCCGGCGGTCCCGTGGAGTGATCGCTCCGACCGGCAGGCCTGCGAACTCCGGAGACGCCGTCCGACGGCGTCTCCGGTTTTTTTTGATCCGTTGCTTGGTGCCGCGGGACGACAGGGAAGGCGTTTTCAGGAGATGGCGATGACCGACGGCGATCTGCCCGGCAGGGATGACCGGCGCCCCCTCTGCAGCGTTGGGGCCGTGGTGATGCGTGGGCTCTTCGGGGCCACGCTTTGGGTGCTCGTCCTCTTGGTCACGAGCGCCCCCGCGGAAGCCCAACGCCCGGGCCGCCGGTGGCGAAGCGCTCCCCCCGCGCCGCGGACCCAATCGACGCCCCGCCCGACCTCGCAGCCTTCGGCTCCGGCCGGCGCTCGGGCCGCTCCGCAGTCCGGGAATCAGCAGGCTGGAACGCCGACGTCGCCGAAGGCACCGGTCGCTGGCGGCAAGGACGGAAAAGCTGAAGGGAAGATCAGTCCATCCGCCGCCAAGGCGCCGGCGAGCGGCGTTCCGCAGACCGCAGCCACCCCTGAAACGCCACCTTCACCCCACGCCACGGCCGCGTCTGACACGTTCGCTTGGGATGGGCCGGTGCCGTTCAGCGAGGAGTGGCGGGTCGATCACCCGGCAGCTTGGCGGCCCGAGGAAGGCGCCGGCGACGTGGTGCTCGTCGGAGGGGCCCGCGTGCCGACGAGGGTCGACTCGGGCACGGTCGATGTGGCGCAGTGGACGACCCGGGATCGGCGTTCCGAGACGGCGCCGACGCAGTCGGTGCTGCAGGCA
>CAJBCV010000318.1 GCA_903951635.1 uncultured Planctomycetaceae bacterium
CAGCACGAGTTCGGGCTCTATCCCGGTGACTGGGGGTGCCGGATCCTCGACTTCGCGGCGGCCTGCACGAAGCCGATCGTGACCACCTTCCACACCCTCCTTCCGCAGCCGGAGCCGGCCCCGCGGCGGATCGTCCGCGAGCTCGCGGCGCGGAGCCGGCGCGTCGTCGTGATGACGCGGATCGCGGCCCGGTTGCTCGAAGAGGAGTACGGCGTCGATCGAGACACCGTCCGGATCATTCCCCATGGCGTTCCTCCGGTGCCGTTCGGCCGCGACGAATCCCTGAAGGAGTCGCTCGGTCTCGCCGGCCGACGCGTCATCTGCACCTTCGGGCTCATCAACCGTGGCAAGGGGCTCGAACACATGATCCGCGGCCTCCCGGCGGTGGTGGCCGCCTGCCCGGAGGTGGTCTATCTGATCGTCGGAGCGACGCATCCCCAGGTGAAGCTCCACGAGGGGGAGGTCTACCGCGAAGGGCTCGCGGAGCTGGCCCGATCGCTTGGCGTCGGCGATCACGTGCGGTTCGTGAACCGCTACCTGAGCCTCCCGGAGCTGCTTGCCCATCTCCAAGCCTGCGATGTCTTTGTCACGCCGTATCCAGGCAAGGATCAGATCGCCAGCGGCACGATGGCCTACGCGATGGCCGTCGTCGGCGCCGTCATCAGCACCCCGTATCTCTACGCCTGCGAGATGCTCGCCGGGGGGCGGGGGATGCTCGTCCCTTTCTCCGACAGCGACAGCCTCGCCGCGGCGGCGGTCCTCCTCCTCACCGACGATCATCTGCGGACGCGGACCCAGCGGAAGGCCTACCGCTACGTCCGGCCGATGTTTTGGCCGAACGTCGGCCGCAGCTACCACGATCTCTTTGCTCGGGTCGCCGCGGAGGATCGCCGGCCCGTCCGGCGCGACGCGAGGCCTGAGTCGGCGTCGTCCACGCTCGTCGCCTCCCTCCAGGGGGAGAGTCGATGAGTGCCTCCGCCCGCCTCATCCTCTCCCACCTCGATCGGATGACCGACTGCACCGGCCTCGTCCAGCACGCGATCTACGGGATCCCCCGCCGGGAGAGCGGCTACACGACCGACGACAACGCCCGCGCGCTGCGGCTCTACACCCGCCTGTGGAGCCAGGCTCCGGAGGAGCGGATGTTGTCGCGCGTGTCGTGTTCTCTGAGCTTCCTCGAGCATGCCCGCTGTCACGTAAAGGGCTTCCACAATTTCCTCAGCTACCAGCGCGACTGGCTCGATGCGACCGGCACCGGCGACTGCCAGGGGCAGGCCGTCTTGGCGTTGGCAGAGGTCCTTGGCAGCCGGCTCCCCGAGGGCTACCGGGCCGTCGCCTGGGAGTTGATCAAGACCGTCCTGCCGACGCTCGCCGAGATCCGCAGCCTCCGCGCTCAGGCCTATGTGATCCTCGCCTGGGCCCATCTCCACAAGGCCGGCGTGGGCGACGCGGGGGCGCTTGCGACGGTGGCCCATCAGGCGGCACTGCGGCTCACGGAGGCCTTCGCTCGCTCGCACCGCCCCGACTGGCCGTGGTTTGAATCGCGGATGACCTACGCCAACGCCGTTCTCCCCCACAGCCTGTTTGCTGCCGCCGAGCTCTGGCCGGAGGGGCCGTTCCTGTCGGTCGCCGACGAGACCTTCGGCTTCCTCGTTGCCGAGACGACCGTCGACGATTGCTTCTGGCCCGTCGGCAACCTCGATTGGTATGCGCGCGGCGAGACGAAGTCCCCCTACGACCAGCAGCCGGTCGAGGCCTCGACGATGGCCGAGGCGGCCTTGGCGGCCTTCGCCGCGCGGGGCGATCGCCAGCATCTCGACACCTTCCACCGAGCGCGGGCTTGGTTCACGGGGCGCAACAGCCTCGGTGTGCCCCTTACCGATCCGCTCACGGGTGGGTGTTGTGACGGCCTTCAGCAAAACGGGCTCAACCGCAACCAGGGGGCCGAGTCGACCCTCGCCGCGCTCTGGACCGAATGGCTCGGGAGCACGCTCCGGCCGGTCGACGGCCTCGGCGCGGCAGCCGCCCTCATCCCCTTCTCCCCCTTCCGCACCCCTCTGGAATGCACCGACGCATGACTCCCATCGCAAGCAGAAGGCACTATCCCGAATTGTTTCATCGTCACGAAGGCAATCCGATCCTCACGGCCAACGACTGGCCCTACCCGGCGCACACCGTCTTCAACGCGGCCGCCTGCCAGGTGGGCGACACGACGCTCTTGCTTGTGCGTGTGGAGGATCGGCGCGGCCATTCGCATCTGTGCGTGGCCCGGAGCGCTGACGGGATCGGAGACTGGCGGATCGATCCCCAGCCGACGTTCCCTCCCGATCCGGTGAATTATGCCGAAGAGGCCTGGGGTGTGGAGGATGCCCGCGTCACCTGGGTCGCCGATCGCGGCGAGTGGATCATCACCTACACCTCGTACTCCCCGATCGGGCCGCTGGTGTCGCTCGCCTCGACGGTCGACTTTCAGAAGTTCGTCCGCCTCGGGCCGGTGATGCCACCGGAGGACAAGGACGCCGCGATCTTTCCGCGCCGGTTCGGAGGCCGCTACGCGATGATCCACGACCGGTGTCGGCGGGGAGCTCCGGGGCCCACATCTGGCTCTCCTTCTCCCCCGACTTGCGGCATTGGGGGGATCACCATGTCCTCCTCCACGCCCGCCGCGGAGCTTGGTGGGACGCCAACAAGATCGGCCTGAGCCCCCCTCCCCTGGAGACGCCCGATGGCTGGCTCCTCCTCTATCACGGCGTCCGCCACACCGCCGGCGGCTGTCTCTACCGGCTCGGCTTCGCGCTGCTCGACCTCGAGCAGCCGTGGCGCGTCATCCGCCGCAGCGATGATTGGGTGTTCGCCCCTGAGCTCCCC
>CAJBCV010000319.1 GCA_903951635.1 uncultured Planctomycetaceae bacterium
GACCACAACGGCGGCTGCATCGCTTTCGGTCCGGAGGGCGCCCTCTACATCGGGGCGGGCGATTCGGGCCCGCAGGGCGATCCGCAGGGCCACGGCCAGGACCTCTCCACGCTCCTCGGAAAGATTCTCCGCATCGACGTCGACGCGTCCGATCGCCCCTACGCCATCCCCGCCGACAATCCCTTTCAAGACGTCGCCGGCGCCCGCCCCGAGATCTGGGCGCTCGGTTTCCGCGAGCCGTGGCGGTTTTCCTTCGATCCGGCCACCGGGGGCTTGTGGGTGGGCGACGTCGGTCAAGACCGCCACGAGGAGATCGCGGTCGTCCGCGCCGGCGAGAACCACGGCTGGAACGTCTTCGAGGGGCACGCCGACCACGCGCCGGCGGAGCGCCGCGACGGGGTGCGGTACGTGCCGCCGGTGTTCAGCTATCCGCGGAGCCTGGGGGCGAGCGTCACCGGCGGTCATGTCTACCGCGGCTCCCGGGCGCCGCGCATGGAAGGCCGGTACGTCTGCGGAGACTTCGAGTCACGGAGGGTGTGGGCCCTGCGGGAAGCCGAGGGGCTGCTCGTCGACGTCGTGGAGATCGGCCGGGCTCCGAGCCGGGTCGTCTCCTTCGCCGAGGACGCCGACGGCGAACTGCTCGTCGTCGGATTCGACGACGGGATCGTCCGTCGGCTCGGTCTCGGAGCGATCGATCCCGCGCCGCTGGTCGAGAGGGTCCTCGCCGAGACCAGCCGCACCGCCCCCGTGCCCTGGCGGTTCACCACCACTGCCCCGCCGACCGAATGGAGCAGGGTCGATTTCGATGACGCCTCTTGGGCGACCGGCCCCGGAGGCTTCGGCACCGCGGGCACCCCCGGGGCGGTGATCCGCACCGACTGGCGCTCCCGCGACATTTGGCTGCGACGGAGCTTCGACCTCGCGACCGACCCCACCCCGGGGGCGGAGGTCCGGCTGGTCATCCATCACGACGAGGACGCGGAGGTGTTCGTAAACGGCGTCGAGGCGGTGCGCACCGAGCGGTGGACGCAATCGTACGTCGATCTCCCGATCGTGGCGTCGGCGGCCGCCACGCTGCGCCGCGGGCGCAACGTTATCGCCATCCATTGCCGACAGAACAGCGGCGGGCAGTGCATCGATGCCGGCCTCGTGGAACGGATTCGACCGACCGGGGTCGCCCCGCACCACGCCGAGTAAGCGCCCTCGCGCCGGGGCACCGCGTCACCCCGAGGCCGTCGGCACGGGGCCGGCCGCCGTCCGACGTCGATCCCGGTGCTGACTTCGCGGGGACTGACCGCGGGGTTAACCGGTGAGGTGCGATCAGCGGCGTTCGACGAGGGGCCTGATCGTGTAGGCCACGCCGGCGGTGGTCAGCTCGGTCGGCTCGCCGTCGTTGCGAAGGAGATCGATGAGAAGGTTGTGGCATGACGGGCCGGCTTCCTCGGCCAAGCCGACCGTCTGCGGGCGATCGAACTCGATCACGACCGCTCCCTCGTGGCGATCGACCCGGATCCGGCGGACGCCGGTGACCGGCTTGTCCGCGGCCGGCTTCCAGCCGCGGCCGACGTCGAAATAGACCGTCGCCACTGTCGGCTCGGCGACGACCCGGTCGACCGGCGCCGCGTTGAAGATCGGCAGAATCTCGTAGAGGCGGGTGACACGGTCGCGGCCGTCCCCCACGATCGATGTCTCGACCCGCAGCCCCGCGGCGTCGACGTCGAACGTTCGCGTGTAGACGACGCGGCCGACGAGGGCCCCGTCGGGGGCGGCATCGCTGCCGCGATCCCCGTCGGAACGGAGCGGGGCGACGACGCGAACGGTGGCCCGATCGAGGCCGACGTCCTGGGAGCATTCGGTGAACGCTTCCCGCGGCAGCCGTGCCGTGCTGAACGGCTTGCCGTTGGCCCCCACGCCGGCCAGCGCGTGAGTCTGCCACTGCCACCAGTTGCCCCAGTTGTCCTGGGCCTCCTGACCCGAAGGGCGGTGGTGGCTGCGACCGAGGATCACGGCGCCGGTGTCGCGGGTCCAAAACCCCGACAAGGCCCCCCCGGAGAAGCCGGTCGCCCCAGGGCCCCCCACGGTCGGGCCGGTGTGGAGGATCACCCCCACGCCCCCGACCTTCGCGGCGAGGAACTCCCCCCCGAAGCTGCGGACGAAGTCTTCGTCGCGACCGAAGGGGAACCGTGAGAGCGGCTTTCCCACCGCGCGGCGAAAGCGATCGAGGGTGCCGGGGCGGTAGTAGTCGTGGTCGTAGGGAACGATCGAGAGCTGGCTATCGCCCCGCGCCCAGCGTGCCGTCGGGGCGGGATCGTGGGGCGTCGCGAGGAGGGCGTTGACGCTCCGCAGGTCGGCCCCGGTGCGGAAGGCCTCGACGATCTCCTCCTCCATCGCCGCGACCGGCTTCGGCACCGCCGATCCGGCCTGCCGGGGACGATCCTGGAAGAGGAGGCACACGCCGGGCGTGGTGAGCATCGCGGCGCCAACGTCGCGGTGACGGTGGGCCGCCTGATCCTGAAAGCCGTCGGCGGAGGTCCAGGGGGCGAAGTGGGTCGGTCCGAAGGCGAGGGAGGAGCCCGGCTCCGGAAGGAGCAGATGCGTCTTGAGATCGGCCATCGAGGCGACCGCCTCGCGGAGAAACTCCCATTCATCCGGCGCCGCCAGCGCCGCCCAGGTGAGGAAAGAGAAGCTCGAGCCGGCGGTGGCGGGATCGTAGCCGCCGTCGTGATCGGGATGGCCGGCAGCGGTGAGGTGGCGGCTGAGGAGAGCGCGGGCGAGCGTCTCGGCACGGGTGGCGATCTCGGCGTCGTCGACGGCGCGGGCGA
>CAJBCV010000320.1 GCA_903951635.1 uncultured Planctomycetaceae bacterium
ACGACGGCGCTTGTGAACGTGGGATCGTTCGAACCCTCGATCCGAAACCGACGGGGGAATCCGAAGCCAGCCCCGATACCATTGAAATCGTCGTGGCAGGGATGGAGGACGAGGCGTGTGATCGCGATCTCGCGGCCGAGATCGACCTGCACCCATTTTTCCGTGTCGGCCGCCGTCGAACTGCTCGCGGCGACAATTTCCGAATGCCAGCCAAAAGCGGGCGTGGCATTGCCGCCGCCGGGGGCTGCGAGGGTCTTGTCGATCTCAGCGAGGCGGGGGCCGGCGGCTTCGGCCCGCCGGGACTCGAGGGCTTTCTTTCGGCCGTCGAGTTCGATGCGACGGGCATCGAGCGCGGCATGAGCCCGCATCACGGCCGGATCGGGGGAGTAGGTCCGCTCGGTGCGATCGAGGGCGGCGAACACGGCCTGGAGGGAGTAGTAGTCCTCCTGGGAGACAGGATCGAACTTGTGGGCGTGGCACTGGGCGCACTGGATCGTGACGCTTGCGAAGGTGCCGATCGTGTTGGCGACCATGTCGTCGCGGTCGAGATGACGGGCGATCTTGCCGTCGGTCTTCGTCTCCGGCACTTCGACATGGCCGATGAAATCCCATGGGCCGGCGGCGAGCATGCCGGTCGCCTCGAGGGCGCTTGAGTCCTCGGGGCGGAGGACGTCGCCGGCGATCTGGTCGGTGACGAACCGGGCCCAGGGGAGGTCGGCGTTGAAGGCGCCGATCACCCAGTCGCGGTAGGGCCAGGCATTGGGACGCTGCTTGTCCTTGTCGTAGCCGTGCGTGTCGCCGTAGTGGACGACATCGAGCCAGTGCCGGGCCCAGCGCTCGCCGTAGCGCGGTGAGGCGAGCATCCGCTCGACGAGATTCTCGTAGGCGGCCGGGTCGGCGTCGGCAACGAAAGTATCGATCTCTTCTGGTGTCGGCGGGAGGCCGAGAAGATCGAAGGAGAGGCGGCGGATGAGTGTCCGTCGGTCGGCCACGGCCGTGGGACGCATCCCTTCGGCAGCGAGTTTGGCCCGCACGAAGGCGTCGATCGGGTTGCGGTCGGGCTCGACGCCCGGAAGCGATTGAAAAGCTTCCACTGGCTTTGGGATCTCGGGGCGGCGGATCGGCTGCCAGGCCCAGTGGTCGAGACGCGGGTCGCGATCGGCATCCCCCTCGGCCCCGGGCCAGGGGAGGCCGTCGGCCAGCCAGGCGGAGAGGCTCGCGATCTCGTCGGCCGTGAGAGGCTCACCGGACGGGGGCATCCGTTCGTCGGCATCGGCGGTGCGGATCCGGTCGAGGAGTTCTCCCTCGGTGCCGTTTCCGGCAGTGGCAATGGGGCCGTATTCGCCCCCACGGAGAATCCCCCCACGCGAGTCGAGCCTCAAGCCCCCTTCCTGCGCGTCTTCGCCGTGGCATTCGACACAGCGGGCCACGAGGAGCGCCCGGGCAGCGGCGTGGCGGTCGCCGTCGGCACGGGCGAGCGACGGCAGCACGCCGAGCAGAATGCCGGCGACGATTCCGAACCGGTAGCGGACCGACAACAGCAGAACCATGACTCGCCTCCCGGCTCCCAGTTTACCTTCGGACGGGCCTCTTCGGAGAGGAGATCTCCTGGAGGCTCGCTCTACAGTCAGGAGAGGATTCCGCGGACGACATGCCCGTGGACGTCGGTGAGACGACGATTGACGCCGTTGTGGTAGTAGGTGAGCTTCTCGTGGTCGATGCCGAGGAGGTGGAGAATCGTGGCGTGGAAGTCGGGGATCGTCACCTCGTCTTCCACGACGCCGTAGCCGACGTCGTCGGTCGCGCCATGGTGGTGGCCCCCCTTGACGCCCGCCCCGGCGAGGAAGCAGGTGAAGGCCTTGGGGTGGTGATCGCGGCCGGTGGCGCCGATCCCTTGCGTCACCGGACTGCGGCCGAACTCCGTCGACCAGACGACGAGCGTGTCGTCGAGCATGCCGCGGTCTTTGAGATCCTTGATGAGCGCCGCGACGGGCCGGTCCATCGTGGCGGCCTGCGTGTCGTGGTTTTCCTTCATGTTTTCGTGGCCGTCCCAGTTGATCCGCGGGCTGCCGAACGAGCCGCCATTGAACAGCTGCACGAACCGCACGCCGCGCTCGAGGAGCCGGCGGGCCATGAGGCAATTGCGGGAAAATCCCTTGTTCGTCGGATCGTCGATGCCGTACAGCTCCCGCACGGCGGCCGGCTCGTCGTCGAAGCTCGTCGCCTCGGGGATGCTCACCTGCATCCTCGCCGCGAGCTCATACGACCGTAGCCTCGCCGCGAAGTCGGTGTCGCCGGGATGGAGTCGGGCGAAGTCGCTGTTCATGTCCCCGAGGAGCCGGAGATCGGCGACGCGGTCGGCCGGGGCGAGGTTCGCCGGGGTGCGGAGGTCGGCGATCGGATCACCGCCGTCGGTGCGGAAGGCGACGCCCTGATGGTTGGCGGGAAGAAAGCCACTGGTCCAGTTGATCGATCCGCCGGCCGGCTGGCCGCGCGGATCGGGAAGAACGACGAACGCCGGGAGGTCTTCGTTGATCGTTCCCAGACCGTAGCTCAGCCAAGCCCCCATGCAGGGGAAGCCGTTGAGCGTGAAGCCGCTGTTCATCTGGAACGTCGCGGGCGTGTGGTTGTTGCTCTTGGCGACCATCGAGTGAATGAAGCAGAGATCATCGGCGCAGCTGGCCAAGTGGGGGAGGAGACTGCTCACCCACGAGCCACTTTCGCCGTGCCGGGCGAAGGGGTAGACGCTCTTCATGAGCATCCCCGGCTGGCCGAAGAAGCCGAGATTCTCCCCCTTCCCCTCGAGCGACTTGCCGTCCAACCGCTCGAGCTCGGCCTTGGGGTCGAACGTCTCGAGATGGCTGACGCCGCCGCTGCAGAAAATCTGCACGACACGCTTCGCCTTGGCCGGGAAGTGGAGGCCGGAGCTCGCACCGGCCGGCAGTTGGCCCGACCCCTCCCGGGCCATCAGCCAGGAGAGCGCGACACTCGCCAGGCTGCCGCTGGAGCTGGAGAGGAAGTGGCGGCGGGGAACGAGCGGCGCTGGCGCCACACGCTCTCCCGATGCCAGGATACTTTCACTGGACGCTTCACTGGACGCTTCACTGGACGCTTCACTGGACATAGAGAAACTCGCTCGAATTGAGGAGGGCCCAGCAGACGCTTCCCAGGCCACGGGCCTGTGCCGCGGCGATCGCCCGTCGCCGTTCGGCGTCGGTCGCCCGTCGCCCCAGGGCACGCTCGTAGGCTCGATCGATCGCGACGGGCAAGTCGCCCCCTGCGGCCTCGAGCGCACGCTCGGCGAGCCGGTCGGCCTGCCGCTGGACGAAGCTGTTATTCATCAGCGACAGCGCCTGGAGTGGCGTGATGGTCTCGCCGCGCGTCGGCGTCTTCACCGCCGGGCTCGGGCAATCGAAGGCGTCGAGGAGGGGCTCCTTCCCCGAATTGACATTCATCCGGTAGACGGTGCGGCGGTTGAACTCGGGGTCGTCACGGTCGATCGGATGGTAGAAGGTGGCGTTGAAGCTCGTGGTCGTGAAGGGGCGGAAGCTCGGGCCACCCATTGCCGGATTGAGCTCCCCACTCGCGGCGAGCATGGCGTCGCGCACCGCTTCGGCTTCGAGCCGGCGCGGCGGATAGCGCCACAGGAGGATCGTGTCGGCATCGATCGCCGCGGCCTTCTCGTCGTGGGTCGAGGCTTGCCTGTAGGTCGAGGAGAGGAGGATGGCGCGGTGGAGGGCCTTGAGACGCCACCCCGAACGCACGAGCTCGCCAGCCAGCCAGTCGAGGAGCTCCGGGTGGCTCGGTCGGCCGCCGTTGAGCCCGAAGTCGCTCGGCGTCGCCACGAGCCCCCGGCCGAAGTGATACTGCCAGACGCGGTTGGCGATGACGCGGGCGGGGAGGGGGTTGGCCGGAGCGGCGATCCAGGCGGCGAACCGCTTCCGCCGCTCCGCCTCGGGGGCCTCGGGCGTGAGTCCCAGATCGGCATCGACCGCGGTGATGGCCGAGAGCCCGGCTGGCGTCATGATCGGACCGGGAGATGTGACGCTCCCACGGTGGAGCAGCGCCGTCGGCGGAGGCTCGACGCGGACGCCGACATACGATATCTCGGTGGAGGCGGAGGGGGCCTCGGCCTCCCGCTTCAGTTCGTCGATCCGCGCCATCGCCCCGGCGTGGGTGGCTCGCTCGGCGTCGTCGAGGGAAGCGAGGATTTCCTCCTGCGAAAAGGCGAAGCCTCCTGCCCGGAACGCGGCAGCCACCTCGGCGTCTTCGAGGGCCCTGGCGTGGAGGCCAGCCTGGAGAATCTCGCCATCGAGAAAGCCGTTGCCGGCGCCATGGTGCCGGAGGCCGAGGAGGACCGTCGCCGCCCCCTTCTCAAACGTGCGAAGCGCCGCTGCGGGGGCATAGGAGGAAGCGTAGCGCTCGCCGTTGCGGTAGAGCGTGATGCTGTTGTCGGCCCGGTAGACCGCCGCGACGTGGACCGGCTGCCCGGCCGGTGCCGTTTCCTGCGGGGCCTCGAGGTCGCGCGTTCGAGCGAAGCCGCCGCTGCCGGCGATCCATTTGCGTGGCTGCCGCTCGCCGAACACCAGCGCGTCGAAATCCCGGTCAGGGGTGCTTTCGATCGAGATCGCCGCCCCGCCTCCTTGGTCGAGGTTGGCGAGCACGACCCAGGCCTCGAGCGTCTTCTCCCGGATCGTCTCGGGGAGCGGATCACTTTCGAAGTACGACCGCGTTTCCCGGCGGAGCCGGAGCCTTCCCGCGGCGATCTCGGCTCCCCCGTGAAGCTTGCCGCCGGGAGGCTGGGCGCCGTCCTGAAACGTCCAACGGACAAGCGGCGCGGGGCCGGGGGGCGCTGCGTTGCGATGCGGCGAGCGTTCCGCCGCGCGCCGTGCCCCTTCCTGTTCGAGGGCCGCGATCGTTGCCCGCTCGGCGGCGATCGCCTCGGCGCGGGCGGCTGCCTGTTGCTCGCGGGCCGCGATCTCGGCCGGCGCGGTGATCGGCCGCTCGCCGTGCTTGACGCCGTCGAAGACCGCCTTGATGCGGAAGTAGTCTTCCTGGGGCACCGGGTCGAACTTGTGAGAATGGCAGCGGGCGCAGTTGAGCGTCAGGCCGAGGAAGGTCTGCCCGACGACGCTGATCATGTCCTCCATCTCCTCCTCGCGCGTGATGGCACGCTGCGTGGCATTGGCCTGGGCATTGCCGGCCCTGTCCCAGGCGCCGCAGACGAGCATGCTCGTGGCGATGATGCCGTCGCTGGTCACCGGCTCGAGGACGTCGCCGGCGATCTGCTCCTGCACGAAGCGGTCGTAGGGCTTGTCGTCGTTGAAGCTCTTGATGACGTAATCGCGGTAGTGCCAGGCGCGGTCGCGCGGGTGGTCGTATTCGAATCCCTCGCTCTCGGTGTAGCGGACGATGTCGAGCCAATGCCGCCCCCAGCGTTCGCCGTAGTGGGGAGAGGCGAGGAGGTCATCGACGAGGCGGGCCCACGCGGCCTCCGAGGGATCGGCCATGAAGACCTCGACCTGCTCCGGGCTCGGCGGGAGGCCGATCAAATCGATGAACAGCCGACGAACGAGGATCCGGGGATCGGCGGGCGGGGAAGGCCCGAGGCCGGAAGCCACGAGCCGGTCGAGGACCCACGCATCGATCGGGCCGCGTGCCCATGGATCCCGCGCAGCTTCCGGGAGCGGCGGTTCATCGAGCGGGAGAAGCGACCACCAATCGCGGCCGGCCCGCTTCTCGGTGCTGAAGGCGAGCGGGTCGAGCGGTTGGCTTCCCCACCGGCTCCCGGCGTCGATCCACGCGCGAAGAAGGGCTTTCTCTGCCGGCGGGAGCGGATGCTCTGGGGGCATCTCGTCCCCTTCCACCCGCTGCCAGAGGAGGCTGTCCCTCGTTCCCGACTCGAGGGCCGGGCCGCTCTCCCCTCCCTTGGCGGCGGCGGCGGCATCGACGAGCGACAGCCCCCCGTCGGGGGCGGCGCCGGAGTGGCAGGCGAGGCAGCGCGTGATGAGGAGCGGGGCGATCTGCCGGTCGAAGTCGACGGCGGGGGACTGCGGCTCCTCCGCGCGGCCACGCGGCGAGAGCGTGGCCACGACGACGGTCGCGACGAGGATCAGCGTAAACGGGCGGAGGCTCATGGCAGATCCCCGTGTCGAGCGCGGAGCAACCGAGGACGGCGGCCACGGAAGCGGAGCAGGTGCTGTCCCTCCGTCCGTGGCGAGACACCGCGCCTCTTGGTTCCGGTCATTCCGTCAGCCATGGGGTGCCACGGCTCAAGGCATTCCCTTTTGAAGGTAGATCGACCGGGCGGCCGCGTCAACGAGCGTCGATGTCGTTGGACTGCCCGAAATCCCGGAAACTCTCCGATTGAACCACGGCACGGACGAGCGCCTTGATGGCATGGCCCTGGGGAGCCGTCCGGCGGACGATCTCGTCGATCACGGGCCTGTCAGCGGGAACGAGTTCGCGACCGAGTCCAAAGCGGAGGAGGTGCGCGGCGAAGGCCCGGGCGAACCGCTCCCGCTCCGCCAGGATCGCCCCCTTGAAGCCGACGGCGCCGTCGAAGGGGTGCCTGCGGAAGAGCGTGCCGCTGGCATCGACGTCGCGGCCGCCCGTGTATCGGTCGCGCCACCGTCCGGTGATGTCGTAGTTCTCCAGGGCGAAGCCGAGGGGGTCGAGCTTCGTGTGGCAGCCCGCGCACGAGGGATGCTCGCGATGGGCCGCGAAGTGTTCCCGGATCGTCAGGCTCGGATCGGCCGCGTCCTCGGCGAGCGGTGGGACATCGGCGGGGGGCGGCGCCGGCGGATCGTTGAAGATGACATCCACGATCCACACGCCGCGGGCGACCGGATGGGTCCGCTTCGGGCCGGAGGTCATGCTCGCCACGGCGGCGTTGGTGACGATCCCTCCGAAGCGTGGATCGTCGCAGGGAACGCGGTGAAACTCGCGCGAGCGGAGTTGTCGGCGGAGCAGGTCGTCGTGGGCCGCGCGATCGGCCTCGGCGGTCGATGGATCGGAAAGCCCTCGGTACCACGTGCGGAGAAAGTCGCTTTGATAGTGCGACGAGGGTGCGATCAGTTCCGCAAGGGCGCGATCCTCGACGAACACCGCATCGAAGAGGAGGAGCGGCTCGAGGATCATCTGCACGCTTGCCGGCGCGCCGGGTACGAGGTGGAAGTCGCGGGCCAGGCCAGGATCGGGGGTCGCTGCCAGGGCGTTTTCGAGCTGCATCCACTGGGCGGGGAAGGTGTCGAGGAAACGCTCGATCCGTGGGTCGGCGAGCATCCGCGTCACCGTCCGGTCGAGGACGTCGGGATGGAGAATCGCTCCCCGTTCGGCCAGTTCGAGCAATTCCTCGTCCGGGCAACTCCCCCACAGGAAGGCCGACAGCCGCGAGGCGAGGGCGAAGGGGAGATCGTCATGACCGGTGGCGGCGACGCGGTACAGAAAGCGGGGCGAAGAGAGCGCGGCCGCAGCGGCCTTCTTCATCGCCTCTGGAAAAGAGAGGCCCCGGTCGAGCTTCAAGCGCGCGAAGGCCGCGTAGCGGTCGATCGTCTCGGCTTCGACCGGCCCGCGGAAGGCGATCCGCAGGAAGCGCTGCAAGCGTTCCCGCACCTCCGCGTCGCGGTCGCTCCCCACCGCCGGCGCGGCGAAAAACTCCCCCCAGATGCCGACGGTGTCGGGATGGAAGTCGGGGCTCTCGACGATCGAATGGGCCAGGCGAAGGAAGGCGTCGAGGAGGAGCGGGGAGAGCGTCAGCTGGTCGGCCTGGTTGTCGAAGCCGTGCTCGGCGCGGAGATCCTTCGGATACGGCTTCACCCCTTCGAGCCCTGGCGATGGCTCGAGGGCGTGGGAGGCGACGCGGACGACGTCAGGGAGCCGTGGCGGCGCGGACGGGGCCGGCGGCGCGATGAGGTAGGGGTCGTACCGGGTCATGAGCTTCTCCGGGAGTGGGAACAGATCCCGGGAGAGCCTGAAAAGATCACGGACGGTGTTGTTGTAGTGGAAGCGGTTGAGGCGTTGGAGCGGCAGCGGCGGCGTGGGGAGCCCGTCGGCAACCTCGCCGAGGCGAGTCTCGAGGAGCCTGATCAGGTCCGCGCGCGTGGCGGCGTCGAGCGACGGCTCGCCATCGGGGGGCATGGCGCCGGAATCGATGGCGTCGATCGCCCGGCCGAGGAGCCGCGCCAGTTCCGCGCTCGGGGCAGCGGGAGCCAGCGATGCGAAGTTGATCCCTCCGCTCGCCTCGTCGTCCCCATGGCAGCCGAGGCACGTCTCGGCGAGGAGCGGCGGCACAATCGCCTCCGTCTCCGCCCCCGGGCCGGGGCGCTCTCCGGCAAGGAGGATGCCGAGGGCGATGGCGATCGTCGTCGCGAAGGCACGCTGGCCGCGGGGGGATGGTCGGTTTCGATTGAAGATGCCCATCGCCCGCCTCCCTTGCCCGCCGCTTCGGCCGGCGGCGCACGGCTCAAGCCAACAGTTCGGAGATCACACCGGTACTGTCGGAAAACGAATCGATCTCGAGCCCCATCACCCGGGCGAGCGTGAGCCAGAGATTCGAGTTGAGGGTGCCGCTCGGCATCCGCAGGAATCGCCCCTGCCGGACCTCTCCCTGGGCGGTGCCGGCGAGGATCATTGGCAGATCGAAGAACTGGTGGGTGGCGCCGTCGCCGAGGCCCGCGCCGAAAGCGACCAGCGAATGATCGAGGAGCGATCGCCCGTCGGACTCCCGGATCTCCTTCATTCGCCGGATGAGGTAGGCGTACTGCTCCAGATGGAAGCGGTCGATCTTCTGGAGCTGCTTGAAGCCCTCTCCCTTCTGGTTGTGCGTCATCTCGTGGTGCTGGACCGGCTGGTCGAAGACCCCCTCGTACATGAGCGTCGCGTCCCAGCGCTCGGGGCCGATCATGAAGGTGCAGACATCGGTGATCCCCATTCGGAAGGCGGTCAGCATGAGGTCCATCTGGAGGCGGATGTATTCGCCGCGCGGCAGGATTTCCTGCGTGGGGACGCGGACATCGGCCTCGGTGAGGAGCCTGTCCATCTTTCCGATGCGGCGTTCGATGCCGCGGATCATCTCGAGAAAGTCGTCGAGGGTGCGCCGGTCGTCGCGGCCGAGGCGGCGGGCGAGGGAGCCGGCGTCGGCGAGGACCAGATCGGTGACGTCGGCGACATGATCGCGGTATCCCTGGCGGAGGAAGAGCCGGTCGTAGAGCTTTTGTGGCTCGCGGATCGAAGGGGCGATCCTCCCCGGTCCGTACCAAGAGATGTTGTCGAACTCGATCGGCTCCTTCGGTGCGGTGAAGCCGTTGCAGCTGATCTCGAGGGTGTTGAAGATCGTGGCGTGACCGACCGCGTCGCCGATCACCTGATCGAGCGTGCGGCCGTTGGGATGGGCGATACCCCGATCGGCGGCCATCGCCGGAGACAGGCTCGTCAGATAGCACGACGCCCCTTGGGCGTGGACGTCCTGGCCGTCCTTGTAGCTGCGGTCGAGCCCGGTGATGAGGGTGAGATCGGCGACATGGTCTGCAAGGGGCTCGAGCGTCGGCGTCAGTTCGAGGGGATGGACACCGGGGGTGTTCTTGATCCGCCGCTCGTTCTTGATCTTGTCGGCGTCGAAGCCGCCGATGAAGTCCGGAGCGTCGACGTGCCCCTCCCCGGGGAAAAAGCAGCGGCGGACGATGCCGTTGGGAAGATAGACGATCGCGAGCTTCTTCCGCGGCTGGGCTGATTCGGGGGGAAGCCCGTCGGCGGACGCCAGCGAAGGGAGAAAAGGGAGGGCGAGCATTGCCCCCTTGGCACGGATGAAGGAGCGTCGCGAGAGGTTCATCGGGGGCTCGCCGGCGGAGGGCGTTGGGAGAGGCTGTCCGATCCGCTCGAAAGCATACCGGGGATTTCGGCGAGGGCGGCGAGGGCATTGGGGTGCGCGAGCGCCGGGCCGATCTCGGCATACAAGCGGCGAGGATCGACCTGCTTGTCCCCTCCGCGGGCGTCGGGGGAAGGGGGAGTCCACCGGGGTGGAGGGCTTCCGGTGAGGCTCGCGAGACGGGCATAGAACTCACGACGGCGCACCGGATGGCCATCGGAGACGACGTAGAGCGGGCCCGGCCCGGCATGATCGGCGACGGCCATCACGACCGCCGCGGCATCATCGACGTGGATGAGGTTCAGCCAACTGTCGGGATCGGCCGCCAGCGCCGCGCCGCTGCGGAGATCGTCGAGGCGCGGCAGGCGTCCCGGCCCGTAGATTCCCGCCAACCGCAGCGCGGTGCCGGGGCCGAGCCGGTGGCCGCGGAGGAGGGCCTCGGCCTCGAGGAGTACGCGCCCCGCCTCGCGGTCGGGATGCGGAGGCGTCGCCTCGTCGACAGCGAGGCCATCGAGGCGCCCCCAAACGCCGGTGGAACTGACGAAGATCACGCGCGGCCGGCCGGGCAGTGCCTCGAGGAGGCGGCTGAGTCCCCCGACATGGACGTCGCGGTAGCCATGGCCGGCCGAGCGATCGAAGCCGACCGACCACACGACAGTGTCGACCTCCGGCAGCGGCGGCAGGGAAGCGCCGGAAGCGACGTCGGCGATGATCGCCTCGACCCCGGTGCTCGAGAGCCTCTCCACGCGGCCGGGCGTCCGCACCAGTCCCCAGACTCGCGATCCGCTGGCCACCCACCGCGCCGCGAGCCGTTCGCCGAGATAGCCGCAGCCAACGATGAGACGGCGCGGCGTCGGGACAGGGAGCGAGGTCATCCGTCGAGGGCTCCGGGGCGTTGCGGGGGCTCGGCTGACGCCGTGCCATCTCCCGGCCGTGGGGACGCGTGCGCCTCCATCCAGGCGGTG
Source organism: uncultured Planctomycetaceae bacterium (assembly GCA_903951635.1). GTDB lineage: Bacteria > Planctomycetota > Planctomycetia > Pirellulales > UBA1268 > QWOP01. The sequence continues at coordinate 10,831 of CAJBCV010000320.1, forward strand.
AGGATGATGTGGGCCGCGATCGAATCGGCCCGGGCCTTCTTCTTGCCGCGGGAGAGACCGAGCCCGGCGAGCATCCCGGCCGCCTCGACCGAAGTGTAGCGCTCGTCCTGAAAGGTCACCGGTCGGGAGGTCGTCTCACCGAGCCAGATGGCGAACCGTTCGACCTCGACCGACATCTTACTGTCGCTGCCGTCGGCGTGGACCGGTAGGCCGACGACGAAGCCGACGATCGCTTCCTCGGTGACCAGTCGCCGAAAGAAGGCGGCTTCGGCTTTGTCGTCGCCGGTTGGCTGGCGCATCGGCCAAGGGCTGGCGATGATCCGCTCCGCGTCGCAGATCGCGATCCCCATCCGTTTGCGTCCGTAGTCGACCGCGGCGACGCGGCCAGCGGGGATCGGCACCGGGGTGGAGCGTCGAGGGCCGCTCATCGTTCCCCGGCCGCTGCCGAGGGATCGGTGGCCGTCGCTCCGAAACGCCCCCCCTTGAGAAACGACGCGGTCGCTTCCTGGACTGCCGGGTCACGCATCATGAAGGCATGTCGAACGGGAAGGAGCACGAAATCATCCGCCCCGTCGAGCCGCGTCTCCTCGACCCTCACGACGGCGTCGTCATCCCCTTCGAGCATCGGGCTGTAGCCCTCGGCGTCGCCGGTGCCGCCGGCGATGATCCCGAAGGGGCAGGGAGGAACGACGAGATTCCGGGCGATCCGCGGCCAATCGAGAACCATCTCCCGGGCCGCCCCGGTCGAGAGCCTCGACAGGAGCCACACCTGCGACACCCTCCGGGCCAGATCAGATCCCTGATTGGGTGCCCCGAGCATCACCATCCGCTCGATCCGGTCGAGATCGGCGGCCGGTGCGTCGGCCATCCACCGCCGGACGACGATGTTGCCGAGGCTGTGGCCGACGAGGCTGATCCGATTGGCCCCGTTGAGACCCGCGATCACGCTGCCGAGCGCCCTGGCGTGGTCGTCGACCCCCGCCCGTGGACTGGCGTAGCCGAACGTCAGCACCGTGGCTTCGTGATGCTCCCGGAGATAGTTGGCCAGCGGGCGCATCGACCCACGCCCCTCGCCGAGTCCGTGGAGGAGGATCACCGTCGGGCCGTCGACGGGGGGGATCTGGCCCGAGTCTTCGAGCGAATCGAAATGCTCCCGGCAGGCCGCCGCCGAACCGGAGTGCACGACCCGATCGGTAGGATCGAGAACGCGGGCCGAGTCACTTCCCGGCCGCCGCTGGATCCTCCATTCGTGCCGGACCAGTTCGTCCGACCACTCCATCGCCTCGGCGGCGCGGCGCATCCGCTCGATCAATGGATCGGCTCCTTGCCCGCGATCGCCGGCCGCGGGCACCGTGGCAGTCTCGTCGGCAGGCAGACGCCCGCCCGCCAGCATCATCACTGCCGCGCAAAGCAGGGACCACACTGCGATCCGCCAGGCGGACGAGTCCGGGGGTGTGCCAGTTCGCATCGCCAGCCCTCCGTTGGTCAGCGACGTCCGTCGTCGAGTGAGAGGAAACAGAACCGTCACAGGAACTCGCTCCAGCCCCGTTTCTCCAGTTCCGCCACGACCCGGCGGACCGCCTCTTCGTGCGACCGGGCGGCGACGAGCGTGGCGTCGCGCGTGTGCACTACCAGCATATCCTCCAGCCCCATTGTGACGACCAGATGATCGTCGCCGGAGCTGACAATCGTCCGTACCGTCTCGATCCCAAGGTGTCGGCCGATCACCGTGTTGCCGTCGGTGTCGCCGCCGCGCTGGCGGGCGACGGCCGACCATCCTCCGAGGTCATCCCACGTGAACGGGGCCTCGATTACGGCCACGTCCTCGGCGTGCTCGAGGACGGCATAGTCGATCGAGATCCCCTTGATGGCGGCGAACTCCTCGGCGAACACGCGCTCGCCGTCGGGGCCGTCCCACGCCGCGGCGATCCGCTCGAGGTGGGCGAGGCACTCCGGCTGCTGCCGGCGGAGTGCCTCGATGATCGTCGCCGCCTTCCAGACGAAGATGCCGGCATTCCAGAGATAGTTGCCGGCCGCGACGTACTCGCGGGCGACGCTCGCCGGCGGCTTCTCCTTGAATCTCGCCACGCGATGGACCGGGGCGGTGGCCTGCTCCCCGCCGGCCCGCGCGGCGGGACACGGGATCGGGTCGCCTTCTTGGATGTAGCCGAAGCCCTCCGCGGGATAGGTCGGGCGGATCCCGAAGGTGACGAGCCTCCCAGGAGCCTCGAGGACGAGGGCCTCGGCCTGGCGGATCGCGGCGCGGAACGACGCCGCAGGGGTGATGCAGTGGTCGGAGGGCATCACCGCCATGATCGCGTCGGGGTCGTGGCGGGCCACGAGCAGCGCGGCCAGGCCGATGCACGGCGCGGTGTCTCGCTTGCAAGGCTCCCCCACGAGCCCCGCCTCGGGAACGGTCGGGAGCTGGTGGCGGACGGCGGGGAGGAGGCGGGCCGAGGTGACGATCAAAAGCCGCTCCGGCGGCACGAGCGCCTCGAGCCGGGCGACGGTGTCCTCGAGGAGCGTCGTCGCTCCGGCCAGGGGAAGGAGTTGCTTCGGAAGCGCGGCCCGGCTGGCGGGCCAGAATCGGGTGCCGGATCCTCCGGCCATGACGATCGCGTGGAGCATCGAGGGGTCCTGTCGGGCGATGGGGCTGGGGTTCCTCCCTGGAATGTCGCCGGAAACGTGGGCGGCGGGCAACAGGGGTTTTGGTGGCGACCGGTCAACCGCTCCACCCAAGGACCGTCGGCCGCTCGATGCTCGAGCCCGGGGGGATCACCGCGGCAAGATCGGCTTCGTCGAGGATCCAGGGGGCCAATTCCACCCCGACCCCTTCCGCCACGACCACGCCGGCGCGGTGGAGGATGCGGCGGGCGTGTGCGTCGAGTGCGGCCTGAACGTGCGCCAGGGTGTCGGCGGCGGCCCCCGGCGGATTCTTGAGGGGGGCGAAGCCCTCGGCGGGATCGATCTCCACCAGACACACGCGGTGCGCCAACGGCATGAGATCGAAGATGAATCGCTCGAACTTGACCGCGTTGGGGGTCCGCGGTGACACGCGTGCGCCGGATGCATCGAGGAACGGCACGGCCTTGTGGGCGACATGGAGGGGAAGTGGATCGGGGGCGGCGGATGCCCGACGGAGGAAGTCGAGGGCGAAGGCGTGGACGGCGATGCTGCCGGCGTGGAATCGGAGCCGATCGCCGGGGCCGCGCTCGGCGGCCAAGCCTGCCGGGAGATCGCTGTATTCGACGACGAACGTGCGCTCGCCGTCGCTGGCGACGACGCCGACGCGCTCGCCGGGCTCGCGTTTGAGCACCACCTGGGTGGAGAACTCCGCGTCGTGGAGGAGGTGGTGGCCGAGAAACTCCGGGTGGAGCGGCATCGTGAGCGGATTGTCAACCTGGAACGTCGTCACGTGCCGGCAGCCGCGGTCGGCAAACCATTCGAGCCCACCGGCCCCAACGAGGGCCGGCAGCATGCCGCCGTGGCCATCGGGTGCCATGGCGAGGCGGTCGGGGGCATCGAGGAGGAGATTGCCGCCGGCGTCGTCCACCGCCGGCAGGTCGCGCTGGCGGAAGACGAGGACGTGGTCGGGGTCGAGGCCGCCGTGATCGTGGTCGGCGAGCCATGCCCGGGTGTCGGCATCGGTGGCCGAGCTGGTCATGATCGCCAGCGGCACAGGACGACCGTATCGCTTGGCGATGCCGCGGAGCCTGCCGAGGAGGAGGTCGAAGAGCGTCGCCCCGGACAGCGGCCCGACCGGCACGACCCCCTTCGGCCCGTTGCATCCCAGGCGAGAGCCCTGCCCGCCGGCGACGAGCACGGCCCCGAAGTGCCCCGCGGCGAGTCCCTTGGCTCCAACCGCTGCGGCCCTTTCGGCGTCGTCGCCGCCGAGGCGTTGGCAGGGGGGGGTGGTGGCCCGGGCGAGATCGGCAGCCAGCGTTGCCGCGGCGCCGGCCACGACGCCTGGCCCGGAGGCGCGGGCGAGACGCTGGAGTTCGCGGAACATGTCCCAGTCGATCGCCGCGAGTTGACCGGCGAGGCGGTCCCGCGCGCTGGCGTCGAGGGTGTTCCAGAACCGGAGGACATGATCCTGACCGGCCCGGTTGATCGATGACAGAAGCGCCGTCGGGAGGGAAGGGGAGTGCATGGCGACCTCCAATTCAGGAACGGCCCCGGACCCACGCCCAGAGCAGAAAGGCGAGGAGCGGGAACCCGACAAAAATGACGCCGTAGGTGAAGAGTGTCGTCCAGAGATGCTTGGGCCAGCGGGCCATGGTGGCGTGCTACCGGAGAGGGGAGGGGGGAGGAACGTCGATCGACGGAAGGGGGGCCCGGGCGATGACATCGATCGGGATCAGAATCGTCTCGTCGGCCGGTTCATCGAGCCGGCATTCGATCCGGGCGCCCCAGGGAAGGATCTCGGCCGCCACGATCGTCGCCTCGACATCCTCGCAGACAGTTCCCACATCGACTTGGGGAAGGTGATGAAACGGCGGGCAGAAGCCGACGTGCCCCGTGACGAGGCGCGTGCCGGCGACCACCGTGAGATGGATCGTGCCCCGGATGCACTCCATCCTCTCGTCGGGAAGGACGTAGCGATCGAACTGTTGCTGGAGGATCCCGGGCACTTCTTGCCTCGCGACGATTCCACGGGTGTCGGCGTTCTCTTGCGAAGACACCGGCGGCCTCGGGGGAACAACATCGATCTCGACGGGGGGCGAGGGCCGCGTCCGATGCCGCTCCGGCTTCCGACGCCGGCGCCCCGGTGGGGATTCTGCATCGACCGAACGATCCCTTCCGTACAGCCCGGCCTGGCGGGGAGCGAAAGGGTCTGCCGGATACGGGCCAAGCACCGGTACCCCCGGCACCGGGATCCCCAGAGACGGAAGCCCCAGAGACGGAAGCCCC
>CAJBCV010000321.1 GCA_903951635.1 uncultured Planctomycetaceae bacterium
AGGGCCCCGGCCAACGACGCCGGATCGCCGGCCCTATAGGGGAGGCCGGCACGATGGCGATCGATGAGCTCGGCAAGCTCACCGGGGAGCGCGTTGACAAGCGCCAGCCCTGCCGCCGCGTAGTCGCACGCCTTGTAGGGCACCGCCACGAGCGACTCCGGCTTCACCGCCACGAGCCCGACGTCGCACTCCGCCAACAGCGCGGCATACGCCCCGCGCGGCAGCAACCCATGGACGACGACGCGGGCAGGCCCGGGGATCGTCGCCGCATCGGCCTTGAGCTTCGCCTCGAGCTTCCCTGTTCCGGCGACGTGGATGTCGACGGCCGTCCCTGCGGCCGAGAGCCGCCGAGCGGCTGCCAGAACGGTATCGAGATCCTGCCCCTGCTCGAGGCTCCCGGCATAGACGCAGGACAGCGGCCGCGGGTCACCGCCGGTGGACGGCACGTCGAGCGGATACGGACGCGGCGGCTCGGGATACTCGGCGAGATAGGCGCCGAGGTGGCAGACATAGGGGGGGCGTTCGGCGGTCACCGCGGGGAGATCGCGGAGCGCCGAATCGGCGTAGGCCTGGGTGGACGACGAGATGCCATCGGCTGATTCCAGAAGCACGCGGCGGCGACGCTGCATGCCACCGAGGAGGAGAGGCTTGAGGAAGTGCCGGATCCACTCGGGGCCGGGAAGAAGGCGCTCGAACGTCTCCGGCCACAGATCCATGAGATCGACGACGAGCACGGCATCGAGGCGGCGGGCGAGCCGGGCCGCAGCCTCCGGCCCCTCCAGCGGCGGCAGGCTCGCCAGGACGATATCGGGGCGCTCGAGCCTTCCGGAGGCGACCGCCTCGGTGGCCTCCCGTTCGAGATTCCGGCCGAAGTCGCGGTGGCTACGGAGGCGCGCGAGCGAGACGTTGCTGCGGTAGGGCTTCACCGGCACCAACCGGATCCCGAAGCCCTCTTCGTCGGCGACGATCCGAGGGACGGCTCGGCGCGGCGCCTTGCGCCGATGGCTCCAATCGGCCGTCCACCAGGTGACGTCGTGCCCGCGGCCGGCGAGCACCCGGCAGAGCGTCCAGAAACGGAGCGGCGGCAGCCCCTCTCCGGGGATGTCATCGAACGGGTTCACGACCCAGATCGAGAGCGGGTGGGGCGTGGGCTCGGATCGACTCATGAGTGGGAGCGTAGCAGATGCGCCGCCACGGCGAGAGCGGGCCCCCTCAAGTGGCTGCACGACGGGGGGAAAGCGGGCAAAAGAGCCCCCCTGGCAGTCATTCCCAGTCGCCGAGGGCCTCGACGGCCGCGGCCGAGCCGTCCCGCAGCCAGCCGTCGAGCTGGGCGACGTCCTTGAGCTGCTGCCCCCGGAAACGGGGGACGACGAAGAAGCGGCTCGTGACCTCCGGGAGGGCGGTCATGTCGCCCCACAGCTTCTCGAACTGGGCCACGGGGAACACGTCCTCCTGCCCGTGCCCCCACCGCTTCTTGACGTCTTTGAGCGTGACATACGTCGGCATGCGGGCCGCCACGCCGCGGATGGCGGCCGCGACCCGCGCCGTGGCGCCCCGGTCGCCATCGGCCGCCGCGACGACGTCGCCGCGCTTGATCCCGAACACCTTGAGGAGGGCGTCGAGGTCGAGCCAGATCGTGGCGGAGTTGTAGAACCGCAACCGAAACTCATCCTCCTCGCGCGGCATCGCCAGCCCCTCGACGAGGCGCGGCCGGCCGTTGACCAGCGCCAGGCCGCCGCCGCGATCCTCGATCCGCCGCGGGATCACCTCGATGCCGAGCGTCGCCCCGCCGGCGATGTGACGGCCGAGGATCGCCGGATCGAGATCGGTGCCGACGGTGTCGATGTTGTGGATCATCAGCCACCGCAGCCGGGGCCGCTCGCGGAGGAGACCGGCGAGGACGCCGTTGCGGAGCATGTTGGGAAACTCGTACCAGTGCCCGACCGGATGGAGGCACTGCGCCAGCGCGTTGTCGGTGTAGTCGCTCCCCTCCCCCGCACGCTCGGCCCAGGCAACAAGCGCCGCCTGGACGCTGTCGCGCATCTTCTCGCGTTGCTCGTCGAGGACCTGCCGCGACGTCTCCTCCCAGGCAAACCGCAGATCGCGGACCATCGGCACCAACCGCAGGCCCACGGCCCTACCGGGAGAGAGGATCACCGGCAAGCCGGCGGACTCCAGCTGCCGGTGGGTGAGGTGGCTCGTCGTCACGACATGAGGGATGGCGACGCCGGCGATCCGCGACATCCGCCGCGTCTTGGCGATGTGGACGTCGAGAAAGGTGCGCCAGCCGCCGGAGAGCCGGCAGAACGGATGGAGCGCCTTGACGACCCCCGCCCCCTGCGTCCAGCGGCTGCCGATCCCGGCCGAGAGCGTGACGACCGCGGCCTCGCCCCGGGCCAGGGCCTCGAGCCCCAACTCCCGCGCGGCCGCAGCCGAATCGCCCCCCACCCACTCCACGTCGCCGTCACCGACATCCTCGATCGAGGTCGATGGCGGGAGCCGGTTCTGCGCCAGACCGATCCGACCGCCGCGGAGGTCGGCCCGGATCTGCTCGTGCTCGACGTCGTCGAAGCCCAGGGCCTCGAGGGCCGTGCGGAGATCGCGGGTCGTGGTCTGGGCCGCGTTGCCGGCAGGAAAAAGCCGGTCGAAGAGCGTGTGGACCATCCCCGCCAACTCGGGCCGGGAGCGACAGGCGTTACCGAAGGCGTCGAGCTCGCTGCGACGCGATTCGGAGAGCTCGGGCCGCGACGTACGGAGGAGCCCGGGCACGACCCGGGAGTAATAGGGGGCGGGCATGAGGGCATCGGCCCCCTCGTGCAACTGGCACCACGTCCCGCGCGGATTGACGGTGAAGTCGTAGACGACCGGCTCCATGGCGAACGGGAGGCCGTGCTCGAAGCGACGCTTCGTCGCCGCCATGATGCCGGCGAGCGCCTCCTGCCCCTCGAGCCGGGCCGACGGCTCGAAGATGAAGCCCATCCCTCCCCCCGACATTCCACCGAGCATCCAGAAGCCCCAGAAGCGGTCGCCGAAGCGGGCCCGGACCGCATCGATGAGCGTCTCGGTGTAGGCGTTGCTCGACCAGGGAATGATGGTGCGGAGGGGGCCGGTGAAATTGCGGGTCGTGGCGGCGGCGATCCGCCGCGCATCCCCGGCGGTGAGGCCGGCGATGATCTCGTCGAGCACCTCCCCCGCCTCGATCCGAGCGTGCCATTCCGCTTCGCAGCGGAGAAGATCTTTCTCGGTCACCATCTCGAGGATCGGCCCGACGTTCTGCGCCATGCCGCCATGGACGAGGACGAGCGATTCCTGGAGATCGACCCCCAGCGGTACCGGATCGTGGCGGGGGAGGAGCCTCCCGCGACTGACGCCGAACTCCGGATCCCCTTCGGCGGCGACGACACCGCGGATGAGCTTCGCCGCCGGCCACACGCCGCCGGAATCCTGCCACCCGCCGCCGCTGCCACCGAGCCACTCGCCGAGGATCGCCCGGGCCGCCACGAGGCGCCGCTCCTGCTCGTCGAGCGCCCCGGTGAGCGATCGCGCCTGGCCGGTGGCACGCATGCAGACGCTGATCAGAGCGGCGAGGAGATTCGTCGAAACGGCGAGCCGCGAGCCCTTCGGAATCCCGTTGACGGAGCTGACCAGCTCCAACCCATGCCCCGGGCCAACCACCGCGGCGAGGACGTCGGCGAGCGACTCCCCCGATCCCTCGATCCCCGGTGGCACGATCCCCGCGGCGATCACCGCTGCCTTGAGCAACCCGAGGTGATCGCGCCCGAAATCGAACACTTCGCCGAGGTCGGAAATGTCGGCCGTGGCGTCGAGATCGATGCTCGTCAATCGGAGCAACGGCTCGTCGATGACACGGAGGTAGACCTCCACCGGGGGCCGGGGGGCCGCGTCGCGACCGTGGACGCCGAGATCGACCGAGACGTTGAGCACCCGGGCCGCCTCGGGGCAATCCATGCCGAGGAAGAAGATGTCGCTCCAGCCGGCGTGCGACAGATCCATCCGCACCGGCGTCGATTCCTGGAGGAGCGGAAACGGCGTCCTCGCGCCGGCCGCACCGCGCTTGAGCAGCTCGGGGCGGATGCGGAGCGGATGGTCATCAGGATGCCCGACCCGGAACATCCACTGATTGCCACGGATCGACCGCACCGACTGCCGCACCTGATTGGCGAGCGTCTGCAGGCCGAGTTCGCGGTAGGCGCTCGCAAGCGCGCTCGAGAGAGCCGCGGAGGGGCCATCGGCCTGCTGCCGTGCGAGCAGGACATCGATCGCCTCCTCGAAGCGCCGGCCGAGGAGGTGGTGGACGGCCGAGGGGGGAATCAGCCCCGCCGTCGCGGCCGTTTCCTCGAGCGACGCGGGGAGATGGTAGCGATGGATCGAGGCGAGGAAGAACAGCGCCCGGACGCGCCGGTAGAGGTTGGGGCAATCGCGCCGGTAGGCATCGAGGGCCGCCGACTCTGCCAGAAGCACCGACGTGCCCACGCCCCGGCAGGCCTCGTCGACCGCGCGGTCGCGCGTGGCCGGATCGGCCGCGGTGATGATTCCAACGAGCCTGCTCATGACACCTGCGGCTGCCGGGCGAGGAGTTCGACGACCTGCGCCAGCACGTGGGCACGGTCGCGGCCGGAGAGGGCCAGGGCCATCTGGGCGGTGAGGAGGCCGTAGGGCAGGCCGAGATCGTAGCGGGCGCCCTGCACCTGATGGGCGAGGTAGCGCTCTTGCCGCGCCAGGCGGGCAAGCGCCCCCGAGAGATTTTTGCGACCGCCATCGTCGGTCGAGGCGAGCAGCTCGAAGATCGCCGGCGTGAGCACGTGCATGCCGAAGAAGCAGAGATAATGACCGGCCCGCAGCCCCGGCACGACGAGCTCCTGCTCGGCCTGCGTCGGCGTCGGCTTCTCCAGGACGGTGTCGATCTCGTAGAGCCGACTGGCGTGGGCGACGCGGCGCCCACCGACCGCCCCGAACCACGGGAGCATGCTCTCGCGGGTCGGCTGCACCGCCGACACGGCACACTTCTCCCGACGCGCCGTCTCGACGAGCTGCTCAGCACAACGCGACGGCACGTCGCTGACGTAAAGGTGATCGCCGACGAAGTGGAGGAACGGCTCGTCCCCGACGAAGGCCCGGGCACAGAGCACCGCCGCCCCGTAGCCGTTGGGCTCGTGCTGGGGGATCATCTCGAGGCGGCCAGGGCGCCGATCGATGGCTGCCAGAAACGCCGACTCATCCCCGGGCCTGACGACGACGGCGATCTCATCGGCCCCGGCGGCGAGCGCCTCGTCGACGATGATGCCGAGCGCCGAACGGACCACGCCATCCCGATCGACGAGCCGCTGAAGGGGATGCTCCTGGGGCGTTTTTCCGGCAGCGGTGATCACGGCGCGGCGGAGATTCATGGCGGCTCCGTGGGGAGGGCGGGGAACTCCTGAAGAATCGCTCGTGACCGTTCAAAATGCAACCCGCCACACGGACTCCACCCGCAGAACCGATCACGCCCGGGCGGATGCCGGTCGCGCCTCCCCCCGAATGTCGTAGAGCTCACGGAGATGACGACGGGCGACTTCAGACCAGGCGTAATCGGCCCGCACCCAGGCCCGCCCCCGCCGCCCCATCGCTGCGAGCTCGGCTTCCGGCAGCGACGTTGCCTGCGTCAGCGCCGCCGCAAGCCCGGCAGCGGTCGGCGCCACGCTCCACCCACAGGCTTGCCGCTCGACATCCCCCCACGGCGCCGCGGTGGTGACCACCGCCGGTACACCGCTGGCCAGCGCCTCACCGACGGTGAGGGCGAAGGCTTCGGAGCGGGAGGGGAGCACGAACAGATCGAGGCCGGCGAAATGCTCGCCGAGTCGATCCATCGGCACGGCGCCGCCGATGGCGACGTCGGCGCCGACGCCGAGCCGCTCGGCGAGTTCTTCGAGCGCAGCGGTCATCTCGGCCGGCCCGGGCCCGTCGATCGCCAGTTGCCAGCCATCGGGACGGGCAATTTTCCAGGCCTGGATGAGGATGTCGAGATTCTTGATCGGGAGGATCCGTCCGAGGTATCCCGCCCGCCGTGGGGCTCCCGGCACCCGTCCGCGCGGCGCGTCGGCCGGCGGCACGATCCCCAGCGGCACGAGCACGGGCCGACAGCCGGGGAGAAGCGCGGCCAACTCCTCCCCCTCTAGCGGCGAGGTCACATGGAGCGTGTCGGCGGCCACAAGCGCGCGCCGCAACCAGCCCTCCCAGACGGCGCGCTTCCGCCACGGGCTCTTCCGCAGTGCTTCCTGCCGCAGCATCCCGTGCGGTGACACGACGAGCGTCGCGCCGGCATCGACCGCCGCCGCCGCCGCGGCGAGCACCGGCGCCACCCACACGCCGTGGAGATGGACCACGAGCGATCGGCCCTCGGCCCGGGCCGCCGCGGCCGTCGCCTCGACCACTCTCCGGACGCGCCGCGCTGCCTGCCATTGCCCCTGGGGATGCCACGGCGCGGAGACCGGATCGAGCGTCACCCCAGACCGGCGGCCGGCGCCGGCGATCACCGCGCCAAGCGGACCGGCATGCTGGCCGGTGATGCCGACCGGCACCCCGATCCCGGCGAGCCCCTCGGCCAACTGCCCGACGCACACCGGCACGCCGCCGTCATCGTCGAGCGTGCTCGACACGAGGAGGACCCGCGGCGGGGAAGCGGCCACGGTCCGATGCGACGGGCTCATGCGGGGAAGCTCCTGTCGTCGTTCACGGTGAGGAGGGGAGCGCCGCGGGCGGCCGAGGCGCCGGACACGCGCGGCCGGCGGGGAAACCTTCCGGGCCACTCGATCGATCGGCTGGCCGGTGGGGTGGGGATGCCTTAAACTCCCGCCATGAACATCACGTACTGCTGGACCGAGCCCTCAGGATACCTCGCCGCCTGCCTCAATGAACTCGCCCGACGACCGGGGGTCAACGTTTCGCTCCTCCACTGGGCCCCGTCGTCGATCGCGCCGTTCGACCTCAGCCTCTTCCGGGACGTCACGCCGCGCGTCCTCTCCGAGGGGGAACGGCACGACACCGCCACCGTCCGGACGATCGTCGCACAGACGCGGCCCGATGTCGTCGTCTTCGCCGGCTGGGCCCACCGCCCCTACGTGAGCCTCCTCGACGAGCCGCGCCTCCGTGGGGCCAAGTTCGTGATGACCGCCGACACGGCCTTGCGGTTCACCTGGCGGCAGCGCCTGGCGCCGCTGCGGATCGGTGGGCTCCTCAAGCGCGTCGATGCCGTCAATGTGCCCGGGGAACGTGGCTTCCTCGTGATGCGCTCCTGGGGCGTGCCCGGCCGGAAGATTACCCGCCTCCTCTATGCAATCGACTACGACGGCTTCCGTGCTGCCGGCGAGCCGCGCTTCGCCGACGCCGCCTGGCCGAAGCGATTCCTGTTCGTCGGTCGCTACGTGCCCGCCAAGGCGCTCGACACGCTCGTCGAGGCATACCGGGCCTACCGACGGGGCGTCACCGACCCGTGGCCGCTGACGACCTGCGGCGCCGGCCCGCTCGAATCGCTCCTCGCGGGTGTCGATGGCGTCGACAACCGTGGCTTTCTCCAGCCCGCCGACCTCGGGCGGGTGTTCCGCGAAGCGGGAGTGTTCGTGCTCCCCAGCCGCGTCGAACCGTGGGGACAGGTGATCGTCGAGGCGGCGGCCTCGGGGCTTCCGGTGATCTGCAGCCAGGACTGCGGCGCCGGCGTCGAACTCGTCCGCGATTACCACACCGGCTTCATCATCCCCACCGACGATGTGGAGGCCGGTTGCCGGGCCCTGACCCGGATGCATCACGCGCACGCCGGCCTCGCGGCGATGGGGCGGGAGATCCGCCATGCGGCCGCGGCCTATTCGGCCGAGCGCTGGGCCGACAATCAACTCGGGCTGTTCGCCCGCCTGCTCGGGCGACCCGACTGACGTGGAGGCACCGCCACCGCCTTGGCCCGACTACGACGGGCTGGGGGCAAGCGGCGACGGGGCGGGAAGGAGCGGCCTCGACGGCGGGGCAGGCAGGGTCGGTGGGACGAAGACGGGTGACAGCGGGGCCCCGGCCGCACTGCGCCGGTCCATCGCCACCTGCCGGGCGCGAAGGTGTTTTTTCCAAGCCCCGCCGGCCGGTTCGGTGACGGCCCATCCCGTCAGGATGATCGTCAACAAACCGGCGCCTCCGGGGGCGAAGAACGCCGACTCGGCGAGGTTGGTCAGCATCGATGCCATGAAGATCGTGAGGGGAACGATGCCACCGCGGGTGGCACAGAACATGAGCACACCCATCCAGAGGTAGACGAGCACTCCCAAGGGGATCCCGAACTCCTCGAGGATCACGATCGGCAACACCCCCTTTTCGACCGTCGCCATGAGGGGGATGCCGAGGATCGGGTCGCGGACGATGTTGTTTCGAAGTTGCGGCAACGATCCCACGCCGAACCCGATTCCCGTGAGCGGGTAGTCGCGGATGTTCGCCATCATCATGTCGATCAGCCCCTGACGGGTGGACAGGCCCTGCTCGAGCAGCGAGGTGTCTTCCTTCTCGTTGTATTTCAGGATGAACTGCCTCAATCCCCCGCCAACCTCACGCCCCGCGAAGATCAACAGTGCGACGAACAACAACGAGGCCGCTCCCAGTCGGGCGACGACGATCCTCGGGTTCTCTCCCTTGACGAACAGGACGCTGCTGAGCATCTGCACCATGAACCCGATGGCAATGCCCCCCGCCATCGCCATGGCCGCGACGCGAGCCCCGCTCCAATAGACCTCGATGAGACTCACGCCGAGGAACAAGACCCTCCACCACCGCAGCGGCCGGATCGTCAGGCACTGGGCGGTGAGGCCGGCTGTGACGATCGCGGCGATGATTCCCATCACCTGCGAATGATAGATCGGACCGCAGAAGAACCCCGTATGCCCCATGTTGCCGCGTCCGATCAAACGCAACGGCAGGCCGACGAGGACGACGAGCATCAGGCCGCCGAAAATCGTCTGGATGGCGAGGTGACGCTCGGCCGGCGCCATCCATGCCCAGCCGCAAAGGGCCGTGAGGAAGACGACGGCGAACATGATCGCTTTGAGCAACGACACGTCGATGATGAAGCTGAAGGCGACCGAATGGAGGATGATGAGGAGGAGAATAGGGATCGTCACCGCCAACAGGCTCCTCACCTTCGTCGTCGAGGACCGGCTCGGGCCGTGGAGAAACACCGAGAAGGCGCAACAGAAGAAGACGACGAACCGCAACTGGGCGGCGTAGAGCGGCGCTCCGCCGAACGAATGGCTGATCATGTTGAACAGCCAACAGAGAAACAGCGACACGATCGCCTGACGGCGCCCCGTCAGGGCCCACGCGCAGATCACCAGATAGGCCAGCGCCGAGGTCGGCGACGACGCCACGCGCAGGACCGTCGCCAACAGCGGGACGAGAATCACGCCGAACTTCTGCATCCGGAAACCGCCGCCATCGACCCGGGCGGGAGCCCGGGGAAGAAAATCCCCCCAGCCTCCGTCGAGGGTCGAGGCAGAAGCGGCGTGGAGCATGGATGGCAGGGCTTGGTTCATGGAAGCACTCGAGAAGTCCACCACTCAGCGGCTGGAGGGCCCGAGACTCGCGAGCCGATCCAGAAACACCCGGACCCCGGCGGCGGGCGAGAACCGCTCCGCCAAACCGTGCACGCGCCGGCGACCTTCCCGATCGATCTTACCGGCCGAAAGCGACTTCTGCAGCGCCTCGGCCAGAGGGCGGATACGCCCGGCCGGCACGACAATCCCCCCAATCGGATCGTCCAGCATCGCCGCCGCCCCGCAGCCGTCGCTGCACACGACCGGCGTCCCGGCGATCAGGGCCTCGTTGATGGCCATGCCCCAGCCGTCATGCCGGCTCGGGACAACACAGCAATCACTGCCGGCGATCTCCCGGCGAATCGCATCATTCTCGAGGGGAAGATGGAAATCGACCCGGTCGGCGATCGGTGATCCCTCGACCGCCCGGCGGAGATCCTCCCGGAGCGGCCCGTCGCCGTAGAGATCGCACCGCCAGGGCCTCCCGTCCACGCCGGCCAACGCCGCGAGGAGCAGGTCGAACCCCTTCCGCCGGATCATCTGGCCGGCGGCGATGAACCGGAACACACCGTCGGAGGCGTCGTCCACGGCCGGCCAGGGCTCGGCGGGAACGGCGAGATAGTAGCCGAAGGCGTCGATCTTCCGCCGCGGAAACCCGATCGACTCGAAGAACCTCAGCCCGACGCCTCCCATCGCCAACACGAAGTCGAAGCGATCTCCCCATCGACGGACGAGCAGGCGCCCCCGCGCTCGCTTCAACCACCCGGTCCAGGGCCCCTGCTGCGGCGCCTCGGAGAGGATCGCGAGACGGGCCGATGACCCTGACAGGAGCTTGAAGGCACGCCACACGATCGCGTGCGAGAAGAAACCGGAGAACACGTGGAGCGAATCGGCTCCACGATGGGCGACGAGCGCCTCGAATCCGTCTGCCGACGCGACGTCGACGACGCGCACCTGCTCGTGGGGCGAGTGCCGCCATCCCTGGGAGACTCTCTCGGCGGGGAGGCCGGACTCCGCAGCGAGGATCACCTCACAGGGAACAGCAGTCGACAGGGCCTCGAGGAAATCTCGTTGGTGCGGGCTCACGATCGGCTGCCAGAAGACGATCCTCCGCAGCCCCGCCGGCACGGCGCGATTCACGTCCGCACGACCTCGGCGAGGGTGCCCGAACGGACGACCCGGCCACGTTCGAGGCGGTAGACGACGTCACACTGCTCGACGGTTGACAGCCGATGGGCGATGATCACGAGCGTCTTCGCCCCCTGGAGCGCGTTGACGGCGACCATGACCTCGCTCTCGGTGCCGGTGTCGAGAGCGCTTGTCGCTTCGTCGAGCACCAGCACCGCGGGATCGTGGTAGAGGGCCCGGGCGATGCCGATCCTCTGGCGCTGGCCGCCGGAGAGCCGCACGCCCCGCTCCCCCACGACGGTCGACAGGCCTTCGGGGAGCGTGGCCACGAAGTCGTCGAGGCGGGCTGCCCGGATCGCCCGTTCGAGGGCCTGCTCGTCGATCTCCTCAGGCGGCACGCCGAAGGCGACGTTCTCCCGCAACGATTCGTCGCAGAGATAGATGCTCTGCGGGACGTATCCGACCATGTTTTGCCAACCACGGAGATTGTCACGGATGTCGACGCCGTCGACCGTCACCCTCCCCTCGGCCGGCTCGAGAAGGCCGAGGAGGACGTCGACCGCCGTGCTCTTGCCGGCTCCGCTGCCACCGATGATCCCAACCGAGGTGCCGTGCGGGATTTCGATCGACAGTCCGTCGAGCGCCGGGCTGGGGGCGGCAGGAAAGCGGAACACAACCCTCTCGAGGGCGATCGACCGCTCAAACGCGATCTTTTTCGAGGCCGGCGGGAGCGCGGACGAGAGCTGCAGATCTTTCTGGAGCGCCGCCAGCCCCGTCGCGCCGAAGTGGAAGTTTTGGATGGCGAGCGCCAGCCGGTTGACCGAGGGGAGGAGCCGGAAGGCCGCCGTCGCGAACAGCCCGAGACTGGACACCATGTCGCGACTGTCACGCCCCTGCCAGAGCATCGTCCCGGCCAGCACGCAGAGCGTCGTCACGGCGACGAGTTCGAGCCACATCCGCGGCAACTGCCCCATGACGATCTGCCGGACCGACAGATCGGCAACGACCCGGGCGTGGCGGTCGTATTGGTCGATGAAATACTTCTCCCGGCCGCGGATCTTGACATCCTTCGCGCCATTGAGGCCCTGGTGGATGTGCCGTCCCACGAGCGCCGAGAGCCTGAATCGCATCTCTCCCCAGCGCTGCATCCGCTTGCCGGTGATCCCGCCGAGGAGTTGCATCGCGATCCCGAGGGATGCCGCGGCGACGAAGGTCCCCAAGGGTTCGAAGAACGCGAGCAAAGCCACGATCCCGATCAGGATCATGCCGTCGCTGATCGACATCAGCAGCGTCGAGCACAACTGGGAGAAATTGTTCGCCTCCGCCATCGTGCGGAGCAACTCGGACGAATTGCGGCCGAGATGAAACGACCATGGCTGGTGGAGGTAGGTCGTGAACAGCCTCCTCGACAGGCTCGTCTGGAGGGTCGAGATGAACCTCGACTGCCAGTAGACGGAAAACAGGAGGAAGCAGGTCTTCAAGAGGTAGATGAGAAACAGCACGACGAAGGCCCCGACGATGAGGCGTTCCTTCGTCGGATTCCCCAGCCAGGCGAGAATCTTGCCGGCCATCGGTGAGGGGGCCGCATCGTCGAGCGTCATCGCCGCCAGGGCGGGAATCATGAGGCCGACGCCGAGCATCTCGAACACCATGCTCACGAGCATCATCCCCAACAGCACGAACGCCGCCGTCCGCTGCCTTTGGGTGAGGACCGACCACACGTTGGAAATGATCTCGGTGATATTCATGACGGCCTGACCTCCGCGGCCATCTCTGGACGCCCGCCATCACTCTGGCTCCCATGACGCTCCAGGGCCCGCGCCAGCCTCTCAACACACGCTTCCCACGTGAACCCGGCCGCGCGCTGTCGCCCCCGCTCCACCCAGGCCCGGCGAAGCGATGGATCGGCGCGGAGGGCACCGACGGCCGCCACCACCTCCGCCGGCCGGCGCTCGTCGACGTACCAGGCCCCGCTCCCGGCCGTCTCCGGCACGGCCGTGAGCCGACACGCCAGCACCGGCAGCGCCGCAGCCATCGCTTCGAGCGCCACGATCCCGAACGATTCGACGTTGGGAAGGTAGAGGAGCGCCAGATAGCGAGTCATCATCACGGCAAGTTCACTGGGGGGGCGGTAGCCGAGGCGGCGGAGATTGGGACGGCGCTCACTCGCCGCGACGCTCCGGGGGTCGTTCAGTGTACCGATGACGTCGATTCCGAGACCAGGATTGCTCTCCGCCAGGGCGTCGGCACACGCCAGGATGTTTTCGGCACCGTCCCAGCCGTTGAGACCACCGACGACGAGCAGCCTGTTGGCGTCGTAGTCCCCCACGGACGGGGAGGCTGTCGCCTTGTCACCGGCGGCGAAGAAAACGTCGTCCACGCCGTTCCCCACGACGACGGATCGCTCCGGGCGGAGGCCGAAAGAATCGATGAGAAACCGCTCGAGATAGGGCGACACCGGCAGCACGAGGTCTGCGGAACGACAGATCCGCTTGAAAAACCACGCCATCCGCGCCCGCTCGAAGCGGGCCAGGGCGGAGTGGTAGCCGGGAAAGCTCGGCTCGAAATAGGTGCTGCCGTGGACGGTGATCGCGGTCCGCGCCTGCCGGGCCGGGGCCCACAGTTCCTGCGGCGACCAGACCCAATCGACGCCGGGACAGTAGCGGTCGATGGGCGGACGGTCTGCCAGCGCCCAGAGCAATCGGCCGCAACGATTGGAGAGGGGAATCGGCGCGACCGGAAGGCCGTGGAGGCTGCTCCCGGGCGGCAGGTCACCCCCGACGAGTTGACCTCGCGGCGCCACGACCGTGACCTCGAACCCGGGGCGTGCCGCCAGCCCGCGCACCATCCGCGCGATGTGCTTGTCGACCCCGGTGGGCGACCGGGTCGTGTAGCGGAGATCGACATGGGCGGCGACGCGCAGAGTCACCTCGAAGCTCCGGGACGATCAGGAAAGGAGCGGGCCGTGTCGCCCCGGCACACCGTAGACGAGCGTGTCGGGGGGGGCATCGGCCAGCGCGCAGGAATTGGCGCACACCTTGCTCCTGTCGCCGACGTAACGGCCCGGGCCAACCGACGCATGGAGGCCGAGGAACACGTCCGCGCCGACCTTCGCGAAGCCGCCGAGGGTCGCATAGGGGGCCAGCACACCAAAGTCACCGACCGACGCGTCGTGCGCCACCGAGGCATGGTAGTTGACGAGCACCCCGCGGCCGAGCACGGCGGCATCGCTGATCACTCCATGGGGGCAGACGATCGTTCCCTCCCCCATCACCGCCGATGGCACCACGACAGCGGTCGGATGGACGAGCGTGAGAAAACGCCCTCCGCGGGCCACGAGCCCCTCGGCCACCCGGCGGCGGACCACGGGGATACCGATCCCCAGAAGGAGGCCGTCGCCGGGCTGCGGCCGGTAGGTGTCCGGATCACCGAGCACGCGTCTTTCCGGAGAGCCACGCGAGGGATCGGCGTCGAGAAAGCCGGCAAACCGATCCTGGAGCGTCGGCCAGGCATCCCGCACCCACCAGCGGACCTCGCGGCCGAATCCACCCGCCCCGACGATGAGGATGCGGCGACAGTCCGGCAGCGGCTGGAACGGGCGGTCGGACAACGGCACGGTACTCACGGACGGGAAGCGGCGATGAGGCCTGGACGTCGCCGGGAAAGAGTGGCCTGGGGTTTTTCAATTTAACCGATCGCGGCAGCGAGCATCACGCCGCACCACCGCCGTCGACCGTGAGCGTCTGGCCGGTGACGAACGCCGCGCCGGGACTCGTGAGGAAGTCGATCGCCCCGACGATGTCGCCGGTGGCACCGAGCCTCCCCAGGGGAGTCCTGCGGACGATCCTCTCCCGATCGGCGTCCGACAGCGTTGCCGACAGTTCGGTGGAGAGAAATCCCGGGGCCACGGCGTTGACGCGGATCCCCCGCGTCCCCACCTCCCGGGCGAGGCAGCGGGCAAATCCCTCCAGCCCGGCCTTCGTCGCCGCATACACAGCCAGCCCCGGGCTCCCCCGGGCAGCGACGACGCTCGACACCACGACGACCGAGCCGGCCGCCGCGTCGGGCAGAGTCCGCGGCTGGGCCAGGAACTGGCGAACGCACTCGCGCACCAAGACGATGGCGCCACGGAGGTTGACCGACAGCATGGCATCGATGTCGGCGTCGGCCATCGTGGCCAGGACCCCCTCGGCGGCCACCGCCGCATTGGCGACACAGTGATCGACGCGGCCGAAGGCCTCGACCGTGTTCGCCACGAAACGCCGGACGGCGGCGGAATCCGCGGCATCGAGGTGCTCATGGTGCACCCGGCCCGGATGCCTCGAGGCAAGATCGAGAAGCGCCGCCGAACCCGATCGCGAAAACGTCGCGATCCGATCACCGCGCTCAAGGAGCCTCGAGGCGATGGCCAACCCCAGCCCGCGGGAGCCGCCCGAGATGATCGTCGTCGGGGAGAATCGCGTCATTTGCCGACCGGTCGACGGGGCACCTTGCCGGACGGATTCGTGAACAGCTTGCGGGTGAAGTCGAGCACGCGCGGCACACTGTGGGGCTCGAGGGCACCGCGACAGGCCGCCAAGGCGGTGGCGCGGAGATTCTCCGGCGTGACGCCTTCGGGAAGGGGATCGGCGGCGACGATCTGCGCTGCCACGATCTCGCCGGTGATCGCGCTGGGGAGACCGTAGGCGCGCGCGTCGGCGACACCGGGAACGGCGCGGAGCACGTCCTCGACCCGCCGCGGGAAGACCTTGGCCCCGCCGACGACGATCGTATCGCTCCGCCGGCCGGCAAACTCGTAGCGATCGCCGCGGCGTTCGACGAGATCGCCGGTCGCTACCTCGGCCGTATCGCGCGACAACTGCACGAGGAGTTCGCCGTCACGTCGCGTCGACAGCTTGGCCCCTCCCGGCAAAGGCCGGCCGAGCCATTCGGCGGGAAACCCGGGCAGCCCGTCGGAGACGCGAAACACTTCGCCGAGTTCGGTGGTGGCATAGACATGCGTGACCCGCGCCGCAGGGAACAGGGCTCGGGCCTGCTCGAGGAGTTGGCCATCGGCAGCCTCTCCACCGAGGGTGATCCGATCGAGCCGCATTCGGCCGACGGCGTCTGAATCACCGGAGGCGATCACGCGCCGCAGGAGCGTCGGCGTGGCGGGGAGGATCGTGACCCCCTCGTCAGCGGCGGCGCGGGCGACGCAATCGGGATCGCGCGACGCCGGCACGATCACCCGCCCCCCGGTGAGGATCGCCTGCAACCACACTTGCGTTCCCGCCCAGCGGGTAGCGTCGTAGACGAGGATCCACCCACGGCCGTGCCACTGCTCCGCGAGCCGGGCCGCGGCGAGGAGGGAATCCCAGGAGTGTTCGACGAGCTTCGGAGGGCCGCTCGTCCCCGACGTGGCGACGACGATCTGGGGGGAGGTCGAATCGAACTCGCGGCGCGTCCGTCCCTCCGGCGGCGGCGATACGGCGAGATCATCGCCGCAGACACTCCAATCGCGCAGTTCGCCGACGAGATCCCGTGAATCCTCGGCCACCATCGCCAGCGGGACGCGCTGCCGACCGCAGGCCGCGACGAGGACGACAAGAGGCGCCAAGCCGTTCGCCCGGGCGATGACGCCCAGCGGCCGCGCGTCGGCGAGCCGACGCTCGAGGAGGGCGACATCTTCGGCGAGCGTGCCGTAGGAAACGGCACGGCGGAGATCGGCACCGTTCCCGGCCGCCGTGACGATCGCGACACGGCCGGGATCGGTGGCGGCAACCGCGTCGATGGCAGCTGCCAGACGTGCCGGCGCCGACACGTCGGCAACGTCGGGTGCTGGGGCGGGCGTGGCGAGGGGCGACGGAAACGAGGAGGGCATGATCTTGGCCGGGGTTGCTGGGGTGACTGAAGGCTCGATGGTGCGGAAAGCGCGGAGCGCCGACTACGCGCGGCCTGCGATCGCGGCCGCGTAGAGCGCCACGAGATGCTCGACGGTGCGGAGCGGAGGATGGGGAGACGACGACCGGGCGTCACGGAAGGGATCGACGCCGAGCGAACGCTCGAGGAGAACGATGATCTGCGCCAAGTCGAGCGAATCGAGACCGAGATCGCCGCCGAGGAGCGCTCCGGCAGGGGTGTCACGCGGCGGTCGCCCGGTATCCCGGTAGACCGCCAGGATGGCCTCCCGCACCGTCGCGGCGACATCCCGTGTCTCGCCGTTGATCGCCGTCATGGCTCGAACTCCTTCATCGTCACCGATCCCGCCCCGGCAATCCCCCGTCCGGTGAGCCCCTGCCAGACCACGACGCCGACCGTGGCGGCGAGGATGCCGACATCGATCAGTGGAGCGTACCAGCGGGAGAGCATCTCGACGTACCGCACGTCGAGTTCGAGTCGGGCGGGCCAATCGAGCCCGTTCCGCCCCCAGACCTGGGCCAGACCGGTGAGCCCCGGACGCACCTCCAGCCGGCGGATCTGCCGGGGATTGTACCGGGCGACGTAGCGCAGCGGGAGCGGCCGGGGGCCGATCAGGCTCATGTCACCGCTGACAACACTCAGCAGTTGCGGGAGTTCGTCGAGGCTCGTACGGCGGAGGAAGCGGCCGAAGGCCCCCAGTCGCTCCACGTCGGAGAGCGGCAATCCGTCGCGATCGAGCGATTCCGACATCGAGCGGAACTTCCCGATCACGATCGGAACCCCGCCCCGACCGGCCCGCCTGTCGAAATAGAAAGCCGGAAATCCGAGAACGGCCACCACGGCGGCCCACACCAGCAACAACACCGGCAGGAGAAGGAGCAACAGAGCCCCCGCGACGAGCGCATCGGCGGCCCGTTTCACGAACCGGTCGTAGAACGATCGCGGACCGGCGGGAAGCGGCGTGACCGAGGCCTGCAGATTGTCGGGCACGGATCCGCTCCTCCGGGGACCGATCCACCACCAGCGGCGCTCGGGCTCAAGCCCGCCCACGGCAGGCCTCGATCGTTTCGCAGACCTCGCCGATCACCGCCGCGTCGACCTGGGGGCCGATGGGGAGCGACAGGCTCCGCGCCGAGAGCATGTCGGTGGCAGGGAGGACATCGCGTCCCTCGTGGAACCGACGGAACGCCACCTGACGATGACAGGGGGGATCGTAGTACGTCCGCGTCTCGATCCCACGGAGGGCCAGGGCCCGGCGAAGGTCATCGCGGGTGGCACCGAACTCTGCCGGATCGACGGCGATCGAGAAGTCTTTGTGGCTCGAGGTATCGCCGGGACGGATCGCGACGAACTCGACCCCCGCCATCCCTCCGAGGCGCGCCCCGTAGGCCTCGGCAATGCCCCGTCGGTGGGCCGCCACGTCGTCGAGCCGTTCCAATCCGAGCCATGCCGTGGCGGCGCACATCTCGGGCATCCGCCCGTTGCAGCCCGAGAACGCCGCATCGTAGGAGCCGTCGTTGCCATACTCCCGCCCCACGCGGACCAGCGCCGCGAGGCAGTCGCAATCGGTGGCCACGATCCCCCCCTCCCCCGCGACGAGGAGTTTCGTCGGCGAGAGGCTGAAGACCTGCGCCGTCGCCCCACCCCCGACCGGCCGCCCCGCCTGCTTGGCACCGAACCCGTGGGCTGCATCGATCACGAGAGGAAGCCGGTGTCGCCGGGCGACCTCACCGAGGCCGGCGACATCGCAGGGGTTGCCAAAGTTGTGGCAGGCCGAGATCGCGACGGTGCGCGGGGTGATCGCCGCCGCCACCGCGTCGGCCCGGGCGTTGGTCGAGAGCGGATCGACGTCGACGAACACCGGTCGGAGGCCGTTCCAGACGACCGCTGCCGGGCCGGCGAGGAAGGTGAAACTCGGCATCACGACCTCGCCACCGGTCGCGATCGATCGTCCCTCCGGGAGCACGGCCGCCGTCAGACATTCCCGCCGGGACGGAGCCCGGCATCCCTGCTCCGCGAGTTCGGCGAGGGCCCGATAGACGAGCATCAACCCGGTGGTGCAACTGCTCACACCGACGGCATGGCGGACGCCGAGATGCGCGGCTGCGGCCGCTTCGAGACGCTCGAGGTACGGGCCCTTCGTCAACCTCCCTGAGCGGCAGATCGCCTCGAGGTGTGGCTGGAGGTCTTCCGCCGCGGGAAGAGCAGGACGCACGAAGGGTACTCGAACCGATCCTTCAGCCGCCACGGGCAGACCTTTCTGTGATGGCACCGGGCGGACCGCCCCCCCGCCCTCCACTGGCCGGGCCTTCGGGTCCGGACAGCGACGCGGATCGGTATTCCGGGACGATCCGCCGGAGCCCCTCGCGGATCGCCTCGGGGGATCCGCCCGGAAGCGTGTGGAGTTGTTCGAAAAGACGCTCGACGTCCTCCAAGACCGCCGTTCGTCCGACGACACAGCATACCTTGGGATGCGATGTCTGCACCCTCGCCTCCTCCGCGGAGAATAGCTCCTCGGCGAGTTTCTCCCCCGGCTGGAGTCCGGTGAACTCGATCCCGATCTCTTCCTCGTCGAAGCCGGAGAGAGAGATCATGTCGCGGGCGAGATCGACGATCTTCACGGCAGGCCCCATGTCGAGGAGGAAGATCTCCCGTCCCTTGGCCGCCGCCGCGGCCTGGATCACCAGCTGCGATGCCTCGGGGATCGTCATGAAGAACCGTTCGACGTTGGGGTGGGTGACCGTGACGGGCCCACCGCGGAGAATCTGCTCCCGGAACTTCGGCACGACGCTGCCGTTGCTGCCGAGGACGTTCCCGAAGCGGACGACCACGAACTTCGTCCGCGCCGTGGCCGCGAACGCCTGGACATACCGCTCGGCAATGAGCTTCGAGCACCCCATGACGCTCGACGGATTCACCGCCTTGTCGGTGGAGATGGCGACGAAACGACCGACGGCGTACTCCTCGGCGAGCCGGACGAGGAGACGTGTGCCGAAACAGTTGTTGGTGATCGCTTCGCCCGGGTTGTGCTCGAGCATGGTCACGTGCTTGTGGGCCGCCGCATGGAACACCAGTTCCGGCCGGTGCGTTTCAAGCACGCTCCGCATCCTCGACTCGTCGAGGATGTCGGCGAGAACGAACTCCATCGGCACGCCCGTGCGGCGCGACTGCAGATCGTTCGCGACGTCGAACAGGGCATTCTCGGCACGTTCGACGACCACCAGTCGCCGAGGTGAAAAGCGGAGGATCTGCCGACAGATCTCCGACCCGATCGACCCGCCTCCCCCCGTGACGAGCACGACCCGGTCGCGGACCATCCCCTCGATCGCCGAGTCATCGAGGACGACCGGCTCGCGGCGGAGGAGATCGCGGATCTCGACCGGCCTCAGCAGGCTCGGGGACGCGACGGCCCCCCCGGAAGCGAGCAATTCGCCCATCGAGGGAATCACCTTCACGCTCGCGCCGAACTCCGCCGCGTCGCTCAGCAGGCGACGGAACACCGGCCTGGAGATCTCCCCGGCGGTGACGAGAATCTCGTCGACCGGGCGCTGCCGGAGCACGGCCAGCGCGTCGCCGACGCCGCCGAGGACACGGATCCCGGCGATCCGCGACCCGCGGAGGAGGGCGTTGTCGTCGAGGAACCCCACGACGATGTAGGAAGGCGAAAGATTCGCGACGAGGTTCCGCGCGAGGAGCTCGCCGGTCTCGGTGGCGCCGACGATGAGCGCGGAGCGCACGTCGCCGGTGGTGACCCACGGGCGGAAGACCTCGCGGATCGTCCTGGGCAGCGCGCGGAGACCGCCAGTGAGAAGCATCGTCGCCGCCCAGTCGATCACCAGCACGCTTCTGGGAAGCCGCTGCCGCAGCCCCGGGAGATCACCGACGCCCTCCCGGAAGACGTCGATCGCCACCAACGCCAGCGTCGCCAGGGTGGTGGTGAAGGCGAGCCGACCGAGATCGGCAAACGACAGCCTCCCGAACAGCCAGCGGAACTGATCGTGGAGGAGGAACACGATCGTCTTCACGACGACCACCCACACGACCGTGCCGCGGAACATCCCCATCATCCGGGCATCGGGGAGGAAGTCCCAGCGCGTGCAAAACGAGAGGAACCAGGCGACGAGAAACAGCACCGCGTGGATGACCACCATCGACGCCATCCTGCCGCCGAACCAAGACGCTCGTGACCGCTGCTCCAACCCACGGGCGCGGTGCACAGCCGGGGTGACGGGGGGGTGGTCTGACGACATGAGAAGCCGGGGGGGCTGAGGCGAACGGGCGGGGATTGCTCCACCGCGATCTTCAGAAGGTAGGGGGAGAGCCCGGGAGAGACAACGAATGGGGGGATTGCGGGGCCGAGAAGCTTCAATCGGAGCGCTTTCGCGGGCGATTCGACCCGGGAGGCCCCATGGCATCGCCGACAAAACCGGCAGAATCGGCAAAGTCTGCCAGCCTCGGCGGCCGATGATTCCGAGGACGCCGAGTTTACCGGCCGGTAAGGAGTGAGGCATGCCCCGAGTCAGCAAACCAAACCACCACGTCGCCACGGGATGGCTCCAGCCTTCCCGCCCGGCCCACGCCGTGGTGCTCCGTCTCCTCGTCGTGGCGATGACCCTCGTCCAAGGCGTCGGCTGCAACATCTACGGTCGGCCGCAACGGACCGCGTCCCACGAAGCCACGCTCAAGGCGAACTGCGAGGGCGACCCGGCCAAGATGCCTGCCAAGGAATTGGCGAAGGTGTCGTTGCCGCCCTACGTCATCGAGCCCCCGGACATCCTCCTCATCGATGCGTTGCGGATCGTGCCGAAGCCGCCGTTCCGCATCCAGTCGTTCGATTCGCTCCAGGTGATCGTCGAAGGAACGCTCCTCGAGCAGCCGATCAACGGCATCTACGTCGTGGAGCCTGGCGGGCTCCTCGATCTCGGCCCCTCCTACGGCAAGGTCGCGGTCGGCGGCAAGTCGCTCGACGAGGCCCAGGACGCCGTCTTCCGCCATCTCAAGCGGGTGCTCCGCGAACCCCAGGTGTCGCTCACGCTCGCCCAGGCGGCGGGCCAGCAGCAGGTTTCGGGTGAGCATCTCGTCGGCCCCGACGGCACGATCAATCTGGGCACCTACGGCAGCGTCTACGTTACCGGCATGACGCTCGACGAGGCGAAGGAGGCGATCGAGGGTCAACTCGACAAGTTCCTCGACGCCCCGCTCGTGAGCGTCGACGTGTTCAGCTACAACTCGAAGGTCTACTACGTGATCACCGAGGGTGCAGGCCAAGGGGACAACGTCGCCCGCTTCCCAGTCACGGGGAACGAGACGGTCCTCGACGCCATCGCCCAGATCAACGGCCTCTCCAAGCTCTCGAGCAAGGAGATCTGGATCGCCCGTCCCGCGCCTTCGGGGATCGGCTGCGACCAGGTGCTCCCGGTCGACATCGACTCGATCATGCGGGGAGGCGCCACGGCGACCAATTACCAACTCCTCCCCGGCGACCGCGTCTTCATCGCCCAGGATCCGTGGATCGCCTTCAACGGCATCATCGAGAAGGTCACCGCGCCGTTCGAGCAGATCCTGGGAACGACGCTCCTCGGTGCCCAGACGGTCTACACCTTCCAGCGTGGTGCCAACTTCGGTGCCGTGGGTGGTTTCTGCTGGGTCGCCCGCGAGGTGTACGGCGAGGAAAACCCCAACTGGCTGCTCTTCCGGGCCTGGTTGCTGACCGAAGCCCCCGTCTGGCTGCGTGACGCCTACGTCACCCACGGCGAGGCCTTCGCCACCTGGATTCACGACAAGCCGGTGGCAAAACTGGTCGTGCGGTCCCTCATGGATACCGTCCTCGCCTTCCGGGGAGCCGAACTCGCGGAACGCTGGGGGATCGATACGGAGTCGGCCGTCCCGGCTTCCATCTCCCCCCGCTGATACGGCCCGATTCCAACCGGCCCGGCTTCCCGGCCCGTGCAATCAGTCGCCCCTGGCATAGAATGGTTCTGTTCCTCCCCAATACCTGCCAGCTCGGAGGTTGTCTTCATGCTCCACCGCAAGACGTCATCGATGGCCTGCCGGATCGGGTTGCCCCTGAAAGCCCTGCTCCTCGTCGCCATCTTCGCGTCGACTGCCGCGGCCCAGCAGGGGCGGATGCCGTTTTCGGATTATCAGGGACGCAGGGGCCTCAGCCCCTACACCGCCCTGGGCTTCCAGGGAGACAATCCCAACACCGGCGGCGCCCTGGGGGCCCTCCAGAACATCATTCGTCCCCAGCAGCTCCAGGCGGCCCAGGGGCGTCAGCAGCAGACGCTCGGCCGGCAGCTCAGCGGCGTCCAGGGGCAGGTGAAGTCGATTCAGCGTGGCGGCGGGCAGATGTACAACACGATCCGCGCCACCGGTCACAGCGCGACGTTCCAGAACACCTCCCACTTCTACCCCAATCGTTGAAACGCCTCCCGATCCGACGGTTGGTGCTGCTCGGCACGCTGTTGGTGTCGTCCGGGCTCCCGGTGTTTGTCGGGCTCGATCACCAGGCGGCTCGGGCCGCGCCTCCTGCCACGGAGGATCGGGCCGGGGAGGATCGGGCCGGGGAGGATGAAGAGCCGGCGCAGCCTCGCCTCGAGCGACCGCGGATGCAGTCGCTGGCGCCGTCGAGCCGCGGGGGCGGTGTGCCTTCGCAGCGGGCGCTTGTCGATGCCCGGGCGACTTTCCGGCAGCGCTATGGCAACCCGGCGGCCCGTGCCCGCACCTCCTCCGCCACGCGCCTCGTGGCCGAGGCCCTCCTGGCCGAGGCCAGCGATGAATCAGATGCGGCGGTGAAGTGGGTGATCCTCGACGAGGCCCGAAAGCTGGCGATCTCCGCCGGCAGCCCCCTGATCATCGGGCGGGCGGTGCGGATCGCCTCGTCCGAGTTCGACTTCGACGCCCTCACGGTCGAATACCGTTCGCTTCTCGAGATTCCCCTCCGGGCCCTCGATCCAGGGCGGGCCTCCGAACTCGCCGAGGCCGCCGAAGGGGTGGCGACCCGCGCCGAGGTCGACCGGACTTTCGACTTGGCTATCCTCGCCCAGGGGCTCTCCATCCGGGCGTGGCAGCGGGCCGGCAACATCTACGGTGCCCGCACGGCCACGAAACGCCTCGAGGCCCTCGAGCGGACGGCGAAAGCCCCTCCACCCCGCGCCCCCTGATCGGGGGCAGCAGTTCAGCGCCCCGTCAATGCCCCGCCGTGCCGTCAGTCGTCGTCGAAGGGGCGTCTGGCCCCGGGCTTCGGCCCGGCCGGCGTCGCAGCCGGCTCCGCATCCCGGTCGGTCGCAGCGGCGGGCCCGGCATTCGCCTCCTCCATCGACTGCCGTTCGCGCCACGGCTTGCCGGCCTCATAGCTGGCGAGTTCATTCTTGAGCTGGTCGCGGACCTCGGAGGCCTCGTCGCTCCCCTCGACCGCTTGGCGGCTGTACTTGCGCGCCTCATCGAAATCTCCCGCCTCGGCATGCGCCGCGGCGAGCGTGCTGATGACGTGCGGCTGTTTCCATTCGGTGAGCTCGCAGGCCTTCTGGGCGATTCCGATAGCGCGCTTGCCATCGCGGACGGCATCGTCGGGACTCGTGGCGAGCACCCAGGCGAGATTGTTGAGAACCGTGTCGTTGTCCGGCTGCAGTTCCATCGCCTTCTCGAGATCGGCGATGGCCGCCGGGTGATCGCCGACGGAGATGGCCGCATCCCCCCGTCCACGGCGGGCGAGGAACTGCTCTGAATCGATCTCCAAGGCCCGGCTGAAGCGGCGGATCGCTTCGCGCGGTTCCTTGGCGGCGAGATAGAGGAACCCCAACTGCCCGACGACGACCGCATCGTTGGGATTCTGGCGGACGAGGCGGCGGAAATCGGCGATGGCGGCGGGGTAGTCTCCCTTGTCCGCCGCGAGCAGGCCGCGGAGTTCGAGGGTTGCCGGGTGATCGGGGTTACGTTCGAGGACCCATTCGATGTCCTCGAGGGCCTCGTCGGTGTCGCCGGCCTGCTGGTGCAACCTGGCCCGCAGCACGCGGGGCTCGACGGCTTCCGGTACCGCGGCGATGGCCCGATCGAGGTCGGCCAGCGCCCGTTCGACGTTCCCCTGCGACGCGAACACGCGCCCTCGCTGGAAGAGGAGGTCGGCGGAATCGGGGGCGATTTCGAGGGCGTCGTCGAAGTTCTTGAGGGCGTCGTCGGTACGCTGGGCCATGAGCAACGACAGCCCGCGCATCTCGCGAGTCCGGACGTCGTCGGGATCCTCCTCGATCGCCACGTCGAGATCCACCAGGGCCCCGTCCTGATCCCCTTCCATCATGAGAAACAAGCCACGGGTGCGACGGACATCGACGTCCCGGGGGGCGAGTTCGACGGCCTTGTCATATTCCGCCCGGCGCGTCTGGGGATCCTCCTCGGAGAGATTGCCGATGACAACGTGCGCCTGGGCCGTCTGCGAGGGATCTTCGCCGTCGAGTTCGACCGCCTTGCGGGCGGCGGCCAAGGCACGCTGCCGGTCACCCCCCGGGAGGGCCTCGAGACGGGCGATCATCACCTCCGCGGCGGCGAGTTTGTCGTCCCGCTGCACCACTTCGCCGAGATCCCGCAGCGCATAAGCCCGCATCCGCTCCCACTGCTGCTGCGCGCCCGGCGCCCCGCCGAACAACGCCTCGGTGAGCATCGAGGCCCGGTCGACGAGCGTGCCGGTGTAGAGATCGTTGGCGAAGCCCCGCGACGACTCGTCGAGCCCCTTGCGGAGCGCGGAGCGGACAAGCCCGAGCACCTTTTCGAAATCCTCGAGCGAGCGGGCGGCCAGTTTGGCGTCCACGGCGGCGTCGAGGTCTTCCTGCCCGGGCGCCTCGGCGGGGCTGCTCTCCACGGCCGGTTCCTGGGCTTGCAGCGGAAGGATCGCGGCAGGGGAAAGAGTGATCGATGCCCCGGCCAGGAGCCCCATCCCGTGGAGGAGAAGATCCGAGCGCCGCGGCGAGGCCTGCGGGCGATGGCGGGAACGCAAGGAAAGGTTCATCGAGTCGAATCCTCGAGGGGGCCGGAGGGGGCCGGACAAATCGGCATCCCCACCCCCAACAGTATGCGACGGGCGTGGCCCCCGAGGCCAGCCGGATCGCCGGAGGGGGAAAACGGCCCGACGGTACCGCGGGGACCAAGGGGGTTTTTCACAGCGGGGCCGGGAGGTCGCGGCGACAGAAGATCACGCCGCCGACGACGTAAGCCAAGCAGCCGAGGCCGAGGAGAAGGCCGTCATAGGCGAGGAGATTTGCCCAGCTCACCGCGGCATCCCCGACGAGCCGCTGCGGTTCGTAGGCGTTGAGGAACGAGAGGTAGCCCACCCAGCCGAACGTACCGCTCATCCGGCCGACGAGTTTGGCCAGCAGGGAGAAGACGTAGAAGCCGCACATCGAGCCGATCGTCCGCCACCGATAGCTGTCGGCCGCCGACACGCAGGCCGAGATTCCGGCGAGGCAGACCATCAGCCCGAAGACATTGGCCACGGGGAGGAGAAACCGCTGCGGCTCGACCTTCCCGGCCCACGGCCCCCAGGCCACCGCGCCGCACACCGACAGCGCCAGCACGCCACAGAGACAGGCCGCGGCCGACGTCGTGGCCAAGGCCTGCGTCACCCACACCGCGCGGCGCCGCACCGGCTGGGCGAGGAGCATTTCCATCGTCCCCCGTTCGAGTTGCCCCGAGACGGCGTCGCTGCCGCGGGTGATGCCCCAGACGGTCGCCGCCAGGACCACGACCGGATCGACGAACGCCAGCGCCACCCGGCCGGCGTGGGTCGCCACGTCGGAGAAGGGAACCCCCGAGAGCCGCTGCCAGTCCTTCGGGATCGCCTGAAGGAGGACATCCTGAAACGCCGGCATCGGGATCTGCGACGACAGCCAGAGGAACAGCCAGGGGAACACGCCCCACAGCGCCACCAGCGCCAGCACGAGCCCGCGCTGGTCGCCCCACGTCTTGCGCCAAATGGCGGTATTCCACACGCGGTCACCCATGACGATGGAAGCGGTCGTAAACGCCGTCGAGCCCCACGGGATCGACACGCACCTCCCCGAGGGGAAGCGTCGAGAGCCAACCGAGCAGTGGCCGCAGGGAATCGGCCGTCTCGAGGATGACGTTGCCGTCGCGGTCGCGGCTGACGGTGACATGCTCACGGAGCTCCGTCGGCACTTCACCGAGAGCCCCCTCGAGCCGGGCGGTGATCCGATGGTGGCGGCGGAGTTGCGCGATCGATTGCTCGTGGACGACCCGGCCCGCGCGGAGGATCGCCACGCGGTCGCAAGTCGCCTCCACCTCAGAAAGGACGTGCGACGAGAACATCACCGTCCGGCCGGCAGCCCGCGCCTCGCGGACGAGATCGAGAACGACCGCCCGGGCGGTGGGATCGAGGTTCGCGGTCGGTTCATCGAGGATCACGAGCGTCGCCTCGGTGGCCAGCACGACGGCGAGGGCGAGTTTCTGCCGCATCCCCGTGCTCATCCGCGCGACCTGCCGGGAGCAGTCGAGATCGAGGCGACGGGCGATGTTCGTGGCCTCGTCACGGCGGCATTCCCGCCGCAGGCCGGCAAAGAAGTCGAGGACGGCATGCCCCGACATCCTCCGGAAGAGACGGGCCTCGCCGGGCAGGTAGGTGGTCGCAGCCCGGACCGCGAGCGGGTCGCGGACGCAGTCGTGCCCCGCCACCCGGGCCGTTCCCGAGGTGGGATGGATGAATCCGAGGAGAAGGCGGAGGAACGTCGTCTTCCCGGCGCCGTTGGGGCCGAGGAGCCCGAACACCTCCCCTTGGCGAACGCCGAGCGAGCAGGCGTCGAGCGCCGTGAACGTGCCGTACCGCTTCGTGAGTTGATCCGCTTCGACGAGCATCGACCGCCTGTTTCGACGTGGGGCATCAGCCGCGGAGAAAATAATAGCCCGCCAGGGCGAAACCGATGAGGGCCACGATCCGCCGGACGAGCGCCGCCGGCAGCCGTCTGGTGAGGCGCACGCCGACAAAACCGCCCGCAACCGACGCCAGGGCCATCACGATCGCGTGGGGCCAAGACACGACCCCCGCCC
This sequence comes from uncultured Planctomycetaceae bacterium, assembly GCA_903951635.1. GTDB lineage: Bacteria > Planctomycetota > Planctomycetia > Pirellulales > UBA1268 > QWOP01. The sequence continues at coordinate 27,639 of CAJBCV010000321.1, forward strand.
CGGCCGGAGCCGCCAAGAGGCCCACAGGAAGGATCGAAGCGGCGATGAACATCACGGCGGTGGTGCCGTTGATCGCCGTGCCGAGGACGTTCTTCACGGCATTGATACGGTGAAAATCACCCAACCCGAGGCACCCGAGCACGGCGAGCATGAGAATCCCGATCCCAGCCCCGAAATAGCCGCCGTAGACCGCGACCAGGAACTGGAGCCCCCAGGCCAGAAGAAACATCCCCCGGGTCGGTTCGCCGTCGATCGTGTGGGGATCCCGCCTCGCGGCACCGAGCCGGGCGGAGAGCCGCGGTTGGAGGGCGAAGAGCATTGCCGCGCCAAGAATCAGCCAGGGCACCAGGCGACCGAACCAGGCAGGGGGCAGGGCGAGGACGAGGATGGCGCCGACGATCGCCCCGCCGACGCTCGCCGGCAGGAGCCAGCGCGTCCAGCGTGGCTGACCGTCGCGTTCGGCACGGGTGGCCCATGCCGCTGTCAGGGCCCCGGGCCAGAGGCCGATCGTACTGGTGGCGTTGGCAGCGACGAGACGGGCGGGGCCATCAGGGAGGATCGCCGCCACGACCGGGAAGGTGAGGATCGTGCCCCCGCCGGCCACGGCGTTGACTCCCGCGGCGACGAACGTCGTGCCGGCGAGGAGCGCCATCTCCTCGAGCACCAGGCCGCTTGGCAGGAGGCTCAACCAGGCCATGTCGGCGGCCACGCCCACCGGCATCACTTCGCCCCCCGGGCTCGATCCCCCTTGGCGGCTGCCGGATCGCGGATGGCGTCTTGCGCGCGCCGGCCGTCTTGCGCACGCTTGGCGCCCGCCGCTGGAGCGGGGGGCCGGCCGCCGACGACCTTCGCCGCCGGCGCCTCCGCCGGGGCACTCGTCCCGCCGTCGATGAGCAGGTAGCCGGCCCAGAACAGCGGATGACGCATGTCGCTCAGGACCGTCTGGCCTGCCACGCGGATCCGCCCCTCGAGCGCGGGATCGGGCTCCTCGGCCGAAACCAGATCGACGGCCCGCCGCCAACTCGCCGCCGGGGTCGTCGCCGGATCGTCGGTGTCACGGACAAACTCGGTGACGAGATCGGTCGTCGATTTCCCCCCCATCCGCCACCGGCTGACCAGCGCCGTGCGGGCACCGGCAGCCAACAGGTCGGTGGCGGCGATGAATAACTCTTCCCCGGGACGCGCCGCGGGCTTGGTGAGCCCCGAAGCCATCGCCGACTGGAGGCCGGGCACGACGACCCGGGGGGGACGCTTGTGCGGGGAGGCGAGCCAATCGTTGAAGGTCATGCCGGCCCTCGATCCGCGGTCGTTGGGCCGACCGAACAGACCACGCAGCCCCACCGGCCCTTCGCCGGCGACATTGACCTCGTCGAGGACGACGAGCACATCGCACAGCGCGGCCGGAAGCGCGGGGGAGACGACCACGCCATGCTGCTGAACCGGCTGGGACGGAAGGACGATGGCCCGGTCGAGGGCCTGCGTGAGCCGACTCACCGCCTCGCCGATCGCCTCCGGACGTTCCCCACGAATCGGGCGACCGGCATGGATGCCGACGGGGCCACGCCCCGCCGGTGCCTCGGCAGGCGCCACGGGCCTCCCGGCGACCGCCAGGCTCCGCGTGGGGCAATAGCGGATGCGGCAGACGTCGCGGAGCAGCGGCACGGTATCGGCGGCTTCCTCCTCGCCCGCGGCGGGCTCGCCGGCGGAACCGACGGGAAGGAGGTCGAACGGCAGATACCACAGCGGACCGTCGGGGACGATGACGAGCTCCTCGATCCCCTCCGACAGCTTGACCTTCGACTGCTCGAAGAGGAGCCGCTCGACGGTGATCGCGGAGGCACGCCAATCGGAGGCCGCGATCCGATCGGTGCCGATCGGCACGTGCGGATCGAACAGACAGAGGGCTTTGGCGAGTTGAGTCAGCTCCCGCGCCAGCGCCGCCGGCTGCCGGATCTGCCAGGTGGCGACCCGCTCACGGGACTCCAGCGCTCCCCACGCGCCCGATCCGGACCAATGGAAGGAAAGGACGAGTTCGCCGGGCGCCAGCCGGCCACGCACCTCCGCCGCCGGAAGGAGCGGGGGAAACTCGATCCCCACCGGCTCCCGTCCGGCGCCGAGGAGATCGATCAACAGCCCCCGTCGGGCAGACACCTGGGCGAACGACTCCCAGTCCTTGGGCTCGCCCGGCGGACCTGATCGATGGGGAGGGCCAGCCTCGCGAGCGTCCTCGCCCCCGCCGGCCGCCGCGAGGAGCGCGGCGGTGAGGCCGGTGCGCAAACGGGCGTCGTCGTCGGCGATCCGGGAAAGTTCCGGATGGCGCTTGAGAAGGCCGGTCCGGCTGGCCAAGGCGGCCGCGGTCAACCCGGAAGGGTCGGGAGCGAGCAACCGTTCGATACCGAGACGTCGCCCCCCAACAGGCTGTGTATCGAGCCAGCGGGCACGGGTGGCGGCTTCGGCGGCCG
>CAJBCV010000322.1 GCA_903951635.1 uncultured Planctomycetaceae bacterium
CAGCCTTCAGGCGGCGCCTCGCTCCGGGGCGGGAAACTCGAGCGATGTCACGAGAAGCAGGTCGAGGTGCTGACAGGAGTCGTCGGGCTGGATGATGACGGCGGTGCGTCCACCAGGATTCCAGGCAACGTATTCGGGATGAACGACGCTGATGAATCGTCCGTCGGCGAGATAGACCCGAAACGGGACAAAGGGCTCGGCCCGCATCGCGTCACGAAATCGTTCGAGGGTCATGGCGAATCGCGGCAGGGCCGCGGCTCCAGAGAGAAGGGCTCTTCTCTCGAGTGTACGGGCGTATCCTCCCTGGTCAAGCTGGCCGCGGGCGGCCGTTGCCGCCTCTCGCCGGGGAATGCTCGGCCTCAGCAGGAGGCGTTCTCGCCAAGGTCGAGCTCGGCGGCGATCGAATCCCAGAGATCGAGCCGGGCTTCGAGCGAGCCGCGGGCGGTAGCCGAGGCCTCGGCCCATCTGCCGGCGTCGTCGCCACACAGGCTGGCCACGATCCGCCGGCACATCGGGCCATGCTTTTCGTCGTCGGCTTCGATGTGGCGCTCGAGATAGAAGCGAAGCCGCTCCCAGCTGTGGGGATCCTGGGCGGCCAGGGCCACGACGAGCGGCCGAAACATCTCCGGGATCACGTCTTCGCGGCCGTACGTGAAGGCGGCCACGATCTTGTGGGCCGAGCCCGAGGCGATGATTGCAAACGACGTGCGGACAAACGTCGCGGCCGCCGCGGGCACGCGGGCCTCGTCGAGGGCACGGTCGAGAGGGATGCCGGCGGCGAGGAGCGTGAGGAGCGTCTCGATCGGGCCGGTGTCGGCGCCGGCCTGGCGCATAGCATCGAGATAGAGCTCGAAGTGGGAGGCGTGGGTGCCGTCGGGAAGCTCGTCCGACTCCTCGTCGAGGACGATCTCATTGACAAGCCGCCGGGCCTCGCGATCGGGGGTGGGGATCCAAGGGAGGCTCGTGCAGGTGAGCTTTTGCTGCAGGGCGACAAGCAAGCTCTGGAAATCCCAGACGGCGAAGACATGGTGCTCCATGAACCGTCGCAGACGCTCGGGGCTATCGACCATCGCGTAGATCGGATGGGCGAGGAGCCGATGGCGGAGGTCGCCGAGCTGGATCGTGTGGCGGGCGGGGGCAGGGCTCGTGACGGCGGAGGCGGCGGCAGTCATGGCGGGAGGGCCCAGGGGGGGCGGTGAGGGAGGGGCGGACCGGGGGGCAGAGGCGGAAAAGCCGAAGGGCCGGCGGCGTCGGGCTTCGACACCACCGGCCCTTCCTTTGTAGGCAGCGGACTCGTCTGCGGCGAGGCCGCAGGGAAGCCGTTTTTAGACGGGGATTACTGGTAGTCCTTCTCGGACAGGAGCTTGTAGTACCCCGGATAGAGGCCGGCCATTCCGTCGAGCGGCGTGAGCTGAACATTCGTGGAGTTGGGAGTCAGCAAATTGGCGTAAACCATGGCATCAATCCCATCGGCGAGAAAGATGGTGTGTCCATCGACGAACGTCGCTACAGCACCGCCGGTGTGCCTCGATGAAGGCAGGCCGGGAAGAGGGTTGTTGATCACTTTCACTCCCACCACTGAGGAGCTCAGGAAACCAAATCCGGGAATCGGGAAATTTGCCGGTGTTGTTGGATTCCAAGGCGTCCCAGTGGAGGGGCCAAAGTTGTACGCCGCACTAACCGTGGCAGGCAGCGGTGCAACATCATAGAAGGCTTGCGGTTTGTAAAGGGCACCGCACTTCTCGGTGATCAGAATCGTGTTGGTTGCACCGTCCCCCGAGGACGCATAGTCGATGTTTGTCTTGGAAGCCGTGTATCCGACAGCCCCTGCCGTGTCCATCATCACGCCGGAGTCCTTGAATTGCTGCAGTACGCCGCCGACCGACTGGACGCCGACTCCAATGTTTCCGGCGTAGGCGATCGAAGGGGCAGCTTCATCGTCGGGGAGTGAGGTCGGGCAGGTGAACACCTCAAGCTTCGGCGATGCCAACCCACGCAAACCGAACGTCGCCGTGTTGGTGTTCGTCATGGATGGCGGAGCGTTGGGAGTGCTATCCCAAGTCTTGTAAACGTCGAGCCGTTCAAGGCCTGGGAGGATCAAAACTGGCCAAGAAACAAAACCTTGCAGGTTTGCGTCGCCGGCAGTTGCGGCGACCGCGCTATGAGGATGCTTGTTCCGCCAGCCGGGAATGAACTTCTTCGTGTTGTCAAAGTTGGCGATGGCAAGCCCGATCTGCTTCACGTTGTTGATGCACGTGTTGCGGCGGCCGGCTTCGCGGGCCGCTTGAACGGCCGGCAGCAGCATGCCGACGAGCGTGCCGATGATGGCGATGACGACGAGCAGTTCGACGAGCGTGAAGCCGGCCCGGCTGCGATGGATGTGGGTGCGCATTGGAAAGCCCTTTGGTGGGAGCAGGCTCAGGGAAAAGAGCTGCTGCCCGGATGAGATGAGATGGAACGAACCGGTCGCCCGTACTGAGCCCGCGGCGGGGGCGGCCCAGAACGGGAGCGCCCCTGAAAAACCGCGGTCGATGCCCTGCCTGCCCCTCTACGGAATTGTCGGGTCGTTGGTGCGATTTGTCCAGCGGCAGCCGCCTTGCTGGCACAGATTTCGCGGGGCGGTGCCGAGGGGGGGCGAGGAGGCCGATCGCGAGGGGCCGAAGGGGGGGCCGGACCGGGGCAGGACTGGTCGGCCCTGGGGACGAAGAGCGTCCCGGCTCAGCCCTGGCGACGGCGACGGCGAAGGGCCGAGACAGCGGCGAAGCCGAGGCCGGCCAGCCCCATCGCCCAGGTGGAGGGCTCGGGGACGGCGACGGCGGTGACCGTCACCATGTACGGGTTGCCAGTGGCGGGGGAGGAGTTCCATTCGCCGTTGTTGAGCCGCACGGCCGTGAGGGCACCGGATTGCGAGGGTGGGGCCAAGATTCCGGTCGCGCCAGCCGTGCTCCACGAGACGGCCGACGTCTGTCCCTTCACGACCACCCAATACTCCTTCCCGTAATTGAGCCTGGGAAACGAGGGGCCCGGCGTGAAGGTGTTGTCGCCGATCACGATCGTTTGGGGGGCGAGGAGCGCCCGGCCAACCCGATCTTTGGGCTCAGAGCCGTCTTGGCGGGCGTCGTAGATGGCGACCTCGAACGAGGTGCCGAGGGGACTGTTGGACAGATTCAACACCACCGACCTGAGGGAGTACTCATCGCCCGCATCGGGCGTGATGAACTGGGACGCCTGCCAGGTCGATCCCGAGGCGGAGACGGAGCCCGTCGGGCTGTTGCCGGTGATGCTGTCGAAGATCACATCCGTCGGGGTGAGGCCCCCGGCGGTGGCCTGCGGGGCCGTGGCCAAGAGGCCGCCAACGATCGCCAAGCACGCGATCGCCAAGCACGCGATCGCCCCGAGATTTACCCGCCCGACACGACCAAATCGGCTGGGGAAGCGGGATGGGGCGGTGTTGGCAACGGCACGCATGTCGACCTCTCGGTGGCAGTGAAGGAGCCAGCTGTCGCGGAGGTTGCCGCCGCTGCTTCGCTTCGATTGCCAAGAAAAAGTTGCACGCTCTGTGCCATATAACGCAGGCTTACATGTTTTAAAGCATGGTCTTGCTCAACGCTGTTTTCCCCGGCCTTTGCGCTACCCTTCGGTTCACGTTCGCACGAGGGGGTCGAGGAGCGCCGCGGGCGCCGCGTGTGAAATGGTGAGTCGGGCTCACCACAACAGTGAAGCTCACCAACGGTGGTGGCAGGGACGCTGATGCGAGACGGAACGGCACGCGCGTTGGCCGTCCATCGATCAGGGGGCGAGTCGCCTGGAAAGAACCCGGCGGCGGAGAAGTCGCCAGAGGGCCGGATGGGAG
>CAJBCV010000323.1 GCA_903951635.1 uncultured Planctomycetaceae bacterium
GCCCTACTGCCAGGCTGCCGTCTCGCCGAAGGTGGCCAAGGTCCGCAAGGTGTTCAAGGATCTCCTCAAAGACTAGGGCCAGGGGTGGGAACGGGCGCCTTCGGCTTGGGGAGTGATGTTGTGGCCTCGAGAAGGAATGCTATGGCCTGCGCTGGCCTCCGGTCGGCTCAGGCCTGCCGCCGCAGTCACCGCCGGACACCCTGGCTGTGGCTTGTCGTCAGCGCGGCGATGATGATCGGATGTGGACGGCCAGCGGGGGAAGTGGCTTCTGGCTCGAGCGGCGCCGATCGGGTCCGGCCGGGCGTCGCGGCCGAGGCTCCGGCTCCCTCCGCGGCGCTTTCGACTGAAGCCCAGGCCCGGGTGGAGCGGTTTTGTGGCGACTGCCACGCCCTCCCTTCGCCGGAGACTTTTCCGCGGGATCGCTGGCCGAAGGAAGTCCGTCAGGGCTACGACTTCTATCTTGCTTCTTTGCGGACCGATCTCCCTCGACCGCCGGAAGGGGATGCGATCCGCTACTTCCAGACGTCGGCACCCGACCGGCTGACGGTGCCCAGAGCGGCCGACCGGGTCGAACCGGCGTCGCCGATCGACTTCGAGCCGATCGCGGCTCTGGCCGGGGCTGAGGCCGTCGCTCCCGCAATCGCCCATCTCGTGGCGCTCCCGGCCAGCGCCGATCGGGGCCCGCTGGGGCTGATGTCGACCGACATGCGCTCCGGGGAGATCCGCCGCTGGGAGTTGTCGGGGGAGACGGCGGAAGGGGCGGTCGTCGCCCGCCTCTCCCACCCCTGCCGATTGGCCCCCGCCGTGGGCGCCGTTGAGGGATGGTTTGTGGGAGATCTGGGGTCATTTCTCCCCGAGGATCATGCCGCGGGTGGAGTGTTTTTCATTCCCGGCACGCCCAAACTGGGGGCCAGGGGCGATGCCGCCGAGCCGGCGCCGGTCGCCCTCCGCCGCGGGCTGGGGCGGGCGATCGGGGCGGTTCCCTTCGATTGGGACGGCGATGGCCGGCTCGATCTCCTCGTCGCGGAGTTCGGCTGGCGGGCGAGCGGCGCGCTGCGGGTGCTCCTCGGGGCGGGGGAGCCGGGCGACGCCGGAGCGGATGCCCCGTTTGCCGAGGTGGTCGTCGATCCCCGGCACGGGGTTCTCGATGTTCGCTTGGCCGACCTCGATGGCGACGGCCTGGAGGATGTCGTGGCGGCGTTTGCCCAGGAACATGAGACGGTCGACGCCTGGATTGCCCTGGGAAACGGCCGGTATGACCACCGCGAACTCGTCCGCTTTCCCGAGCCCTCCTGGGGGTCGAGCGGGATCGACTTGGCCGATCTCGACGGCGACGGCGATGTCGACATCCTCCATGCCAACGGCGACACGATGGATAGCGGCCTGGCCCGCCCCACGCATGGCATCCGGGCGCTTTTCAACGAGGGAGAGGCGGGCTTCGAGATCCGCGAAATCGCCCTCATGCCGGGCGTTTCGCAGGCCCGGGCCGCCGATCTCGACGGCGACGGCGACCTCGACGTCGTCGCCACCGCTCTTCATCCCGGGGCAGCCGCCCAGCCCGCCGGGACGTTCGACGCGGTCCTCTGGGTGGAGCAGGCGGACGGCGGCCGATGGATCCCCCGCAGCATCGAGCGGGACGATTGCCGGTATTCCACCTTCATGATCGCTGACGTCGACGGCGACCGGCGGCCCGACATCGTCGCCGGCACCTGGCAGGCGGACGTCGGCGGCTCCCCATCGCCGGCCCTCCGGGTGTGGCTCAACCGATCAGCCAGCCGCTGACGGGCAGGCCGCCTGCCAACACTTTCCCATGCCGGGGCTTGTCTCGACGCCGACACGGTTGTTAAGTTTCCCGTGTGGGTTGGGGGATTTTTTCGGCGGACCTTTTTCTGGGGATTCCAGTCCGTCCGAGGCCTGTGCGAGGCGTTCGGTCTGCCAAGACGACACGCGACAGCAGGGGGCGAACTCTCCGCGATTTTCCAGCCTCTCAGCACGCCGCACACCACGAGCCATCGGTTTTCATTCCTGCTCCTTCATACCTTTTCCGATCCATCGCTTCCGGAGGCGATTCCCATGACGAAGGCAATGCGACCTGTTCGTCGGGCGTTCACGCTCGTTGAACTCCTGGTGGTCATCGCGATCATCGGTACGCTCGTCGGCCTGCTCCTCCCAGCCGTCCAGTCGGCTCGTGAGTCAGCCAGGCGGAGCAGCTGCAGCAACAACCTCAAGCAATACGGCTTGGCGCTCCACAACCATCACGACACCAACGGCTACATGCCGTCGGGGGCCCCGACGGTGCCGTGGGGATCGCCGGCGCTCTCCTGGCACGCCTACGTGCTTCCGTTCCTCGAGCAGCAGGGGCTGGCCTCGAAGATTAAGTTCAACAGCGGCGGAGACGAGCGCTTCCGAGACGCCGGCGGCGGACAGCAGGTGCGGAGTGTGAAGCTTCCGGTCGCCCGTTGCCCTTCCGATCCGAGCATCGCCGAGGAAGGTGGCTGGATCCAGTCGAGCTATTCCGGGAGCCTCGGCTCGCAGCGGACGCCGTCGGCCGACGGCAACTGCAATCAATACCTCGGCTTCGCCGAAGTGCCCTCCGGCGGCGCGGACCACGGCAATGCCTGGAACTTCAAGGACATCTCCGGAGTCTTCTCGCGGCTGGTCACGGAGCAGAAGGGCTGTTCCTTCAACATGGTCTCCGACGGCCTGAGCAAGACGATCTTCATGGGGGAGATCCTCGCCGACTGCCACGACCACCGCGAAGGACTGTGGAGCTTCAACGGGATGGGGAACGCCCATGCCTCGACGATCGTACCGATCAACACGATGACCACGTGCTACGATTCGCAGGCCGAGGCGACCACGAAGAACGTCCCCAATCCGCAGTGCTTCACGAAGAGCAACTGGAATTACTCTTGGGGCTTCCGCTCGAAGCACCCGGGCGGGGCGCAGTTCCTCTTCGGCGACGGCTCGATTCGGATGATCCAGGAATCGATCGACCACACCACCTACCAGCGGCTCGGCGGCCGCAAGGATGGCGGCACGATCGCGCTTGATGACTGATCGATGAAATGCTTTTGTCGGCCCGCCGGCGGTTCGGGCCGGGGCCGGCTTCGATCGATCGGGCGATACCCACGGCTGCCCGGGGCGGACTTTTCCGCCCCGGGCAGTGTCGGGCTTGGGCTGACGGTAGAGGTGGTGGCGATCGGTTTTTTCCCAGACGCAGATCTCATGTGAGCGGAGGATCGTGATGGCAGGGGAAGCAGGGTTCGGGGCCGGGACGCGGGGCGTGTGCCTCGCCATTGCGGTGGCATTCGCAGCCGTCGGCCTGGTGGGCTGCGGTGGCTCGACGATGCCGAAGATCTATCCAGCGACCGGGACGGTGACCTGGAAGGGGCAACCGCTGGCCGACGCCACCGTCAGCTTCGTTCCTTCCGTCGGTGCGCCGAGCGACGGCAAGACCGACGCTCAGGGAAAGTTCACGATCATGACCAACGGCAAGCCCGGCGCACGGGCCGGCGCGTGCAAGGTGACGGTGAGCAAGTTCTCCGGGGCGGCCCCGTCGATGCCGGCGGCGCCAACGCCCGAAGACATGATGAAGATGTACGAAAAGAAGAAGAAGGGGGAGGTCGAGAAGGGGGAGATCCCGGCGAAGTACGGCCGCCCCGACACCAGCGGCCTCACCGCCGAGGTGACCACCGACGGTGCCAAGAACGTCTTCCCGTTCGATCTCAAGGACTGAGCCGTCCGACGCTGAGGGGATCGTGGGCATGGGTGAGGAACGATCCCCCGGCGCTGGATCGAAGCGCCGTCGCCTCCTCTTCGCCGTGCTTCTCCTCCTTCTCGGCGTGGCGGCCTGGTGGGGGCCCACGCTCCGCGAAGCGGCGGCGGTGTCGACGATCCGCGGCGCGATCGCCGACCACGACTGGCCCAAAGCCGAGTCGCTCCTCCGCGCCGGCCTGCCCGTTGGGCCGGAGCCAATCTCTCCGCGGGCCCGGGCGGCGGCCGCCGAGCGGCAGTTTCTCCTCGGCCGCGTCTTTCGTCGCCAGCGCCGGTTTGACGAGGCTGAAGGCTGCTTCGAGGCAGCCGCGGCGCTCGGATGGAGTGCCGAGGAGATCGACCGGCAGCGGATGCTCGCGCGGGCCCAACTCGGGGATGTCCGCGTTGTCGAGGAGCGGATCGGTGCGCTGTTGGCCGAGGGGGGGGACGACGCCTTTGCCGAGGATTGTTACGAGAGCCTCGCCGAGGGCTTCATCGGCTCGTTCCGGATGGATGATGCCCGCGAGTGCCTCGACTTCTGGTCGCGCTGGCAGCCGGGCAATCCGCTCCCCTCGTTTTGGATGGGGGTGATCGAGGAACGCTACGAACGTCCGGTGATGGCCCTCGAACGGTATGCCAAGGCCCTGGCGATGAACCCCCGCGATGACGAGGCGCGGATCCGTGTCGCCCGCCTCGAACTCGACACCGCAAAGCTCGACGAGGCCCGGCGCCACTTCCGCGAGTGCCTCGACCGGCGCCCCGACGATCCCCGGGCCGTCATCGGCCTGGCCGATTGCCTCCTCCGCGCCGGGGAACTTTCCGCCGCCCGCGATCTCTACCTCGATGCCCTCACGACCGACGTCACGAAGGAGCAGGCGGCCGCGGCGCTCACCGAACTCGGCCAGATGGCGCTCGAGGAAGGGGATGTTGGGCGCGGCGCCGGGCTGCTCGAGCAGGCGGTGAGCGTCGATCCCCGCGGTACCCGAGCGCGGCTGACCCTCGCAGGAGCGCTCCTCCGCCTCGGCGACGAGGAGGGGGCGAAGCGCGAGCGTGACACCGCCCAGCGCCTCGCGGAACGGCAACGCCGCCTGGCGACGATCACCCATGAGGCCCTCGGCAAGCCGGACGACCCCGATCTTCGTGCCGAAGCGGGCACGATTCTCCTCGACGAGGGCTTCGAGCGGGAGGGGCTGCGGTGGCTGGAGACGGCGCTCTCGATCGCCCCGACCCACGCCCCGACCCACCGCGTCCTCGCCGATCACGCCGCGGCGCTGGGAGATGCCGAGCGCGCCGCCTACCACCGCGGCCTGGCGGGCGACGCTCGACGTCCCGGCGCGGCCGTCGGTGGGGCCGGAGGGGCGACGCCATGAGTAGAAGCCGGTGGTCGGCAGGGATGGTGTTCGGCCTGCTTGCGTGCCTGCCTGGTTGTGCACGCCCCCCGGCGGCCGTTGCCCCACCGCCGACCCGCGACGCGGAGCGGAGCGAAGCCAGGGCGATCGAGCCCCACGTTGCCGGAGGGGGAATCGAGTTCGTCGACCGGGCGGCCGATCTGGGGATCGCGGCGACCTATCGCAGCGGTGGCGAATCGGAACACTGCACGATTCTGGAGTCACTCGGCGGCGGCGTCGGATGGATCGACTTCGACCGCGACGGTTGGCTCGATCTGATCGCCACCGGCGGCGGCGCGATCGGCGCCGACGAGGCGATCGTCGGGCGGCCCTGCTCGTTGTTCCGCAGCCAGGCAGGGAGAGCGTTCCATCCGGTAGCGACCGAGGCGGGCCTCGCCTCGGACACGCTCTATTCTCACGGCGTCGCCATCGGCGATCACGACAACGATGGATTCCAGGATCTTCTCGTCACCGGGTATGGAGTGCCGCAGTTCTGGAGGAACATGGGGGATGGCACGTTCGTCGCCGCGCCGTCGCCGGCAGGGGAGGATGCCCGGTGGAGTTCGAGCGCCGGCTGGGCCGATCTCAATGGCGATGGCGTCCTTGATCTCTACCTCACCCGCTACGTGAACTGGTCGTTCGAGAATCATCCCCGCTGCGGGCCGTCGGCCACCGTCCGCGACATCTGTCCGCCGCGATCGTTCGAGGGGCTGGCCGACGCGGTCTGTCTCGGCAACGGCGACGGCACGTTCACCGACGCTTCCGCCGCGGTCGGGCTGCGGAGCGATGGCAAGGGGCTGGGGGTGCTCCTGGCCGATCTCGACATCGACGGCGACGTCGACATCTACGTCGCCAACGACACCACCGACAACTTTTTCTATGTCAACGACGGCCATGCCCGGCTCACGGAGAGCGGGCTCGTCAGCGGCACGGCCCTCGACGATCAGGGCGTGCCCAACGGGAGCATGGGGATCGACCTGTGCGACTTCAACCGCGACGGACTCCCCGATGTGTGGGTGACGAACTTCGAGCGCGAGTGGTTTGCCCTCTACCGCAACGAGGGGCGGGGCTACTTCCTCCATGTCAGCCGCCGCTACGGCATCACCGACATCGGCGGCCTGTTCGTCGGCTTCGGCACGGCCTGCGACGACTTCGACGCCGACGGGTGGGTCGACATCGTCGTCACCGATGGCCATGTCATCAAATACCCCGACGCCTCCCCGCTCTTTCAGGAGCCGCTCTTCCTCCGCTTCGATGGCGACCGCTTCCGCCGCGGCCACGCCCGACCGGGGTCGTATTTCGCCACGCCCCAGATGGGCCGGGGGCTTGCCAGCGGTGACTTCGACGGCGACGGCGACCTCGATGTGGCGATCTCGCACGTCGAAGCCCCTGTCGCGGTCCTCGAGAATCGCTTCCCCCAGTTTCGCCGCTCGATCCTCGTCCAACTCGTGGGAACGGTGTCGAACCGCGATGCGGTCGGCGCCCGGGTCGAGATCATCGGTGGCGAGGCTCCCTCGGCGGCGCTCCAGGTCATCGGCGGCGGGAGCTATCTCTCCCACAGCGACCGCCGGCTCCATGTCGTCCTCCCCGGGGCTGCCGGCGGGACGCCGCACCGGCTCCGCATCCGTTGGCCCTCGGGCGTCGTTCAGGAGGTCGAGGTGACGGGATCCGAGCGGGAGATGAGGATCGTCGAGGCCGGTGCGGTGCCGGCGGATGCGGCCGACCCGGGCGAGGGGGGCGCGACATGACCGCACCGTCGCCCGACGATTCCCGGAGGACGCGATTCCGGCTCGGAGTCCTCGCTGCCGCGCTGGTGCTGCTCGCCGTGGCCGCCGTGGCGGTAGCTGCCGGCGGAGCGTGGAGGGGGCTCGGTCGGAGCGTCGACGCGGAAACGATGACGACCGGCGGCCTGGCCAAGGCGGCTTGGGAGGCGGTCGATCGGCAGGATACCGCGGCAGCGAGGAAGGCGATCCGGAGCTTGAAAGACCGGGGGGCTTTGGGGTTGGCCGGGGTCGTTCAGGCCCGGCTGCTCGTCGCCCGCGGCTTCTCCCGCCCCGCGCTCGACCTCCTCGCCTCGCTTCCTGCCGAGGCGCTCGTCGCGGACGATGCCGATCTTCTCCGCTTCGTCCACCTCGTCCGCGGCGAAGCCGCCTACCGCCTCCGACTTTACCCGCTTGCGGAACGGGAACTCTCCGCCGTGCTCGCGGCGACGCCCGATTCGGTCGATGCCCATCGGCTCCTCGCGGCGATGACCTACGACGCGGGCGTGATCCCGGCGGCCATCGAACACCTCGAGGCGACGGCGCGACTCGCTCCCGACGATCCCCGCCCCCAAAGGCTCCTCGGCCTCATCCACAACGACTACGAGCGCTACCCCGAGGCGGTCGAGCACTACGAGGAGAGCCTGCGGCGCTCTCCCGATCAGGCCGATCGCGACGGGGTGCTCGTCGAACTCGCCGGGAGCCTCGTGAAGCTCCATCGCCACCGCGAGGCGCTCGCCACGCTCGACAAGGTTTCTGGGGTGAGTGACGCCGCCGACATCCTCCGGGCCGAGTCGCTCCTGGCGATCGGTGACCGTGCCGCGGCCCGGGGGATCGTGAAGGGGATCCTCGAGACCTCCCCGGACGATCTCGGGGCCATCGTCCTCGAAGGCTCGATCGATCTTGAGGATGGCAAGCCGGAGGCGGCTCTCGGCGTGCTCGAGCGGGGGGTCGCCAAGCATCCCAAGGATTACCTCGCCCGCCTCAAGCTCGCGCAGGCCTACGCTGGGTGTGGCCGGGAGGCCGAGGCCGAGGCAGCCCGCGTCGAGGCGGAGCGGATTCGGGCGCTGCGCCGTATGTTCGCCGACCTCCACCAGGAGGCGTGGGCGAGGCCGGGGGATGCCGACGTCCGCCGCCGGCTGGCAACCATGGCCGCCGACCTCGACCGCCCTGATCTCGAGGGAGTGTGGCTCGAGGCCGCGGCCGCCGTCGAAGCAGGGCGGAAGCCGGCCGAGAATCGGGAGTGAGGGGCCCGGCGCCGATCAGCCGTCGGCGTACTTCACGACGAGCTCACCGGCCTCGACCGGCGTGCCTGGGGCGACGAGGACCTCGGCGACCTTCCCGTCCCGTTCGGCGTAGACGGTCGTCTCCATTTTCATCGCTTCGAGGCTGAGGAGCTTCTGGCCGCGGGTGACGACGTCACCGGCCTGCACCGCCACGGTGACGATCAAGCCCGGCATCGGGGAGCCGACCTCGCGGGCGTCGCCGACGACCGCCTTCGGACGCCGCTGCACCTTCGCCTCGAGGCTGCGATCGGCCACCGACACGCTCCGCGGCTGGCCGTTGAGCTCGAAGAACACCGTCCGTGTCCCGTCGGCATGCGGCTCGCCCACCGTCAGGAGGCGGATGACGAGCGTCTTGCCCGGTTCGATGTCGACGGCCAGTTCCTCGCCCGGCTTGGGACCCTCGAGGAATGCCGGCGTGGGGAGGACGCTGACGTCGCCATGCTTGGAGCGGTGCTGGGCGAAATCCTGGAAGACCCGCGGATAGAGGAGCCACGAGAGCACCTCCTGATGGGTCGCCGGCAGTCCGGTGATCTCCGCCACCTTCTTCTCGGCCGCCTTGAAATCGGCCGGAGGGAGCGATTCGCCGGGGCGGCCGGTGACGAGCTCGCCGGGGCGGACGATCCGCCGCACGACCGCCTCGGGGAAGCCCCCCGGCGGCTGGCCCATCCGTCCCGACAGCAGATCGACGACCGACTCCGGGAAGGCCATCTCGCGTGAATCGGAGAGGAGATCGGAGGCGTGGAGGCCGTTGGTCACCAGGAGCAGCGCGAGGTCGCCGACCGCCTTGCTCGTCGGCGTCACCTTGACGATGTCGCCGAGGAGCGTGTTGACGTCGGCGTAAGCGCGGCAGACATCCTCCCAGCGGTCGGCGAGCCCGAGGGCCTTGGCCTGCTCGAGGAGATTGGTGAACTGCCCCCCGGGCATCTCGTGGAGGTAGAGATCGGCGTCGGGGGCCTTCATCCCGCATTCGAAGGCGGTGTAATGCTCGCGGACGGCCGACCAATATCGGGCCAGGTGCCGCAGCGGCTCGGGATCGAGGCCGGTGTCGAGCGGGGTGTGGCGGGCGGCCTCGACGAGCGCGTTGAGGTTCGGCTGGCTCGTGAGGCCGGAGAAGGGCGCCATCGCCGCATCGACGATGCTCACGCCGCTTTGGGCTGCCTCGAGCTCGCTGGCGAGCGCCGCAGCGGAGGTGTCGTGGGTGTGGAAGTGGATCGGGATCCCGACCGCCTCGCGGAGCGCCTTGACGAGGGTCGCGGCTGCGTACGGCTTGCACAGCCCAGCCATGTCCTTGACGGCGAGGATGTGGGCGCCGCGCTTCTCGAGTTGCCGGGCGAGATCGACGTAATAGGCGAGCGAGAACTTCGTCCGCGCCGGATCGAGGACGTCGCCGGTGTAGCAGATCGCCGCCTCGCAGATGCCGCCGGCATCGCGGACGGCGTCCATCGCGATCTGCATGTTCGGCACCCAATTGAGCGGGTCGAACACCCGGAAGACGTCGATCCCGGCGGCCGCCGATTCCTTGACGAACGCCGTGACGACGTTGTCGGGGTAGTTCGTGTAGCCGACGGCGTTGCTCGCCCGGAGGAGCATCTGGAAGAGGATGTTCGGGATTCGCTCGCGGAGGCGGGAGAGACGCTCCCAGGGATCCTCCTTGAGAAACCGCATCGAGGTGTCGAACGTCGCCCCGCCCCACATCTCGAGCGAGAACAGCCCCGGTGCCATCCGGGCGTAGGCATCGGCGATCGCGAGCATGTCGAAGGAGCGCATCCGTGTGGCGAGGAGCGACTGATGCGCGTCGCGCATCGTCGTGTCGGTCACCATCAGGCCCTTCCGGTCGCGGACCCAAGCGGCGAACTTCTCCGGCCCGAGCTCCCGGAGCTTCGTCTTCGTGCCCGCCGGCGGCGTCGACAGCCGGTCGAACTCAGGGAGCGGCGCCGAGCTGCGGCGGGCCGCTGCCGGCCGCCCCTTCACGAGCGGGTTGCCGTTGACGATCGTGTCGGCGAGGTATTCCAGGAGTCGGGTGGCCCGGTCGCGGCGGACGGGGAAATCGAACAGCGCCGGCGTGTCGTCGATGAACCGGGTCGTGCAGCGGCCGGCGAGGAACTCGGGATGCGTGACGAGGTTGATGAGGAACGGGATGTTCGTCTTCACGCCGCGGACGCGAAACTCCTGCAGGCAGCGTTCGATGTGGCCGGCGGCCTCGTCGAGCGACAGCCCCCGCGCCGTCACTTTCACGAGGAGCGAGTCGAAGTAGGGGGTGACGACGGCGCCGGAGAAGGCGGTGCCGGCGTCGAGCCGGATCCCCATGCCGCTGGCAGAGCGGTAGGCGGTCATCCGTCCGTAGTCGGGGAGGAAGCGGTTCTCGGGGTCTTCGGTCGTGACGCGGCACTGGATGGCCGTGCCCATCGAGCCGATCGCGTCCTGGTTGCCGAGGCCGATCTGCGGATCACCGAGGCGATAGC
>CAJBCV010000324.1 GCA_903951635.1 uncultured Planctomycetaceae bacterium
CCAGACATAGGCCACGATGAAAAAGTAGCGGCTTCCCATCTCCCGGATCTTGAGCTTGGCGACGCCGCTGCGCCGATTCCGCCACGTGATCGGGATCACCGACCAGGAATACCCGCGCACGATCGCCTTGAGCGGAAGCTCGACGGTGATGTTGAAATGAGGGGAGAGGATCGGCATACAGCCCTCGATGACCTCCCGGCGGTAGGCCTTGAAGGCGTTGGTGGTGTCGTTGAGCCCGTGGCGGAAGAGCATCCGCACGAACAGGTTGGCCGTGCGGTTGAGGGCGAGCTTCACGCGCGGGTAGTCGATGACGCCGCCGCCCGGCATGAAGCGACTGCCGAACACGCAGTCGACCCCCTTGTTGAGCTCTTCCCAGTAACGGACGACGTCGCGGCAGTCGTCCGACTCATCGGCCATCATGATGACGACGGCATCCCCGGTGAAGGCATCGAGCCCCCTGCGGATGGCGAGGCCGAAGCCGTGTGGGCCGTCGTTGCGGACGGGCTTGAGCTCCGGGATCTCCAGGGCCACCTCGGCGAGGATCTCAGCCGTGCGGTCGCTCGATCCATCGTCGACAACGACGATCTCGTGAGGCACCCCCCGGAGGCGCAGCTCCAGATTGAGATGGTGCACCGTCGAGGCGATGCAGCCCTCTTCGTCCCGGGCCGGGATCACGACGCTCAAGCAGCGCAACGCTCTCTTGCCCTCGTCTCCCGGCGGCGACTGGCTCATGATTCGGCGATCTCCGCGAAGATGTCGGGAAGCGTCGTCGTCGGCTTCCAATCCCAGCTCTCGGCCGCCCGAGTGGCATCGAGCACCACCCAGGGGAGGTCGAAGGGACGGGGCGTCGGATCCGAGCCAACCTCATGCGGCCCGAAGCGGTCGCGACAGAAGGCGCTGAGATTGGCAAGCGAGCAGGCGTGAGAAAGCCCCCCGGAGAAGTTGCAGATCCGTGGGTCGACTCCGCTTCCCACGCTCACGGGAGCGCGAGCCCCGGCCGCAAGCTGCTTGACGAGCGCCGCGGTGAGATCGCGGGGATGGAGGAAATCGCGGACCTGCGCCCCAGCGCCGCCAAAGCCGATGTAGCGCAGCGGCTTCCGATCGCGCCAGGCCCGGATCCAGTAGGCGACGATCCCTTGATCGGCCTTGCCGAATTGCCCCGCCCCCGCGAGCACGCCGCAGCGGTTGATCCAGAGCGGAAAGCCGAAGGCATCGGCGTATTCCAGGGCGACCAGCTCCGCACACCGCTTCGAGACGCCGTAGAGCGACAGCGGCGGGGCGGTCGAAAACGACTCCGCGATCCCCCGGCCGCTCAAGCCCGGCATCCCTTCAAACGCCCCCGGCGTCGGACAAAACGCCCCGTCGACCGTCTCGACGGCCAGGGCCGCCAGTGGCGCGATCGAATAAACCCGGCTCGTGCTCAGGAGGATGAGCCCCGCGCCGTGGGCCTTGCAAAACTCGAGGACGCGGAGCGTGCCGATGAGGTTGTGATCCATGACCCCGAACGACGACACCGCCCCACCGACCCCGGCCAGCACGCTCGGCTCGGCGGCACAGTCGAGCACCCAGTCGACGCGGCCGATCGCCGCCAGATCGGCCTCCTGGCGGATATCCCCCTCGACGACCTGCACGCCGAGGCGGCGGAGCCGCTCGACGTTGCGGCGGCTGCCGTCGCGGAGGAAGTTGTCGAGGCCGACGACCTCGAGCCCCGGAAGCGTTGCGAGCAGCGTGGGGATGAGCGTCGAGCCGACGAACCCACACGCCCCGGTGACCAGCAGCCTCATCGCTCGCTCCATCCCCGGACGATCTCGGTGAAGATGTCGTCGAGGTTCTTTTGGAGCTGCCAGTGGGGATAATGGGCCTGGATCTTCGCGAGGTTCGAGATGTAGCAGACGTGATCCCCCTCCCGATTCGCGTCGACGTAGCTCCAGGCCATCTTCCGGCCGGAGAGCTGCTCGACGCGATCGAAGGCCTCGAGGATCGAGCAGCTGTTGCCCCGGCCGCCGCCGAGGTTGTAGACCTCGCCGCTGCGCGGGGCCGCGACGAAGGCCTCGATGAATGTGGCGACGTCGTGGGCGTGGATGTTGTCGCGGACCTGCTTCCCCTGGTAGCCGTAGACGCTGTAGGGCCGCCCTTCGAGATTGCACTTCACGAGGTAGCTGAGAAAGCCGTGAAGCTCGACCCCGCAGTGCGCCGGCCCCGTCAGGCAGCCCCCGCGCAGGCAGCAGGTCGGCATGGAGAAGTAGCGGCCATACTCCTGCACCATCACGTCGGCGGCTACTTTCGAAGCCCCGAACAGCGAGTGCTTGCTCTGGTCGATGCGGAAGCTCTCGGGGATGCCGTCGCGCCAGGCCGGATCGGCGTAGTCGAAGCGCGTCTCCAGCTCGAC
>CAJBCV010000325.1 GCA_903951635.1 uncultured Planctomycetaceae bacterium
GCAGCTCCTCATCGGCTTCTACGTCGTTGCCAATGCGGTCGGCCTCGAAAACCGCTACGTCGTCGGGGCCCTCGTTCTCGCGCTGTTTAGCGGCGCCTACATGGCGGAGATTTTTCGCGGGGGCCTGGCCGCGATTCCCGCCGGCCAGCGCGATGCCGCCCGGGCGATCGGCCTCACTCCGTGGCAGAGCCTCAGGCTCGTCATCCTGCCGCAGGCGATTCGCCTCGTCCTCCCCGCCGTCGCCGGGCAGCTCGTCTCGCTCATCAAGGATTCATCGCTCCTCTCGGTAATCGCCGTCAGCGAGGTCACGCTCGCTGCCCAGGAGGTCAACTCCTTCACCTACTCCACCCTCGAAAGCTACCTGCCACTCGCCGCCGGTTATCTCCTCCTCACGCTCCCCCTCTCGGCGCTGTCGCGCTGGCTCGAGCGGCACTTTGCGTACGAGGCCGGCTGATGGAACTCGTCGTCAAGGGACTCACGCAGGCCTACGGGAAGACGACCGTTCTCGATCGGCTCGATCTGGAGACGGGCGACATCCGGGCGCTGGTCCTCGTCGGCCCCTCCGGCGGCGGCAAGACGACGCTCCTGCGGATCCTCGCCGGGCTCGATCTCCCGGTGGAGGGGAGCGTGAGCTTCGCCGGGAAGACGCTGCCGCGCGACGAACCAGGGCTCCTCGACTACCGGCGCCATGTCGGCACCGTCTTCCAGGCCTACAACCTCTTTCCCCACCTCTCGGCCCTCGACAACCTCACCCTTCCGCTCATTCACGTCCACGGCCTCGCCCCCGCGGCAGCGCGCAAGCGCGTCGCTGAGCCACTCGAGCGCTTCAAGCTCGCCGAGCATGCCCACAAGCGCCCCTCCCAACTCTCCGGTGGGCAGAAGCAGCGGATCGCCATCGTTCGCGCCCTCGCCACCCAGCCGGAGCGGCTGTTCCTCGACGAGCCGACCTCCGCCCTCGATCCGGAGATGACTGCCGAAGTCCTCGAGATGATCGGCGAGCTCAAAGACCTCGGCACCCGCTTCGTCCTCGTCACCCACGAGATGGGCTTTGCCCGCCGGGTGGCCGACGAGGTGGCGTTTGTCGGCGGCGGCAAGGTCGTCGCCAGCGGCCCGGCGTCTACGATGTTCGAACATTGCCCTGAGCCCCGCGTCCGTGAGTTCTTCGCGAGGATCCTTCCATGACCGATCGTGGTGCCTCCACGTCCCCGCCCCTCGGGCACGGTCCCGACATTGGCGGCGAAACATTTGCCTGGGCCGATGATCCGGCCGTGCGGGCCTTCGTCGGGGCGCTCGTTGCCGATGCGGTCGCGATGCCGGTTCATTGGTACTACGACCGGGCCGCCCTCGACCGCGATCATCCGCGACTCTCGGGCTACGCGGCGCCCAAGCGAATCCATCCCGACAGCATCCTGTGGCGGAGCCGCTACGAACCGGCGGGCCCCGAGGGAGACATCCTCCACGATCAGGCGCAGTTCTGGGGGAAGCGCGACATCCACTACCACCAGTTCCTCGAGGCGGGGGAGAACACGCTCAACTCCAAACTCGCGGTGGAGTTGGCGGCGCTCGTGAAGCGCAACCGCCACTGGGACGCCGAGCGTTGGCTCGCGGACTACATCGCCTTCATGCGCCGCCCAGGGAGCCACCGCGACACCTACGTCGAGGAATACCACCGCCACTTCTTCACGAACCTCGCCCACGGCCGCAAGCCGATCAATTGCGGCGTCCGCGACGAGCACATCGGGGGGCTGGTGCCAGTGGCGGCGCTCGTCGCGGCCCTCGGCGACCGCCACCCCGACCTCCGAGAAATAGTCCGCGAGCATGTCAATCTGACCCACAAAGATCGCGACGTCCTCGCCGCCGCCGATGTCCTCGTGCGGATCCTCGTCCGGGTCTGCCGGGGTGGCCCCCTGCGGGAGGCAATCCTCGAGGAGGCGACCGACTGGATCTCGGCGGCCAAGCTTGCCGATTGGGCCGATCTTCCCGATCGCACCGTCGTCGGCACCCGGCTCTCCACCGCCTGCTACATCCCCGACGCCTTTCCTGCAGCCCTCGTTCTCGCTTGGCGGCACCACGACAACTTCGCCGCTGGCGTGCTCGCCAATGCCCTCTGCGGCGGCGACAACTGCCATCGCGGGGCGGTCGTCGGCGCGCTTTTGGGGGCCGCCAATCCGATCCCGCGCCCGTTTCTGGAAGGTCTGCGGTCCGGTGCTAGAGTTGGGGAGATTTTCAGCCGTTCTCCCTCTGGGTAGCCCGCATGAGCTCCGTGGCCACGTCCGCCGGTTCTTCCCACGAAGCCGCAGACCCCGAAGCCCCCTTTCCCTTCTCCACGCTAGACGGCCTTGTCCCCACCAAGACCATCCTCCTCACGGCCGATCCGGCGGCGGCTGATCCGGTGGCCGCGAAGCGCGAGGAAATCCTCGCCTACTTCCACCGCACCTGCGAGCTCGACGATCGGCTCTTCGACCTGATCCGCAACGAGGCGGCGTTTTTCGTCCGCCACGAGCC
>CAJBCV010000326.1 GCA_903951635.1 uncultured Planctomycetaceae bacterium
CGGCTCGGCCAGGCTCGCGATCCTCGAGCGGCCAGAGGCGCCCCCGGCGAGCCATCGCTGGAGCCTCGGCTTCGAAGTCGCCGACCTGGCCGCCTGCCGCGACCGGCTGCGGATGGCAGGCGCCGAGATCCAAGAGCCGCCACCGAATCCCGAAGGCTTTACGGAGATCGTCACCCACGATCCCGACGGCAACCGGCTGCGGCTCTTCGCCTGGGAGTGAGGTGGGGCGGCCGCCTCGATCCTTCTTGTCAGTCCGCCATCGGAAGGTTTTCCAGGTCGGCGATATCGCGCGGGCGTCCTGACGCGCTCTTGAGCCGCCTCAGCCAGGCGAGGGAGACGTAGCGGAATCCATCCATTTCGCACGCCGATCCGATCAGCGTCTCCACCGAGGCATCGGGTATTCCCGGAACGTAATCGAACAGATCGAGATATCCCATCGACGTGCAGAGCATCATCAAAGGCTTCGCACGGACGAAGGCCGCCGTCACCGGGTGTGTCCGCTCGATCCCGGTGGCCGGATCGAGTTCGTCACCGATCCATTGGGCCTCGATCTCCCCGAGTGCCGCAACCAGACGGGCTTCGTTCTCTGGCGTCCGCAGCCAGAGGATGTCGGTGTCCTCGGTCGCACGGAGGTGACCGTGGTAGTTGACCGCGTGGCCCCCGATGATGACGAAGGGAATACCGTATCGCGCAAGGATCGTGAGGAGTCCTCGATCGGGTGCCATGGGGTTCATTCCGCGGCCGGGATCGCCCGCTTGCGGTGGTTGCGCCGCTGGAAGTGGGCAAGCGCGGCAGGATTGGCTCGGAGGACCTCCCACGACGAGCGGATGATCGCGTCCATGGCCGCGAGCCGTTCACGCGGCGTCATGGCGAAAGCGCGGTGCTGCTGATGCCGCCGCCGCGCCTCCAGCATGGCCGACGTCTCAGCCTGCGCAGGCGGGGCATCGGTTGCAGGCACGGGCTCGGATAAGGTGGGACCAGGGGAGGGAATCATGCTGAAGAGTATACGCCGAGGGGACTGAAAACGCGGCCCGCGGATGGGGCGGCGTGTCGCGGCGGCAGGCTCGTTGCAGGGGCGGAACCGCTTCACCCGCTATCCCACGCCTTTTCAGTGGCTCAGCCCCACTCCGTCCAGGAGCCGGTGGCGATCACGTAGCCGGCCAGGCAGGCGTTGGTCGTGGCGTGGGCCACGATCGCGTCGGAGAGGCGGCGGCGCTGGTAGAGGGCCAGCGCGAAGGCTACCCCTGCGAGCGTCGCCCGCTGCCAGTCGCCGCCGTGCATCAGTCCGAAGGCGAGCGACGACGCCAGAAACGACAGCCAGGTGAAGGTCCCCACCGGCACCCGTTCGACGTCATCGTCGATGAGGCGGCGGGCGAGGAACCCGCGGAACACGAGCTCTTCGGCGATCGGCACCGTGATCGTGTAGCCCGCCACGCGAAACAGCAGCCAGAGCAGGGCCCAGGGCTGGCCGAGCTGGGCCGGATCCATGGCGGCGACCTTTTCCGGATCCTCGAGGCCATAGCCGGGCGCGAGCGCCATCCAGACGAGGAACGTGAGCACGCCGATGGCGACCCCCACGATCGAGATCGGCTCGCGGCCCGGAGCATAGTGGCGGCGGAGCGACCAGAGCACGGCCGCGACCGCGATCACCCGGAGCGGATAGAGATAATTGAAGCCGCTGGTGAAGGCCTGGGTGAGGATCGTGACGGCGGTGAGGACGAGGAAGGGGAGAAGGCAGGCCACGGCGGAGGGCCCATGCAAGGCCCCGGGCTCGAGAGGCGATCCGGCCGCGGGGGCTGGCGGGCTGGCGATGGCGTGATCGGGGGAGCGGGCCTCACCTCCCGGCAGTCCGGCGTCGGCCGGGGCAAGGCGCGTGAAGAACCGCATCTGCTGGGCGACCCAGATCGTGCCGAGCCCGACGACGAGGAAGGTGATCCAGCCCGCGTGGGAGTGGAAGCCGTCGACGGCGATCTTCGGATCGATCCAGATGCCGACGAGGATCAGCGCCGTGATCCGCAGCACGTTGGCCATCCAGATCAGGAGGATGCCGACCGGGAAGAGGAGGAACGACTGCGGGAAGCGATGAATGCCGCGGAACCACCACAGATACCCGGCGAGCATCGTCGTGATCAGGCCGATCCCCTGGAAGCCACCACACTCCGACTTGATCTTCACGCGGAAGGCTTCCGTCCCGATGACGAACGGCTCGGGTCTGACAACGGGGCCACCGGCAAAGGGGGCCAGGAGGCGCTCGACAAGATCGACGGTCGTGCCACCACTCATGTCCCAGAAGAGTTGGGTGAAGTCCTCGAGGTGGACCATCCCCCACAACATCGCGGTGATCCCGGCAAGGCCTCCGAGGAGCGGAAGGGCGTCGGCCCCCCGCGGCACCCACAACGCCACGACCGACGCCAGCCAGGCACTGGCCAAAGTCATCGCGAGGAGGAGTTGCCCGTGAAGGCCGAGAGCTGGCTCGATCGCGCCGGCCGACACGCCGCCGAGGCCCGCGAGGAGGGCGACGAACGCCAGCCCGTTGGCCGCGAGGCGCCGCGGGGAAAACCCCGACGAGCGGTAGTCCGGCAGATGGCGTCGCGCGTGGAGCAGAAGGATCGCGGCAACGGCCAGGCCGACGATCCGCCAGCGGTTGAAGCCGGTGACGTCCTCGAGGTCGTTGCGGAGGGCGCGGAGCGTCCCCCCGAACAGGCCGGCGAGG
Source organism: uncultured Planctomycetaceae bacterium (assembly GCA_903951635.1). GTDB lineage: Bacteria > Planctomycetota > Planctomycetia > Pirellulales > UBA1268 > QWOP01. The sequence continues at coordinate 2,714 of CAJBCV010000326.1, forward strand.
ATGCCGGCCTCGATGGCGATGAGCGCGACACGGGCCGCAAACGCCTGCCAGGGCGGAGGTGAATCGGATCGAGCCGATGGCGTCGGAGGGGCTGACATGGATGGCATCGGCGGAGGGGCGCTCGGCTCACGGGCCCGGGAGGGGGCCGGTGGTCGAGAGCTTGACCCGACAGAGGTGGGAATCGGCGGTCATGTAAAGCGTCTTGCCGTCGTCGCCAAAGCCGCAGTTGGCCGTCGCCTGACCGGTGAGGATCGTGCCGAGGTGGGTACCATCGGCAGCGAGAACGAGGACCCCGCCGGGGCCAGTGGCGAAGACGTTTCCGGCGCTGTCGACCTTGAGGCCGTCGGGAAGACCCTTCTTCCGCTCCTTGAAGAGCTTCGTGCCGTCGAAGAAGGTCTTGCCGGCATCGAGCGTGCCGTCGGCTTGGACATTGAACACCTTCCAGATCGGCGCCTGGGGATCGGACTGCGCGACGTAGAGCCGCTTCTCGTCGGGGGAGAAGCAGATGCCGTTGGGGCGGGTCATCGTGTCACACAGGAGCGTTACCGTGCCGTCGGGAGTGACGCGGTAGACGCCGCAGAAGTCGAGTTCGCGACGCTCGTCATCGAAGCCTTTGGGGAGGCCGTAAGGCGGATCGGTGAAGTAGATGGCGCCGGAGGAGTGAACGGCGACGTCGTTGGGGCTGTTGAACCGCTTCCCCTTGTAGTTGTCGGCGACGGTCCGCTTGCCACCCCCGGGGGTGAGCCGGCTGACACGGCGATCGCCATGCTCGCAGGAGATGAGGTTGCCCTGACGATCGAGCGTGAGGCCGTTGCTCCCCCGCTCGCTCCCATAGGCCCCGGGGCCGGTGAACCCGGCCGGCTCGAGGTAGGTCGACAGTCCCTCGCCCTGCTTCCAGCGATTGACCCGGTTGCGGGGAATGTCGCTGAACAGGACGGCGCCATCGGCCTTCACCCACACCGGCCCCTCCGCCCACTCGAAGCCGCTGGCGAGAACCTCGATGACGGCCCCCTTCGGCACGAGGCTGTCGAAGCGCGGGTCGAGTCGTTCGATCGAGCCGAGCGCGGGGAGGAGATCGGCCGGCCCCCCCTCTTCGGCCCGGGCCGTGGGGATGGCAAAGAGGATCGCGAGGCACAACAGCGACAGGCGGCGCATGGCGGGTTCCTTCGGGAGCGGCAGTGGAGGGGGCCACGGCGAATCGCCGCGACGACGGATGCCCCCCCGGGCTGGCGGCAGTCTACCTGATCATTCGGTCTCCTCCATCAGGCCACCATCCTCCCAGGCCCCTCCCTGTGATCCGGGGCCAACGGCGAACCACAGTGTCACCGCGGCCATGAGAAGGGCGAAGACGAGGACGAGCGTCATCGCGATCCCCATCGCACACCCCGCCTGACCGTCGTTGGTGCGGTGGGAGGAGAGCTGGGATTCGGTGAGGGGCCCCCCGGTATCCCCCGGTGCGGACGAGGGCTCGCTGTTGACCGAGCTGTCGATCGCCAGGAGGAAGGCCCGGGCATAGCGGAAGAGCCACAACGGCAGGGCCACGGCCACCGCCAGACAGGCGGCGAGGGCCTGCTCGGCCGAGCAGCCGGCACCGAGGACGAGGAGGCCGTAGAGGGCGATCGTCGTCAGGGCCGTGACGCCGTAATTGATGTAGATCGACCCGAGATAGAAGCCTGGCTCGCGGCGAAAATCGAGGCCGCAGGCGGGGCACCGGGGCTCCATCCGGAACCACCCGGCAAACAGGCGGCCTGTGCCACACCGGGGGCAGCGGAGGCGGAGGGCATGGCGGAGCGGGGCGGGCAGGCTGGGCAGGGGCATGGGTGGACGGGGCGGGGATGCCGCCGGAGCCTCCGGGGAATCGTTGCCATCGGTGCGAGCGTCGCGACCGTCAGGGGAGGAACGGCGGGCAGGCCAATCCGCCGAAACCCCTGTGTATGGTATCGGAGCGGGGGCGGGCGTGCCGTCGGTCTCCGGAGCGAGGCGTGGGTTTCATGAACGACAACGAAGAATACGTGCGGGAGTTCCTCGTCGAGTCGGCCGAGAATCTCGACCAACTCGACCGGGATCTGGTCGCCCTCGAGGAGAACCCGCGCGACTCGCAGCGGCTGGCGAGCATCTTCCGCACCGTTCACACGATCAAGGGGACGAGCGGGTTCTTCGGTTTCGCCAAGCTCGGGGCGATCACCCACAGCGGTGAGCATCTCCTCGGCCAACTCCGCGACGGCAAGATCGACCTCGACGACGACGTCACCGGTGTCCTCCTCACGCTCGTCGATGCCGTCCGTTCGATTCTCGAGCGGATCGAGAAGACGGGCGGCGAAGGGGAGAGCGATTTCCACGACCTCTCCCAGTCGCTCGATCGGGTCGCCTTCGAGGCGGTCAAGCGCCGCGAGGACGGCGGCGTGGTCGTCACCCGCCTCACACCGCCGCCGGCGGAAGCGCCGGCCCCGGTCGCGCCGGTCGAAGTGAGCCTGCCGCCCGAACCCGAACTCGAGCCCGCGCTGCCGCCCGTCGCGGAGATCGTCGCAGCAGCGGAGATCGGCGCCGTGGCGCCGCCTGAGGCACCAGCCGCGCCGGTCGTTCCAGCCGTCGCGCCGGCGACCACGACGGCCGCCACGGCGGAGGCCGACGTGGCAACGCTCGTGCCGGCCCGAGTCGTCGTGCCCGATGCGGCGGTGCCCGCCGCCCCGCCACCGATCCCCGCCCCGCCCCCGGCTCCGCGAACGAGGCGGCCGGCGGTCGCCGAGCAATCGATCCGCGTCGATGTCGGCCTCCTCGGCACGCTTGTCGATCTCGTCGGCGAGCTCGTCCTTGCCCGCAACCAACTCGAGTCGACCGTCCGCCACAAGACGGCCTCCCGGGGGGACGAGCACCCCGAACTCCTCAAGGTCGTCCACCGAATCGACACCGTCACCGCGTCGCTCCAGGCGGCGGCCATGAAGACGCGGATGCAGCCGATCGAGCAGGTGTTCAGTAAGTTTCCGCGGATCGTCCGCGACCTCGCCGTGACCTGCGGCAAGGAAGTGACCCTCGAGATCGACGGGGCCGACACCGAACTCGATCGTTCGCTCATCGAGACGATCCGCGACCCGCTCACGCACCTCGTCCGCAACGCGGTCGATCACGGCATCGAGCCGCCGGAGGTGCGCCTGGCCCGGGGCAAGCCGGCGGCCGGCCGGCTGTCGCTGCGGGCCTACCACGAGAGTGGGCAGGTGATGGTGGAGATCCGCGACGACGGCGGCGGAATCCCGGTCGATGCGGTGCGGAAAAAGGCCGTGGCGAAGGGGCTCCTCAGCGCCGAGCAGGCCGCGGCGCTCCCCGATGATCGCATCCTGCAGTACATCTTCGAGCCGGGCTTCTCGACCGCCGCCAAGGTCACCGACGTGTCGGGCCGGGGCGTTGGCATGGATGTCGTGCGGACGAACATCGAGGCGATCGGAGGGGCGGTCGACATCGGGAGCATCCCCGGCTCGGGAACCACCGTCCGGGTGCGCATCCCGCTCACCCTGGCGATCATCCCGGCGTTAATCGTCTCCTCCGGCAGCCACCGATTCGCGATCCCCCAGGCTGCGGTGCGCGAGCTGATCGCGCTCCGCGCCGGCACCAACGGCTCGGCGGTCTCCGTCGAGGGACTCGAGGGGGCCCCGGTGATGCGCCTCCGCGGCCGGCTCTTGCCGCTGGTGTTCCTCGGCGAAATCCTCGGCCTCGAGGCGGACGCCGCCCCCGGCCAAGCTCCGCGGGGGACCGTCGTCGTTCTCCGCAGTGACGAGGTCGAATACGGCCTCGTCGTCGACGGCGTCACCGTCAGTGAGGACATCGTCGTCAAACCGATCGTGGCAGTCCTCGTCGCGCTCGGCCTCTACGCCGGCGCGACCGTCCGCGGTGACGGGGCGGTGGTGCTGATCCTCGATCCCCGCGGCATCGCCCATGCCGCGAAGGTGCCGCCGCGGCCGGCGTCGGATCGCCTGGCGGAGGCCGCGGCTTCCGAGGCCGTGCCTCTCGACCGCTACCTCGTCTGCGAATCGCCGGCGGGGCGCGTCGTCGCCGTGCCGCTGGAGGAAGTGGCGCGCCTCGAGACGTTCCCCTGTGAACGCATCCAGCATGCCGCCGGCCACATGGTGGTCCATCGGGAGGGGAGGCTGACGGCGCTCGCCGATGTCGATGCCGTCCTCGCCGGAGCCCCGCAACCGATCGACACGCAGACCGTCACCGCCGTGATCCTTTCGGCGACGCTCGGCGAGGTGGCCCTCCGCGTCCGCCGGATCCTCGAGGTGGTCGCCCCCGAGGCGCCGATCAACCGAGACCTCCGCGCCGGCGGCGTGATCGGGACGATTGCCGTGGCGGGACGTGCCACGGAGGTGATCGACGTCCGGCACGCCCTCCCGGGCGCCCTTCCCTCCGCCGCCCTTGCCGGAGTGACCGCATGACGCGCGGCACGGAGAACATCGACGTGGGGAAACCGGCGGCGGAGGCGCGGAGGCTCTGCACGTTCGTCGTCGCCGGCCGGGCCTTCGCGGTCGATGCCAACGCCGTACAGGAGGTGTTCCGAGGCACGGTGACGACTCCGGTGCCACGCGGGCCGGCGGCGATCCGCGGGCTCCTCAATCTCCGGGGTAGGATCGTGCCGGCGATCGACATGCGGCGACGGATGGGGTTTGAGCCGATCGCCGGCGAGGGGATCCATGTGGTCCTCACCGCCAGCGGCGAGACGCACAGCCTCATCGTCGATGCCATCACCGACGTCATCGATGTCCCCGTGGCAGCGATCGAGACATCGACGATCGGCGCAGAAGGAGCGGTGGGGGAATGCATCGAGGGGGTGGTAGCCGCCCGTGATGGACTCGTGCATTTGCTGGGGATCGAGGCGATTGTGGCGGGATTGGTGGAAACGACCGTGGAAAGGAAGATGCGATGAGCGTGCAGGCAGACTCGCGGAATGACAGGCGTGGTTGGCTCCGGGAACTGTTGGCGTTTGCCACCAATCCCCTCCTTCTCGCGCTCCTCCTGGTGTCTCTGGTGCCGTTGGCGCTGATGGGCTTTGCCACCTACCGCAGTGCCTCGCAGGCGCTGGACGCGGAGGCGCGGGGGAAGCTCACGGTCGTCCGTGAGATCACCGTCAAGCAAGTGGAACGCTACTTCACGGGCCTTCACGATCAGCTCCGCGTCCTCGCCGACGATCCCTCCACGCGCGAGGCGCTCGGCGACTTTCGCGAAGGCTTCCGCACCGTGCTCCAGGACGGTGCCGTCGCCGAGCCGGAGCAGACCCGCGCCCGGCGCGACCTCGGGGCGTGGTATGCCAACGAGTTCGCCCCGCGCTACAAGGAAGAGCATGGCAAGGAGATCCAGACCGAGGGCCTGACCGCCGTCCTCGGCGACGCCTCGACCTGGCTCCAGGATCTCTATCTGGTGCGCAATCCGAACCCGACCGGATCGAAGGATCTCCTCGACGCCGCCCCCGATGCCTCGGCCTACAGCCGGGCCCATGCGATCCACCACCCGGTACTCCGCAAGGTGCTGAAGGCCTATGGGCTTTACGACATTTTCCTCATCGATGCCGAGAGCGGTGAGATCGTCTACACCGTCTTCAAGGAGATCGACTTCGCGACATCGCTCAAGAACGGCGCCTTCGCCGACACGAGCCTTGGAAAGGTGTTCCGCCAGGCCGCCGCTGCGGGCCGCGGGGATGTCGTCTACTTCGGCAATTTCGGCGCCTATCTTCCCTCGTATGAAAAGCCCGCCGGGTTCATCGCCGCTCCGATTCTCGAGGGGCGGAAGGTGATCGGTGTGCTCGCTTTCCAGTTGCCGCTCGACCGGATCAATGCGGTCGTCGGGGAGACGCTCGGCCTGGGCACGACCGGCGAGACCTACGCCATCGGGCCCGACAGGCTGTTCCGCACCGACTCCCGGTTCCTCGAGCGGCTCGGCGTGAAGACGACGATCTGCAACCCGACCTACAAGGTCGATACCGCGCCGGTCGAGGATGTTTTCGAAAAGGGGGGGAGTGGCACCGGCCCGGCGATCGATTACCGCAAGCAGCCGGTTCTCTCCTCATGGGGCCCGGCGGTCATCCATCCGGCCGATGGACCGGGCAACGAGGTGGTGCGGTGGGCGATCGTTTCGGAGATCGATCAGGCGGAGGTGTCCACCCCGGTCGAGGCCCTGAAACGCTTCGCCGGTTGGATCTTCGGCCTCACGACGCTCGGCGTGGCCCTCCTCTCGGCGCGGATCGCGGCTTCCTTCAGCCGGGCGGCGCGGCGGCAGGCGACGCTCGTCGACGGGATCAAGGACAACACCCACACCCTCGCCAGCGCCTCCGAGGAGCTGACGAGCGTCAGCCAGCAGATGAGCGCCGCGGCGGAGGAGACGACCGCTCAGGCGAACCTTGTCTCGGCGGCCGCCGAGGAGGTGAGTGCCAACACGAAGACGGTGTCGGGCTCGGTTGAGAACCTCGTCCAGAGCATCTACGAGATCGCCCGCTCGGCCCAGGATGCCGCCGGTGTCGCCCGCCAGTCGGTCGACATGGCCCGGGCGACCTCGAAGACGATGGATAAACTCGGCACGTCGAGCGCGGAGATCGGCCAGGTGGTGAAGGTGATCACCTCGATCGCCGAACAGACCAACCTCCTCGCCCTCAACGCCACGATCGAGGCGGCACGGGCCGGTGAGGCGGGGAAGGGCTTCGCCGTCGTCGCCAACGAGGTCAAGGACCTCGCCCGCGAGACCGCCAAGGCGACCGAGGACATCGGGTCGAAGATCGAGGCGATGCAGGCCGACACCTCGAAGGCCGTCGGCGCGATCGGTGAGATCGTGGCGGTGATCGAGAAGATCGACGGGCTGCAGACGAAGATCGCCGCCGCAGTCGAGGAGCAGAGCGTCACCACCAGCGAGATCAGCCGCAACATCGGCGAGGCCACGATCGGCTCGACGGAAATCGCACAGAACATCGGCCAGGTGGCGCAGGCCGCGCAGAACACCGCCGAGGGGGCGAGCAACGCCCAGCTCTCGAGCCAGGAACTGGCACGGATGGCCCAGAATCTCCAGCGGCTCGTGGAGGAATACCAGAAGTGAGACCGGGGCCCGCGCTCCAGTCCACGCTGATCCCATGGCTGATTCCATGCGTGCCCTGATTGTCGACGATTCCAAGCCGGTGCGGAGCATCCTTGCAAGGATGCTCGTCGATCTGGGGTACGAGTGCGATCAGGCGGCCGACGGGGAGGAAGCACTCGCGATCCTCGCCCGCGGCGGACGAACGGACGTGGTGACGGTCAATCTCCACATGCCGGTCATGGACGGCTTTGCCTTCATCGAGCGGCTCCGGGGCAACGTGCTCTTGAAAAGCCTGCCGATCGTGGCGATGTCCTCCGACAGCACGGCGGCCGTGGTCGAACGGGCGATCCGGTCGGGGGCCGGCGTGTTCGTCGCGAAGCCCTTCACCCCAGCGGCGATCGGCGAGGCGCTCGCCGCCGTCGGCGCCCGGGCAGTGCCCCGCGGCGCCGCCGCTCCGGCTGCGCATGGGCCCTTGCGGGTTCTCATCGTCGACGATTCGGCCGCGATCCGCGGCATCGTCTCGACGACACTCTCGGCCGATCCCGACCTGCGCGTCGCGGCGACGGCGGCCGACGGGGTCCAGGGGCTCGCCCGCGTCGCCGAGTGCCGTCCCGACGTCGTCCTCCTCGACGTCGAGATGCCGGTCATGGATGGGCTGACGATGCTCCGGGAGCTCCGTCGCGTCCAGCCGCGCCTGCCCGTCGTGATGTTTTCGACGCTCACCGAGCGGGGTGCCAAGGTGGCGCTCGATGCCCTCGTGGCCGGTGCCAATGACTACGTCGCCAAGCCGAAGGGGGCGACCAGCGACGAGGTGGCGGCGCGGATTCGCGAGGACGTGATTCCGAAGTTGAAGCAGTTCCGCCGGCCGGTGGCCACGCCGGGGGCCGCTCCTGCCTCCCTCCTGCCGAAGGCCGCCTCCCGGCCGCGCACCGATGCGGTTGCCGCGGTCGTCGTCGGGGTGTCGACCGGCGGGCCGGTGGCGCTCAACGAGTTTCTCCCGGCGTTCGTGACCTCGGCCGGGGTACCGGTGCTCATCGTCCAGCACATGCCGGCCGTGTTCACCGCCCACCTCGCCGAGCAGCTCACCAAGGTGTGCGGCCTGCCGGTCCGCGAGGCGACCGACGGCCACGAGCTTGGCGCTGGCGACATCCTCCTCGCGCCCGGTGGCCGGCATCTCAAAGTGGCCCGCAGCGGTACGAAAGTGATCACGCAGATCGACGACGGCCCCCCTGAGAATGCCTGTCGGCCCGCGGCGGACGTGCTCTTCCGCAGCGCCGCGGCGGTGTGGGGAGGGGGAACACTTGCCGTGGTCCTCACCGGGATGGGAAAAGACGGACTCAAGGGGAGCGAGGCGATCCAGGCCGCCGGCGGCACGATCCTCGCCCAGGACGAGATGACGAGCGTCGTCTGGGGAATGCCGGGCCATGTCGCCAGGGCGGGGCTGGCCGAGGCGGTGCTCCCGCTCCGTCAACTCGGGGTCGAGGTGGGGATGCGATTGCGACGGCGCGGCTGACCGCCGTTCCGCGTCCAGGCGTGCCCCGGCAGAGGACAGCTTCCTTGAAGGTCAATCCCCAGCAGCTCGCCTTTCTGGCGACGTTTCTCAAGCGACGCAGCGGCGTCGTCATCGACGCCTCGAAGGCCTACCTCGTCGAGGCGCGGCTCCTGCCTGTGCTCCGGCAGCGGGGCATCAACGATTTTCAGGTCCTCGTCGAACGCGTCCGCAGCGCCCGCGATCCCGTCCTCGAGCAGGACGTCCTCAATGCGATGATGACGCACGAGACGTCGTTCTTCCGCGATCGATCGCCGTTCGAGACGGTGAAGCGGCTGCTCCCCGATCTCCTCAAGCGTCGTGCCGTCGCCAGGCATCTGGTGCTCTGGTCGGCGGCCGCGTCGTCGGGGCAGGAGGCCTACAGCCTGGCGATCCTCATCAACGAGCACTTCCGTGAAGCCCTCGCCGGCTGGTCGGTGCGGATCCTCGCCACCGACATCTCCGATCCGGTGCTCGCCCGCGCCCGGGACGGGATCTACAGCGATCTCGAGGTCAGCCGTGGCCTGCCGGTGGAGCTCCGCGACAAGTATTTCGTCCGGTTGCAGGGGAAATGGAGCATCGGGCACGACTGCCGCAAGTACGTCGAGTTCCGGAAGATGAATCTCCTCGAGGCCTGGCAGGGGGTGCCGCCGTGCGACATCGTCTTCCTGCGGAACATCCTCATCTACTTCGACGTCCCGACCCGCGCCTCGATCCTCGCGAAGATGCGCTCCACCGTCCGCCCCGACGGCAGCCTGTTCCTCGGCGGCGCCGAGACGATGCTCGGCGTCTGCGACACCTACGATCGCGTCGAGGGGGTCGGCTGCAGTTACTACCGTCCGCGGACGGCGCCGGTATCGAAACGGCCGTGAGGCCTGGGACAGCTAGCCCTTCCACTCGACGCCGAGGATCGAGACGTCGTCGAGCGGGCCCTTCGGCTGGCACCACGCCTGCACCGATTCGAGGAGCTTCGTGACGTTCGTCTCGACCGGCTGGCTGCGGAGCGACTCGACCAACGCCGTCATCCGATCGTTCCCCATCTGGTCGAGCTTCTCGTCCATCGCCTCCGGCACGCCGTCGGAGTAGAAGTAGACGCGGTCGCCGGGGAGGAGTTGGAGCGTCTCCTCGGTGAACTCGACGTCGGGCACGAAGCCGACCGGGAAGCTCTCCACCTCGAAGAGCTTCAACGGGCCTTCCTTGGGAACATGGAGCAGCGGTGGATGCCCCCCCGACGTGAAGCGGAGCAGGCCGGTGGGGGCGTGGAGCACACCGTAGAGGATCGTGAAGTAGAGGCCGGCCTGGTTGTCGGCCTGAAAGAGATTGTTGAGTTGCGTCACCACCTCGGCCGGTGGCACCACGACCGGCGGTCCGCCGTCCTTGCCCGGGCGGACCAGGAGCGAGGAGTCGGAAACGCGGTTGGTGAGGAAGGCGCCGACGGTGACCGCCAAGAGCGACGAGGGCACGCCGTGGCCGCTGACGTCAACGACGAACATCCCGACATGCTCGTCGTCGAGCGGAAAGATGTTGAGGAAGTCGCCGGCGAGTTCGTTGCAGGGGACGTATTTCCACGCGACCGTCGCGTTCGCGACGTCGATCGCCTTCGCGGGGAGGAGCGACTGCTGCACCTTCGCGGCGGCGTGGAGATCGCGCGTCATCCGCTTGTTGCTGCGCTCGATCTGCTCGTTGACGGTCGTCAGTTCGGTGTTCGCCTTCTGGAGTGAATCCCGCGCCACCGAGAGCGACTGGTTGGTGACGATCAGTTCCTTGTTCTTCGTCACCGCGTTCTCGAAGATCGAGACGAGGAGATTGAGCACCTGCTGCCGGCCCGCCTGGACCTTGAACTTCTGCCCGGCGATCGTCACCTCCATCTCGCTCCCGGGGGTCGGCGACTCCGCCTCCAGCGGCGTGTCGAGGAGCGAATCCATGCGGCCGAGGAGGTAGTCGGGGTCGTAGGGCTTCGTGACGTAATTGTCAGCCCCCGCCTCCAGACCGCGGATGATGTCGACCGGGTCGGAAAGCGATGACAGGAGGATCAGCGGGATCGTCCGCCACGACGGATCTGATTTGGCGATCTTGCAGAACTCATAGCCGTTCATCTCCGGCATCTCGATGTCGGAAATGATGATCTCCGGCCGCTTCTCTTTGAGGAGCTCGACCGCTTTGGCGCCATTGATCGCCCAGCGGACCGTGTGGCCCGCATCGACGAGCCGCTTCTCCAGCATCTTCGCCTGGATCCGGCTGTCTTCGGCCATGAGGACGTCGACACGGTGGCGCGGTCGGTAACTCGGGGCAGAGCCCGGATTCGGCAGTTCGCTCATGGCACCACGGGGAGGAGTCGACCCCGGGAATGCGTTGTGGGGCCGTTTGGGGAAGAACCCTGCTGCTTGGCTGACAGCCCGAAGGACGCTCGCCGGGGATCAGAACTTCCCCAACGCCTCGGCCTGATCCTTGTGGATCGAAAACAGCTTGTTGAGGTTTGTGAGCTTGAAGACTTCGTAGATCTGTGGATGGATGCTGCACATCTTCAGCTTCCCCTGGAGCGTTCCCATCTTGCGATGGATCTGACCGAGGAGGCCGAGGACGGCGCTCGACATGAACTCGACGTTGGAAAAATCGAGGACGAGGTTCAGTCCCTTTCGGTCGTTGATCAACCGGAGCAGTTCCACGCGCAGTTCGTCGAGGGCCGTCTCGTCGAGGATCTTCTTGTCCTTGAACTTGGCGATCTCGGCTTTTTCCTGCTTGGAAACGTCAATCCTACGGAAGGCGTCGCTCATGGACGGGGAGCCTCGAGAAGGGGAAATGAGAAGAATGTGAGACGGTTCAGTATAGCCCGGCGGACGCTGCGGTTCCCGTCCCGGGGCGGTCAAAACAGGGGCAGCGCCTCGTCGACATCGGCGTGGATAGGGAACAACCGGTCAAGTTTGGTGGTGCGGAAGACATCGGCGATCTCCGGTGTCAGCCTGCACAGCCGCAGTTGTCCGCCGGCTGCGTGGAGCAGGCGGTAGAAACTGGAGAGCATTTCGAGCACGGCACTAGAGAGGAACTCCACGCTGCCGAGATCGAGAAGGAGATGGGCCCCCCGACGGTCTCCGAAAACCTGTCGGATCTCGGCCCGCAATTCGTCCAGCCGCGGGTCATCGATCAGCCGGGGTTCGAGAATCTTTACGACGTCCACGGTGCCGCGACGGGTTGATTCGATATGGCGGAACATGGAGGAGGCTCATCACGCGGACGGGGGAAATGGCACGAGTATATGCCGTCTCGGCCTACGATTCATGGAGAATGGGCCGGTTTTTCCGATGACGCCGTCATGGCGGGTGGTGCCGGCGGAACCGGGGCCCTGGTTGCCGGCCACAGTCCCACGAAAGGTTTGCCGAAGGGCGATTCGTGACCTAGGTTTTCCCGGTCGGGTCTCGGTGCCCGGTTCTGGGGAGAATCTGTCGTGTCCCGACTTCCAACCGGTTTCTGGGGGCCTCCCCCCCGCTGGGCCCTCATTCCCTTGGTGGCGGTCGGTGTCGTGCTGGGGGGCGTGGCGGCTCGGCAGTCAAAGGAGGGGGATGATCCGGTGGCAGTGACGGCGCTGAAGCCGGTCGTGCTTGAGAGTCCGGTGGAGGCGACGGTCGACAACGGATCGCCTGCCGCCGACGTCCCGGTGGGGATGCCGATTGAAGTCCGGTACGGCGTTCCCTCGCCCCGAACGCTCCGGCTATGGTCGGAACCGCGGCCCGACTGAAGCGGGCAGATCGGTGTTTTTTAGGACGCTTCGCCAGCCTCCGAGGGGGCGCTCTCCTCTCGGCGGAAGTCGTCCCATGCCATGGGCTTGGGACTCGACTCGAGGTGTTTTTTTGGCCTTCGGCATGGAATCTGCTAGCGAGCGGCCGGATGGCGGCCCCTCCGATGGCCGGATAGGCTTTCGCCAGCTGGAACGCCAGCCAACGGCGGCACGGACCTCTTTGAGTTCCGCGCCGCCGTTGGCGTTCCATCGCAGCGGTCGGGTCAGGCGGCCCGTCAGCCACTCAGGCCTGCTGCTCCCCCCCGGAGCCTCCGAACCATGGTCCTTCTCGCCGTCCTCCCGCCCCCCCGCGTGCCGTCATCGCGTCGCCCTCGCGCCAGCCGCCGGCTGCCGGCCTTCACGCTCGTCGAATTGCTCGTCGTGATCGCCATCATCGGCACCCTCGTCGGCCTCCTCCTGCCGGCGGTTCAGGCCGCCCGCGAGGCTGCCCGAAGCATGTCGTGCAAGAACCAACTCAAGCAGCTCGGCATCGCCTGCCAGTCGATCAACGACGCGAAACGCGGCCTGCCGCCGGTTGCCTCGCCGTCGAGCCGGGATCTGACCACGCTCGCCGGCAGCGGCTACCGAGGTGCCACCGGGTTCACCGCCTTCACCTGGCTGCTCCCCTACATCGAGCAGGGGAATCTCTTCGACCTCGCCAACCGCACGGTCTACACGCCGGTCCCGGGGGCGCCAGGAGCGGGCACGATTTACGCCGTGTCGATCCCGTCGTTCCTCTGCCCCTCGGAGATGTCGAGCCCCAGCGGGATGGGGGCCACCACCAGCGGCGGGGCGACGGAATGGGCGGTGGGCAACTACGCCGTCAATTACAACGTCTTCGGAAATCCCACCGCCGCCACCCCCGAGGCCCGCATCCAGGGGACCTCGCGGATCTCGCAGTCGATGCCTGATGGCACCACGAGCACCGTGCTCATTGCCGAGAAGTACGGCACCTGTGGCTCGAGCGGCAACGTCAACGATTCGAGCACCAACGGTAATCTGTGGAGCGATTCCAACAGCCGCTGGCGCCCGGTGTTCTGCATCAACGAGACGATGCAGACCCCGTCGACCCCCGGCTACACCGCCTGTGCGGTGTTCCAGGCCGCCCCGCACTGGATCAAGGCGTGCGATTCCGCCCGGGCGCAGACGCCCCACTACGGCGGAATGAGCGTGACCCTCGGCGATGCCAGCGTTCGGTCGGTCCAAGGGGACATCGACCCGGTGGCCTGGGCAAATGTCTGTCATCCGGCCGACGGGCAGTCGGTCGGCGATTGGTGATCTCTTTTCGCGCGCGGTCCGGCCGACCGCCAGGAGACTGTGGATGGCCGGACCGCGTGCCGACATCGCCCTGCTCACCGACCGCCGCTATACGGCCTCCGCGGCCGAGCCGGGGGATTGGTATCTCGGCAACATCCTCGCCGATGACCGGCTCCTCGCCGACGCTCTCTCGGCACGGGGGCTGTCGAGCGTACGCCTCGACTGGGCCGACGAACGGATCGACTGGGGGGGGTTCCGAGCGGTCGTGTTTCGCACGACGTGGGACTACTACGATCGACAGGCGGAGTTTGCCGCCTGGCTCGACCGCGTCGCGCCGGTGGCCAGGCTGATCAACGACACCGCGACGGTGCGTTGGAACCTCGACAAGCATTATCTCGCCGACCTCGCTGCCCGCGGCGTGCCGATCGTTCCAACGCGGTTCCTCGAGCGCGGTGCCAGCGCCGATCTCGCCGGGATCCTTGCGGCCGAAGGATGGAAGGAGGGCGTCGTGAAGCCGGCGATCTCCGGTGGAGCACGCCACACCCACCGCTTCGACGCCCGGGGAGCCGGCGCGCTCGAGGCCCCGATCGAGAGCCTCCTCGCCGCCGAGGCGTTTCTCGTTCAGGCGTTCGAGCCCGACATCGTGTCCCACGGCGAGGACACGCTGGTGATCGTCGGGGGCCGATTCACCCATGCCCTGACCAAACGGGCGAAGCCCGGGGATTTCCGCGTCCAGGACGACCACGGCGGGACGGTCCATCCCTGCACACCGACCGCGGCACAGATCAGCCTGGCCGAAGCGGCGATGGCGGCGTGCGAACATCCCCCGGCTTACGGGCGGGTCGATCTCGTGCGCCGCACCGACGGGTCGTGGGCCGTGATGGAGTTGGAGTTGATCGAGCCGGAGCTCTGGCTCCGCCGTCATCCGCCGGCGGCGGCGGC
>CAJBCV010000327.1 GCA_903951635.1 uncultured Planctomycetaceae bacterium
CGCGGCAACGCGCCACGGGCCCCCCTGCTCCACCGCTGTCCACGGGAGGTATCGGATGTGCCGGCGGTGGCAATTGAGAAAACCCTGCCGATGGGAGGGGTGGCAGGGGGGGCAAGCTGCGGTGGGATCAGCCGCCGGGGAGATCCGCTGACGATCCCTCGAGGGCCACGCAGAGGAGATTGCGCGGCCCACGGACATAGATCGCGGTGTCGGCCACGGCCGGGTGGGCGTAGAGCGAGACATCGCGCTCGAAGAGCCGCTGCCGGGCGAGCGGCTCGAATTGGTCGGCATGGGCATCGAGGAGAATCAGCTCCCCGACGGCCGTCAGCGCGAGGACGCGGTCGGCCGAGGCGACGAGCGACACATGCCCCTTGAGGGCCCGGTCGGCCTGGGTCCAGACGGGGGTGAGGTCGCCTGCGTCGAGGCAGTAGGCCTTCCCCCGGTTGACGGCGAACAGTCTGCCCGCCGTCACGACCGGCGTATGCATGTCGGGAACGAGGGACGCAAACGACGCCACCACGGCCGGTGTGCCGTCCGGGTCGAAGCCGATCAGCCTGGCGCCGTTGTTCTCGCTGACCACCGCCACGCGGTCGCCGAGAAGGATCGGCGTGGGGACGTTGAAATCCCCCGCCACGCGCGGCACGAGCCGCCACAGCCTTTCTCCCGTGTCCGGATCCCAGCCGCCGCACGACTCCTTGTCGAAGCCGACGAGCTGCCGCCGCCCCGCCACGTCGCCGACAACCAACGACGCAAACGCCGGAGGAGCGCCGGCCGATCGCCACAGCTCCTTGCCGGTAACAGGATCGAGGGCCACCAGCGACGCCTCGCGGGCTCCTGGGTTCACGATCAGTCGGCCGTCGACGATCAACGGCGACGAGCAGGCCCCCCAGACGAGCTCCGCGTCGGCCTGAAAGTCGTTACGGAGGTGGCGCTGCCATTCGATCCGCCCATCGGAGAGGCGCACACAATGGAGGTGGCCGAAGGCGCCGAGGAGGTAGGCGCGGCCGTCGTGGAGGAGCGGCGTGGCCCGAGGGGAGTTGCCGTAGTCGAGCTTGCCCGCCGCCGGATAGCGCACCGTCCAGACACGTTCGCCGGTGGCCCGATCGAGCCCATGGAAGACATCCTCCTGATCGGCCGAGTCGCGGTCGCCCACCACCACTCGATCCCCCGCCACGGCGACGCCGCCGAGCCCCTCGTTGAAGAGGACCTGCTTCCAGCGAACGATTTTTTTGGCGGGAAGCGTCGCCGGGAGCCAAGGGACGTTTCCCGCGCGACCGGCCCCACGCCACTCGGCCCAGTCGGGGTTTGCAGATTGGGCCGCCGCGATGCTGTCCGCAGACGCAGGGGCTGTGATCAAGGCGCCATCACCTTCAGCCGGCGTTGCCGCTTCGGCATCGACGGCCACGAAGCCTCGCTTCGTCTCGATGGCGAGCCGCAGGACCGGATCGTGGCGGACCGCGAGGAGGGCCTCGGCGATCGCAGCGCGGACTTTCTCGTCGAGGGTGCCGTCGACAAAGGCGGTGATGAAGGGGACTTCGGCCGTCTCCGCCACCACCTTGAGATCCCCCTTCTTGATCGCCCCACACCCTTCGAGGAGCGGCTGGGCGTAGCTCGAGATCACGGTGGCCACGGCCTCCCCCTTCTTCCCAGCCTCGATCACCTCCTCGGCGCCGTCGCTGCAGGCCTCGGCCATCTTGCCGCCCTCAGGAACGACGATCCCCACCGTTGCCAGGAGCGTCTTGGCGGCGGCATGCTTCTCGTCGCACGGGGCCGTCCCGAGGATCAGCCGATGGTTGGCGAGATCGGCGATCGACGCGGCCTTGTCGTCGCCGCGAACGACAACGAGCCCACGCTGGGTCGTCGAGCCTTTGAGATCGGTGAGATCGGCCACCGGACGGAGCGTCCGCTTCGTGCTCTTCCCATCGGCGGCGACCACCGATCGCTTCCCGATGACGATGTCGGCCCGGGCGCTCTTCCCCTCGCCGACCGTCCCCACCACCTTGGCAAGCGATTCCCCGAAGAGCACCTGGACCGGCCGGCCGAGGGCTTTCTCCAGGTGCGCGCCGAGCTTCGTGTAGTCGCGCTGGGCGTAGCCCTTCACGCATGGGCAGGAGAGGGGCGCCGCGAGCGGATCCATGACGACGAGCGTCAGGGCCGGCTCTGCCGCCGCAAGAATCCCCGACCAAGCGACGATCGCCACGGCGGAAAGCAGCAGGCCCCGACGCGGACACTCGATGACGCGCATGGCGATCCCCCTCGGTGATTCGGACACAAGGCTCACGAGCCCTCTCGGAAGCTCGGCCGTCGCCTCGCTCAGCCGGCCTTCTCGAGGACGACGACCGTCCCCTTGTGGACGTCGAGGTAGTAGAGATGGCTGCCGTCGGTCGACATCCCGATCGAGGAGTTCTTGCAGCCGGCCTGCACGTCGGCCACGCCAACCACCTCCTTGAACTCGCCGTCGAGCGAATACCGCTTCACGAGGCCGTTGCTCTCGGAGGTCAGCAGGCAGCCGTCGCCGTCGAGGCAGGTGTTCATCGGGTTGCAGCAGCCGCCAAAGCCCTTCGTGATGTCGGCCATGCTCGTCTCGCCGAACGTGCGGATCTCCTCGCCGTCGAAGTCGACGAGGCGGACCTGATGGCGGGAGTTTTCGGCGATCGCGAGTCCCCCTTCCACCGCCTGCACGTCCATCTGGCCGCAGCAGCCGGCGAGCCCTTCGACGATTCGCACCGGATCGGCAAGGTCGCTCGTGCATCGCCAGACGGCGAAGCCGTGGCCGACATCCTGATTCGTGACGAGGAACACATGCTCGGCCGTGACCGCGACGCGGTGGATCTGCCGCACCCGTTCGATCGCCTCGTCGACGACCTGCTCGTCGGTCATCTTCTGCCGCGATTCGACATGGGTCTTCATCGATTCGCAGGAGTTCTTGTAGAGCTCGACCATTTCCTTGGGCTGGAAGCCGGGATCGCCTTCCTTCTTCCCCTCGAGCTCCGCGACCATCTCTTCCTGCATCTTCATGCTCTGCTTGTAGCTCTCGATCTCGGCGGCGTGGCGCGTCTTCACTTCCTCGACAAACTCTTCGCGCCCTTCCGGCGAGAGCGTGAAGTGGGGGGCATCGGCAGCGGCGAGCTTTTCGCCGTCGGCGGCGAAGTGAGCGACGTTCGAGCCCCCCACCACCCACAGCGAGCCATCGGGGCCGGGGTTCACGGCGCGCGGCGAGAAGTTGAGCGGCACGGAGCGTTCCTCGCGGCCGTCGGCGGAGAGCCAGACGAGCCGGTTGCCGACGGTGGC
>CAJBCV010000328.1 GCA_903951635.1 uncultured Planctomycetaceae bacterium
AGCCCCGTGAGCGGCACCGTGAGGCCGTCGTAGGCCAGTTCCATGCCGGGAGGGAGCCGTGCCGAGACGTCGCGGTGGGAGATGTCGTGCGAGAAGTGGATGAAGAGCGTCCGCTTCGCTCCCACGCGCCGCGCCACCTCGAGCGACTCTTCCAGGGAGAAATGCGTCGAGTGGCGGGACTGCCTGAGACAGTCGAGAACGAGAACGTCGAGCCCCCCGAGAAGCTCGTAGGTCTCCTCTGGCACACCGTTGGTGTCGGTGCAGTAGGCGACGTCGCCGAAGCGGAAGCCGAGGACGTCGAAGACGCCGTGGCGAAGCCGCAGCGGCACGACGCGGGCCCCGAGGAGGTCGAACGGCTCGGTCGTGATCCTTTGAAAAACGAGCTTCGGCACGCCCCCGCCGGGAAGCGGCATCGGCAGGAAGGCGTAGTCGAAAGCCCGGCGGATCCGCTCCTCGACGAGCGTCTCGCAATAGACCGGGATCGGCCCGCCGCGCGCGAAACAGAGCGGCCGGACGTCATCGAGGCCGTAGAGATGGTCGACATGCTCGTGCGTGTAGAGCACCGCGTCGACCCGGCCGATCCGCTCGCGCAGCAGTTGCGAGCGGAGATCCGGGGTCGTGTCGATGAGGAGCGTGCCGCCGGGGAGGCCGAGGAGGACGCTCGTCCGCGTCCGCCGGTCACGCGGGTCGTCGCTCGTGCAGACCGGGCAGGCACACCCCACCACTGGCACGCCGACGCTCGTGCCGGTGCCGAGGAAGATCATCGCGCCGGCGGGATCGCGAAACGGAGATGCGGCCATGAATGAAAAAACTCTGGGGGTGACCGGGGGCATCGTAGCAGCCCGGTCAGGGCGCGGTGAGCCGGGCCTCGAGCCAGGGAGCGATGGAAGCGAACCAGGCCTCGGCATGGCGGCGCTGGCCAGCGCCACTGAAGTGCACTCCACGGCCGCCGGAGTCGCGGAGGGAGCCTTTGAGGGCGTCGGTGTCGGGGCCGGGAAAGGCGAAGCCGTCGCGGCAGAGGGCGGCCTGGGCCGCCCGGATGTCGGTCGATGATTCGTCGCCAGGGACATGATAGGTGGCCCGGGCGACAAACCAGGGAACTTCGCGGCCGAGGTCGGCGCGCGTGGCGCGGATCACACGCGCGAGCATCGCTTCATAGAGCGGCCCCGGCAGCGTCCGCGACCGGTCTTGCTGGTTGGCATCGCTCTCTCCTTGATGCCAAAGCACCCCCCGAAACCCGGTCGGCTCCAGTTGCTTCATCCGTCCCACGAGCATGGCGTAGGCCACACCGTCACTTTCGAAGCCTCCGCCGGCCGCGGGGCGGATCCGACCGGTGAGCGTCGGCGGGGCGGGAAACCGGCTCCCCCCGGGAAGCCATTCGCGGACGCTCGTCGCCCCGATCCCACAGGCCACCAGGCCGATCGGGACTTTGAACTCTGCCTCGAGCCGGTCACCGAGCGACGGCAGGAAACTCCCGCCGTCACCGCTGGCCCCCGGCTGCGGGTCGGCCGCCACGCGCCACACGCCCCCGGGATCGAGCGCCACGACCCGATCGGTCGCCGGGGCGAGCCGCTCCTCACCGTGGTTTGCGGAGTTGGACTGGCCGGCGACGATGAACACCTCGCCGACCCCGACCCGCTCCACCGTCGCCATCCCGGCCACCGCCCCCCCGACAACTGACCTGACTTCGAGCCGATGCCAGCCACCCGAAGGAGCGTCGAGGAGGCCGGTGAACGTCTCCCCATCCCGCTGTAAGGAGCGCCACGGAGCATCCCCCGCCAGCGCGAGGCGGGCCTCGATGGCGCCCGCCTCGGGAAGGCCAGCCCGCACCTCGACAGGAATGACACCGCCGGCGCGGTCGCGCCGCTGCACCACGGCCAGCTCGTTCGGCCGGACAATCCGGAGGTCCGCGTCCCCTGGCTGCGGCGGAGCGCCCCCGGCCACTCCCTGCGCGACAAGATGTGCAAGTAGCACTGCCACCCAGGGCCTCCCCTGGCAGAACCGGCCCCTCGCGACCGGCCCCGAAGCCGATCGATCGTGAACTTCGAATCCGCTCCATCGTCTCGCCATAAAACCCTCCTCGACCCCGTTTCGCCTTGACCGATCACGCGGGCTACCGCGACAATCCACCGGTGGCGGCAACGGAATCCGCCCAGCTTACCCGGTCCACCCGCTGCTCCCGGGCCCCCATGGCCCGGCGGAGTACCGTCGTTCCCGTTCGGGCCGGTTGCCGGCCGAAGGGCGTGGACGGCCTCCGATCCTCCCTGCAACCGCTCCGGCCGATCCTCTTTCCGCCCCGCCGAACGAAACGACGTACGATGGAACAACTCGAACAGATCTGGGACGCGGTCACGAACACCGCTGCCGCCGCTGGACACCGCGTGGAGCGGCTCCTCACCGGCATGTTCGGCTCGTCCAACGCGCGCTATCTGCGACGGCTCGAGCCGAAGATCGAGGCGATCAACTCGCTCGAGCCGCGCTACCAGGCGATGACCGATGCCGAGCTTCGCGGGCAGACGGCCGAGTTCCGCCGCCGTCTGGCCGCCGGCGAGACTCTCGACGACATCCTCCCCGAGGCCTTCGGCGTCTGCCGCGAGGCGGGGCGCCGCTGGCTCGGGATGCGCCACTACGACGTGCAGCTGATCGGCGGCATGGTGCTCCACTCCGGCGCCATCGCCGAGATGATGACCGGCGAGGGAAAGACGCTCGTTGCCACGCTCCCGGCCTACCTCAACGCCATCGAGGGAAAGGGCGTCCACGTCGTCACCGTCAACGACTACCTCGCCCGCCGCGACATGGAGTGGATGGGGCCGCTCTACATGGGCCTGGGGCTCTCCGTCGGCGCGATCCAATCGGGGATGGATTCCGGCGAGCGGCAGAAGTCGTACGCGGCCGACATCACCTACGGCACGAACAACGAGTTCGGCTTCGACTACCTCCGCGACAACATGCGGATGGCGTCCCGCGGCGACGATCGCTTCCCAGCCCATCAGCAGCAGAGCCAGGGCGTGCTCAACTTCGCGATCGTCGATGAGGTCGACAACATCCTCATCGACGAGGCACGCACGCCGCTGATCATCTCCGGCCCGGCCCACGACGACGTCGCCAAGTACACCCGCGCCGACCAGATCGCCCGGCAGCTCCGCCCCGAGGAGCACTTCGAGGTCAAGGAGAAGGAGCACACCGTCAGCTTGACGGAGGCTGGCGTCCGCCGTGCCGAGCAACTCGCCGGCGTGGAGAGCTTCTACACCGCGGGCAACATGGAGTGGCCCCACCTCATCGACAACTCCCTCAAGGCCCACCACCTCTACAAGCGCGACGTGAACTACGTCGTTCAACAGGGGGAAGTGGTGATCGTCGACGAGTTCACCGGGCGGTTGATGCCAGGCCGGCAGTGGTCCGACGGGCTCCACCAGGCAGTCGAGGCCAAGGAGGGAGTGCGGGTCAAGGAGGAGTCGCAGACCCTCGCCACCGTCACCCTCCAGAACTTCTTCAAGCTCTACAAGAAGCTCGGCGGCATGACCGGCACGGCCATGACCGAGGCGAGCGAGTTTTGGAAGATCTACAAGCTCGACGTCATCGCCATCCCGGCAAACCGCGGCATGAAGCGGGTCAACCACCCCGACGTCATCTACCGCACCGAAAAGGAGAAGTGGACGGCCGTCGCCGACGAGGTCGAGCGCGTCCACCGCTGGGATTCACTGGCGCTCTCCGACGGCAGCTGGCGGATCGGGCGGATCCTCGGCGAGAGCGAGGCCGCCATCGAGTTCGAGGACAAGGAGAGCCGGACGAAGGAATCGATCCCGCGAAAGACCGTCCGCGAGTTCCAACGCCGTGGCTGCCCCGTCCTCGTCGGCACCGTCTCGATCGAGAAGAGCGAACTCCTCTCCTCGCTCCTCGACTCCCGCGGCATCGATCATCAGGTGCTCAATGCCAAGCACCACAAGCGCGAGGCGGAGATCATCGCCCAGGCCGGGCGGCGCAATGCCGTGACGATTGCCACGAACATGGCCGGCCGCGGCACCGACATCATCCTCGGTGGCAATCCCGACACCCTCGCCTGGGCCAGGCTCCAAGAGAAATATCCGACCCGTCTCGATGTCCCCAAAGAAGAGTGGGACACCCTCGTGCGTGAGATCTCCGACCGGGAGAACATGAAGGTCGAGGGGGACGAGGTCCGCGGGATGGGTGGGCTCCACATCATCGGCACCGAGCGCCACGAGGCGCGGCGGATCGATCTTCAGCTTCGCGGCCGCTGCGGCCGGCAGGGAGATCCTGGCTCGAGCCGGTTCTTTCTCTCCCTCGAAGACGATCTGATGCGGATCTTCGCCGGAGAGTGGGTGAAGAACGTCCTCACCCGACTGGGGATGCAGGATGGCGAAGCGATCGAGAGCCGGATGGTGACGCGGCGCGTCGAAGCGGCCCAAAAGAAGGTCGAGGAGCGCAACTTCGACGTCCGCAAGAATCTCCTCGAATACGACGAGGTGATGGACGAGCAGCGGAAGCGCGTCTACGGATTCCGTCAGAAGATCCTCGACGGATCCGATTGCCGCGAACTGATCCTCGATATGGTCGACCGGCAGATCGACCAGAACGTCGGCTCATTCCTCGACAAGGATTACGGCCCGCAGACCTACGCCACGTGGGCCGCCGGCCAATTGGCCTGCGAGCTCGACGCCACCGACTTCCGCGGCCTCAATCCCGAGGAGGCCGAGCGGCTCGCCACCGACCAGGCGATCCGCCAATCGGAGACGCAGATTTTCGAGGCCGTCGAGGAGAACATCCCCGAGGGGGAGGACGAGAGCGAGTGGAACTGGGGGGCCCTGGCGACGTTCGCCAATGCCCGCTGGAAGACACGCCTCACCGACCGCGATCTCAAGAAGATCGGTCGCCAGGATGTCGTCGAATTCCTCCAGGGCGCGGTGCGCGAGGCGATCGCGAAGATCGACATCTCCGAGGGGGGGAAGTTCCTGGCCCACGACTTCGGCCTGAGGAGCGCCTGCGGCTGGACGGAGTGGCGGTTCGGAGAATCGCTCGCACCGGCCGACATCGAGCGCGCGGTGCAGTCGGGCCTCGACCCGAAGCAGTTCCGCGATCTGGTCAAGCGGAAGGCCCACGAGGTCTACGGCCGCCGCGAGATCGAGTATCCGGTGCTCGCCGGCCTGTCGCACTTCATCCGTCCCCAGGCGGACGGTTCGCGGGCCCTCGACCGCGACGGCCTGCTTGCCTGGGCACGCGATCGCTTCGACCCCGAACTGCAGCCCTCCGACCTCGAGACGAACGATCTCGACCAACTCCGGCGCGTCCTCTCCGACGCCAGTCGCCGCCGCCATGCCCGCGGTGACGATCCCCGCGACGAGATGAAGCGGATGGAGCGGGCCGTGCTCCTCCAGTTCCTCGACAATGCCTGGAAGGATCACCTCCTCGCCATGGATCACCTCCGATCGAGCGTCGGCCTCCGTGGCTACGCCCAGGTCGACCCGAAGGTGGAGTACAAGCGAGAGGGAATGCGGACGTTCGATCTGATGTGGAAGGGGATCGACGAACGGGTCACCGACATCGTCTACCGGATCGAGCAGGTCGAAGACGACGCGCTGCGGAGCACCTGGAAGGAAACCGCGGCGATCCACGCCGCCGCCCCTTCAGCCACGCTCCCGGAGCCCCCGTCGGCGGAAGCCCCCGCCGTCGAGCCTTCGAATCCGGACGAGCACGTCGAACCGATCCGCAATCTCGCCCAGAAGGTGGGGCGGAACGACCCCTGCCCGTGCGGCAGCGGGAAGAAGTTCAAGAACTGCTGTGGCCGCTCGAGCGGTGTCGCGGCGGGGTGAGCGAGCCCCCACAGTCACGGCGCGAACTTCCGAATCGGAAAGAGATATCGCCGGTTCCCCAGCCGGAGGCTGCGGACGACCGCCGCGACTCGATACCCAGCCTTGGCGTGGGAACGCAGCGCGGCACCGTTCCACGGAAACGTCATCCGGATCGCGGCCGTACAGCCCTCGTCACGCAGGTGCCGCAGCCATGCCACGCTGAGCGCCGGGGCAATCCCCATGCCTCGAACCTCAGGTGACGTGTAGGCGTCGAACTGATAGGCCTCGCCGGCCGCCAACGGGAGGTCGTGCCCCAGCAACGATCTCGTATTCGTCCTCGCACTCGATCCCCACATCGCGCCGACGATCCGGCCCTCGTGTCGGGCCAGGAGGCAGCGATCCCCCTGCTGAAGCTGCCGGGTCACGTCATGACCGGTCGCCTCGGGACGGAATCCGAGATAGTCATGCACCCCCTCGGGTGTCAGCCAATCCACCTCCACCGGCAGCGTCGTCGGGCAATCCCGGATCGGCTCCACCAGCGGGCGGCGGAGCAGGTACAGTCGCCGATATCCCGACGCATCAAGGGATTTGAGCCAGAGACCGCCACATCCATCTTGCTGCAACGTTCGCCAGAGTCGCATCCACAGCGGATCGCTCATGTCACTCCACCTGAAGGCTGGCGGTTCGAAAAGCCGAGCGCCCGAAACGCGAGCGGTTTCATGATGGGCCGCTCGAAGATCACCGCGAGTTCGTGAATCCGCCGGAGCAGTCCGGCATTCGTCGCCAGCTGCGTTCGGGCAGCGTCGAACCAGAGATTGTCCTCGAGCCCCACCCGCACGCCCCCGCCCTCCATGATCGCGATCGCGTTGGCCCGCAGTTGCACCGCGCCGATCCCCCCGAGCGACCAGGTCGCGCCAGGGGGAAGACTCCGAAGAAGGATTCCCACCTGCTGGAGATCGGCCTGCGCGCTCGAGATGTTGCCCACGATGACGTTGAAATAGTGTGGGGGCCTGAGGACGCCCTTTTGAATCAGGTGTATCGCGTAGTTGATCATCCCCGCGTCGAAGCACTCGAGTTCAGGCAGCACGCCATACTGATCCATCTTCTCTGCCAGCCTTTGGATCATCTCCGGCGAGTTCATGCTCGCCTCGCGGACGAAATTGAGCGATCCCAAGGTGAGCGAAGCCATGTCGGGCCGCAGTTCCAGAACGGCCGACCGCCTTTCGAACTCCGGAAAACTCCTGCCGCTCAGCGACGCGCAGAGGGGAAGATCGGGGCAGTGCCGTCGGATGCCGGCAAAAATATCGGCGTAGATTTCGGGCTCGTAGCCCGGGCTTCCGTCTGCTCGCCGTGCGTGCAGGTGCACGACGCTGATGCCGATCTCATGCGCTTCGTGGACCTGCTCCACGATCTCCGTCGGGCTGACCGGCACATGCGGCGTGGTCGCCTTCGTGGGCACCATGCCCGTTGGCGTGAAATTGACGACGAGCGGCTGCGGGGGGGCATGGCTCATAGAGGTCGTGACATCCCTTTCGTGAGTCCGGAAGGGCCCCGTCCAAGACGAGCGTAGGGCGCTGAGAGCGGGGCCGTCCGGGGCCGAATTGTTGAGCGATGGGCCATCAAGGTTTTTCGTGGAGACAATGACTCCCCAGAAATGAATCCCTGCCAGGCTCGCCCAGGCCGGCAATCGACGATGCATCGTACGCTGCCGTTGAGGCTTGAGAAGAAGATCGGGGAGACGAATCGGCGACGGATCATTAGCTTTGATGTCGGCCAGACCTCGAACCCTCGTGTCCGGTCGCCTTCCACCCGCCCACGCACCATGCTCCTCGACCTCATCTATCTCATCGCCTTCGTGGGCCTCCTGCCCTGGGTGGCGTGGCGAAAGGTCTCCGGTGGGCGACCGGTTGCCGCCCCGTGGAGCCGCTTCATCGGCAGCACTCCCCCCCTGCTGCCGAAGGGAACGCGACAGCGCATCTGGCTCCATGGCGTGAGCGTCGGCGAGATCCAACTCCTTTCGTCGCTTTCCCGCGAGATTACGGCGCAGGCCAACGCCAAGGGGCTCGCGGTCGAGTTCGTCGTCTCCAGTTCCACCACCACCGGCCTCGATCTTGCCGCCAAGCGGTTTGGCGCGGCCGTCGTTTTCCCCTGCCCCCTCGACTTCACCTGGGCGGTGCGCCGCGTGGTCAAGGCCGTCGACGCCGATCTCCTCGTCCTCGGCGAACTGGAGCTCTGGCCCCACCTCCTCGACGCGGCGAGGCGTCATCGCCTGCCGATCGTCGTGGCCAACGGCCGGCTCAGCGAACGCAGCGCCCGCGGATACCGTCGCGTCGCCCCGCTGGTCCGCCGGATGCTGTCGCGGGTGACGCTCGTCAGCGCGCGCTCGGCCGCCGATGCGGCGCGATTCCGGGCGCTCGGCGCCCCGACGGTCGTCGATGCCGGGTCGATGAAGTTCGACGGCGTCCGTGGTGACCGCGCTGCCGAGGATGTCCGGTGCCTGGCGAAGCTGGCGGGCTTCGTGGAGGACGACATCGTGTTCCTCGCCGGCAGCACGCAGGCCCCTGAAGAGGCGCTGGCGATCGACGCCTACCGGGCCGCCTCCGCCGACCATCCCCGGCTCCGTCTCGTGATCGTGCCCAGACATGTCGAACGGAAGCCGGAGATCGTCGCCCTCCTCGACGCCTCCGGGCTCGCCTGGCAGGCCCGCAGCACCCTCGAGACCGAAGGCGCGACCCCGCACGCACGCGTACTCCTCGTCGACACGACCGGAGAACTCGGGGCCTGGTGGGGGACAGCGTCGATCGCCTTCGTCGGCGGGAGCCTCGACGGGAAGCGTGGCGGGCAGAACATGCTCGAGCCGGCCGCGTACGGGGCGGCCGTCTGCTTCGGCCCCCACACCCGCAACTTTGCCGACGAGGTGGCAGTCCTCCTCGCAGCCGACGCGGCCCGCGTCGTGGCCGATGGAGCGGCCCTCACGGCCTTCGTCCTCGACTGCCTCGGGGCACAAGCCCCCCTGGCGCAGGGAACGCGGGCTGCCCGCACCGTCGCGGCCCACCGCGGCGCCACCGCCGCCACCGCCGAAAGGATCCTGGCCCTCCTTTCCGCTGGTCCACGAGAGGCCAAGGGTTGCCCGCCGGCCCGCGAACCTGGATAATCTCTGCTTCACTCTTTCCGATCCCCGCCCATCCCCGTTGGGCAATGCCCCCCCTACAGCAAGAGGCGACGAACCGTGTCCAAAGGCAAGTATCTGTTCACGAGCGAATCGGTCAGCATGGGCCACCCCGACAAGCTGGCCGACCAGATCTCCGACGGCGTTCTCGACGCCTACCTCGCGCAAGATCCCCTCAGCCGCGTTGCCTGCGAGACCCTCGTGACGACCGGCCTGGCGGTCGTGGCCGGTGAGATCACCTCCAAGGGAACGATCGACTATCAAAAGGTCGTCCGCGACGTGATCCGTGCCGTCGGCTACACCGACGACGAGATGGGCATCTCCGCCGACACCTGCTCCGTGCTCGTGGCCGTTGGCAAGCAGAGCGGTGATATCGCGATGGGCGTCAACGAGGACGACTCGACGGGGAAGGACATCGGCGCCGGTGACCAGGGGCTGATGTTTGGCTACGCCTGCAACGAGACGCCGGAGTTGATGCCACTGCCGATCGCCCTCTCCCACCGGATCCTCAACCGCCTCACGGAAGCCCGCCAGAAGGGCGAGGTCGATTGGCTCCGCCCCGATTCGAAGAGCCAGGTGACGATCGAGTACGAAGGGAACACGCCGAAGCGCCTCGATACGATCGTCGTCTCCACGCAGCACGCCCCCCACGTCTCCAACGAGGAGATTCGCAAGTTCGTCATCGAGAAGATCTGCAAGCCGCTGCTCCCGAAGGATCTCGACACGTCGAACATCACCTACCACATCAATCCCACCGGTCGATTCGTGGTCGGTGGCCCCCATGGCGACTGCGGCCTCACCGGTCGGAAGATCATCGTCGACACCTACGGCGGCTGGGGACGCCACGGCGGCGGCGCCTTCTCGGGCAAGGATCCGACGAAGGTCGATCGTAGCGCGGCCTACATGGCCCGCCACATCGCCAAGAACATCGTCGCCTCCGGCCTCGCCGACCGTTGCGAGGTGCAACTCGCCTACGCGATCGGCGTCAGCGATCCGGTGAGCATCAAGGTCGACACCGAGGGGACCGGCAAGGTGGCCGACGAGAAGCTCTGCGATGTCGTCCGTCAGTTCTTCCCCCTCAAGCCTCGCGGGATCATCGACTACCTCGATCTCCGCAAGCCGATCTACCGCAAGACCGCTGCGGGCGGCCACTTCGGGCGTGAAGGCTTCCCGTGGGAGAAGACCGAACGGGCTGCCGAACTGGCCAAGGCTGCCGGGAAGGCCTGAGGCCGCCCATGGCTGTCGTTGCTGGACGTGGATCCGGGGCGGGTCGGTCAATGGCTGACCGCCCCGGTCCACGGCTGCTTGCAGCGATCGCATCGGCCATCGCTGCGACGACGCTGGCGTGTGCCACGGTCCTCGCCGTTCGCCGGATGCAGGTGCCATTTGACACCTCGGGGGTCGCGTCGTTCGCCGCGGTGTTCGTGGGCGTCATTCTCGTCGCCATGGTCGATGTCGCTTCGTTCAGGACCGGATCACGAACGCTCCAGCGTCTTGCGGTCCGCCTCGGGTTGGCCCTCGTCCTGGCGGCCACGCTCCCCGATCCGGCGGCCCTGCTTGCTCCTCCGATCCAACCCATGCGGTTGATGACCACGGCCGTGACGGTCGCCGTCGC
>CAJBCV010000329.1 GCA_903951635.1 uncultured Planctomycetaceae bacterium
CGAAGAGACGCACGGCGTGATGGTCTATCAGGAACAGGTGATGCGGATTCTCGAGCGCCTCGGTGGCATCGAGCTCTCCAGCGCCTACACCTGCATCAAGGCGATCAGCAAGAAGAAGCTCGAGACCATCGCCGCCTTCCGCGAGAAGTTCGTCGCCGGGGCGAAGGCGAAGGGGCTCGCGCCGGCCGAAGGGCAGGCGCTGTTCGGCCTCATCGAAAAGTTTGCCGGCTACGGCTTCAACAAGAGCCACTCCACCGCCTACGCGCTCCTCGCCTGGCAGACGGCCTACCTCAAGACGCACCACGCCGTGGAGTTCATGGCGGCGCTCCTCTCCGGCGACATCACCGGCCGCAACTTCAAGAAGAAGGACGCGCTGGTCGAGCATGTCGAGGACTGCCGGCGGATGGGGATCGACGTCGCGCCCCCCGATGTGAACCAGTCCGCCGCCGACTTCACCGTCGCCGAGGGGCGGATCCTGTTCGGGCTCTCCGCGATCAAGGGCTGCGGCGGCCAGGCCTCCGCCGCGATCGACGCCGAGCGAAAGAAGGCCGGGCCGTACCGTGACCTCGACGACTTCTGTGGCCGGCTCGACTCGAGCGTCGTCAACAAGACCGCCGTCGAGAGCCTCGCCAAGGCCGGGGCCCTCGACTCGCTCTGCCCCGATCGCTCCATGGGGGCGAAGCGGGCCGCGCTCCTGGCCGGCATCGAGAAGGCGCTCGCCGCCGGGGCCTCGCGCGCCGCCGATCGCAAGAGTGGCCAGAAGAATCTCTTCGACGCCTTCGACGAAGCTCCCGCCGTCGCCACCCCCACCGCTCCGCCGCCGGGGCTGCCGGAAGTGCCCCCCCTCTCCGACAAGGAGATGCGGTCGTATGAAAAAGAGGTGCTCGGCTACTACGTCCACAGCCATCCGCTGGCGGAGTATGCCGACCTCCTCGGGGCGATCTGCACCCACGGCACGGCTGACCTCGCCGCGGTGCCCCCCAAGGGGGAAGTGGTGATCGGCGGGATGGTGGCCGCCATCAAGCTCTCCAACACCAAGCAGCCGCGGCCCGGCTCGACCCACACCCGCTACGGGATGTTCGACCTCGAGGACATGGACGGCATCGTCCGCTCGATCTGCTGGCCCGAGGACTATGCCCGCTGCGGTGAGGCGATCCAGGCCGACGCGGTGATCCTCGTCGTCGGTTCGATCGACCGCAGGGCGGGGAGCGAGGAGACGAACTTGATCGTCAACGAGATCGTCCCCCTCGCCGACGCCTGGCAGAAGCCGGTCAAGCACGTCACGCTCCGTTTCGCCGAGCCCGGCCACGACGCCACCACGCTCGACCGGCTGGCGGAGATCCTTCGCCGCCATCCGGGGAGCGTGCCGCTGCGGCTGGTGCTCGATCTCGCCGACGGACGCCGCGTCCTCATGGAGGCCGATCGCCACGCCGTCGCCTGGACGCCTCAATTCCAGGCGGAGGTCTCGGGCCTCCTCGGCCCCGGCTCGATCCGGGCGGGGATTTCGATCCCCCGCACCGGGAGCAGCCGCAGCCGCGACGACTCCGGCCGGGGGGATGGGCGCCGCTTCGCCGGCAAGGGGTCCCCGGCCCGGGCCGGCTGACGTTTGCCGGCTCGAGCAGGCTGGCTGGCCGGGCCCGGCCGAAGGAGGCCCTTTGCTCCCGCAGCCCTCGCGGCGGCGTCGCCCCCACAACCGGCACGACCCCTTCCCGGTGCCAGAGTTCGCGAGAAAACCGGTGAATCGCCCCCCTTTCTCCCCAAAGCCCCTCAAAGCCACTGTCGTCTCCGGGCCGAAGAGAGGAGAGACGCTGGGGCCGATCCGCTGACGCGGAGGCTCCCTGCACGTCGGCCGCTCGATTGCCGTCAGCCTCCGCCGGGGCTACCCTGCCAAGAGGGTTCCGGTCTCCGGAGCCCTGCGGGAATCAAGCGTCGGCAGACCGTTCCTCTTTCGCGGGTACGCCCATGTTCAAGCCCCTCGCTGACCGGATGACCCTCGTGCACCGTTTCGCCGCGCTGTTGTCGACGGCGATCGTGGCCCTCGCCGTGGCGGTCGCGCCCACCGGATTCGCCCATGCCCAAGGTGGCATCGGTGGCGGCGGTATGGGCGGCGGCGGCATGGGTGGTGGCATGGGCGGCGGTGGCATGGGTGGTGGCGGCATGGGCGGCGGTGGTATGGGTGGTGGCGGCATGGGTGGCGGTGGCATGGGCGGTGGCGGCATGGGTGGCGGCGGGATGGGCGGTGGCGGTCTTGGCAGTGCCGCGGGCGCAGCCGGTGTCGTCATCGACGCTCAGGGTGTGCTGCGGACGCACTTCGTCCCCGATGCCGGGCTCTCGCGTCAGCGTCGCGTCGCGGCCTACGCCGAACTCCCGGGCGACATCCGCAAGCGTTCGACGTTCCGCAAGGTGGCGCTGTCGCGGCTGGAGGCCGAAGTGGCCCGCGCCGCAGCCGAAGGGCGCGACGTCGCCGATGACGTCGCCCGGCTCGCCGGCCTCACCCGCGTGCAGTACGTGTTCGTCTATCCCGCCGAGGATGGCAAGCCGGGTGAAGTGGTCATCGCCGGCCCGGCCGAGGGCTGGATCACCGACGCCACGGGGCGCGTCGTCGGCATCGAGTCGGGTAGCCCGACGGTCCTCCTCGAGGATCTCGTCGCCGCGATCCGCGTCTTCGAGCCGGGCGAGCCGACGAGTGCCACGATCGGCTGCTCGATCGATCCGCGTCAGGAAGGGCTCGCCCAACTCCAGGCGTTCATCAAGAGCGTCGGCCGCATCAATCCCAAGGCTAGCCCCGAAGAGCTCGTGATGGGGATGTCGCAAGCCCTCGGGCCGCAAGACGTCCGCGTCGACGGCGTCAGCCCCACGACGCACTTCGCCCAGGTGATGGTCGAGGCGGACTATCGGATGAAGCTCATCGGCATCGGCCTCGAGCGCGTCCCGGCCCGGAACATGAAGTCGTGGGTCGATCTCAACGCCAATTCCGGCGTCGCCACCAACGCCCTCCAGCGCTGGTACTTCACCCCCGACTACCAGTGCGTCCGGGCCACCGACGACGATCTCGGCATCGAGCTTGTCGGCCGGGGCGTGAAGCTCGTCGGTGCCGACGAGGTCGTCCTCCCCAACGGCCAGCGGATGTCGGCCGATCGGCCCGACCGGGCGAGCAAGACCTTCACCGAGACGTTCACCCGGAAATACCCCGAAATCGCTGCCCGCAACCCGGTCTACGCCCAGCTCCGCAACCTCATCGACCTCTCGATCGTGGCTGCCTGGATGCAGGAGCACGACGCCTACGGCCGGGCTGCCTGGGGCGCCGAGAGCCTCCGCGACGAGTCGGTGTGCACGATCGAGCGGCTCGTCGCTCCGACCGAAGTCCAGCCGGCGATCAACGCCATCCAGCGTGGCAACCGCCTCGTCACGCCGATCGGTGGTGGCGTGACCGTCCAGCCGAAGATGGCCCTCGATCCGTCGAACATCCTCGGCGACGAAGAGGGCACGATCGCCTCGGCCCGCGGCGAGAAGCTCGACCTCCCCGCCGGCCAGTGGTGGTGGGACTGAATTGAGACGCGGTCGAAGCTGTCCATGGCTTTCGACTGAGTCATCAAAACGAAGCGGCCCGCCGGAGTTTCCGGCGGGCCGTTGTCGTTTCGCTTGCTCTTCGCCGGGAGCCGCTCGGGGCTGACCGTGCCCCGTCGCCGGACGTTCGCTCCGGGCATCCCTGCCCTCCGCTCTCTCCGCGCCGCCTGCGCTTTCGCCCTCCTGTCCTTCGCTTGCCGGCGAGGCCGGCGCTCGGGGCACGGTCA
>CAJBCV010000330.1 GCA_903951635.1 uncultured Planctomycetaceae bacterium
GTCCTGAATCGTGAGGTGGTGGTATTTCTCCGAATCGAAGCCGAAGCGGCGCGAGATGGCGAGAAACCCGGTGGCGACGATCCGCTCGTCGCGGCTCTCGGGCGGGCCCGCCGCGGCGAGGATGTCGCCGGCGAGCTGCTCGCGGAGAAACTCGTCGTAGGGGAGATCACGGTTGAAGGCATCGACGCAGTAGTTGCGGTAGCGCCAGGCGACCGGGACGGGATAGTCGGCCGTCTCGCCGGCCGTGTCGGCATAGCGAACGATGTCGAGCCAGTGCCGGGCCCACTTTTCGCCGTAGGCCGTCGAAGCGAGGAGGCGCTCCACGACCGTGTCGAAGGCGTGCGGCGAAGGATCGGCGACGAAGGCCTCGACCTCCGCCGGCGTCGGCGGCAGGCCGGTGAGATCGAACGTCGCCCGGCGGATGAGGGTGCGCCGGTCGGCGCGGGGAAGGGGGGCGACTCCCGCCTCCTCCTGGCGGGCACGGATGAAGCGGTCGACGGTTGTCTGGCACCAGGCTTCGTCGGCCACCGGCGGGGCCGGCGGATCGGTCACCGCCGCAAACGCCCAGTGCCCTTCGATCTCGAACGCCGCAGCCGCGGCAGGCCAAAGCGCGTCTGCGCCGATCCAACGCTCAAACGCTGCCACCTGCTCCGGCAGGAGGGCTTTTTCAGCCTCCGGGGGCATCGCCGAGACATCCTCATGGCGCGCGATCGCCTGAACGAGGAGGCTGCGCGCCGGATCCCCCGGCACGATCGCCGGCCCGGAGTCGCCCCCCACAACGAGCGCCTCGCGCGAGTCGACCCGCAGCCCCCCCGAGACGCGCTCTCCTCCATGGCAGCGGAAGCAGGTGTCGACAAGCACCGGACGGATCGACGATTCAAACAGGGCGTCGTCGGCTGGCGCGACTCCCGCGGCGATCGCTCCGAGCGCCACGAGGCTCGAAAAAAAAGACGAACGGACGAGGGCGTGGCACGCAATCATGGCTCGACCCTCCGCGCCGCACGGCTCTGGTCTCCGAGCGCCGCCAGCGCCGCCCCCACCGGAACGACATCTTCGGCGAGCGTGGCGAGCCGCACCGGCGGTGCCGGCCGCAGCGGGGTCATGAGGAAGCCCTCGAGTTGCCTTGCAACGCTTCCGCGCCACGGCTCACCGATCGTGGCTACGCCCCCGCCGAGGACGATCACGTCGGGGTTGAGGAGATGGACGACATGCGAAAGCGCATGGGCATAGGGGCCTGCCGCGGCATCGAGGATCCGTTGGGCCGTGGCGTCGCCAGCGGCGAGCGCTGCGGGGAGAAGCCGGGCCGACGGAGGAGCGGTCGCCGCTGCGGCCTCCTTGGCAAGCATGCCGGCGGGCTCTGCCGCCACCGCTTCGCGGACTCGTGCGTCGATCGCCCAGCCGGCCGAGGAGTCTTCGAGGATCCCGCCTCCGGGGATGAGGCGCAGATGGCCGAGCTCCATCTCGCCGCTCGATCGCCCGCGGTAGAGCTGGCCGTCGATCACTAGGCCGCTCCCGATGCCGCTGCCGGCATTCGAATAGACGACGACCCTGGCGCCCCGACCAGCGCCGACGAGCGCCTCGCCGAGCGCTGCGGCATTGGAGTCATTCTCGAGGACCACAGGCAC
>CAJBCV010000331.1 GCA_903951635.1 uncultured Planctomycetaceae bacterium
ATGTCCGACCACAACCCGATCTACCACCTCAAGGATTCCTACTTCTTCGAGGTGCCGAAGGCGCTCTGGCGGCGCGACTGGCAAACGCTCGAGGACGTGCCGGAGTTTCTCCGTGCCCCCTACGAGCGCGACCATCACCCGATGCCGTCGCTGGCAGAGTTCAACGAGGCCATGTCGGGGAAGGTGCTGATCCCGCAGCCGTTCGGCAGCCTCGACAGCCTCTACGCGATGAAGTCGGGCGTGGGAATCTCGAAGTACATGCTCCTTGAGCTCGCCGTGGGGGGCGCGCTGTTGCTGCTCTTCTCGTGGCTTGCCAAGCGGATCGCCTCGGGGGCTCCCGCCAAGGGGCGGCTGGCGAATCTCCTCGAGGTGATGCTGCTGTTTGTCCGCGATCAGATCGCCCGGCCGGCGATCGACGACAAGCATGCCCACGCCGACGAGCATGGCCATGTCCACCACGACGGCGACAAGTTCGTCCCCCTCCTCTGGACGCTCTTTTTCTTCATCCTCGGCTGCAATCTCCTCGGCATGGTCCCCTGGGCCGGCTCGCCGACGGCGTCGTTTTCCGTGACGCTCTCCTTGGCGGCGGCCACCTTCCTGGGCGGGTTTGTCGGCGGCGTGAAGGCGATGGGACTGGCGGGCTATTTCAAGAACCTCGTCCCGCCGATCGACATGCCGGCGTACCTGTTTCCGTTGAAGATCGTGATTTCGCTCGGGCTGTTCGGCATCGAACTCCTCGGCCTCGTGATCAAGCACTTGATCCTTGCCGTCCGACTCTTGGCGAACATGGTCGCCGGGCATCTGGTGCTCCTCGGGATCATGGCCCTGATCCCCGCAGCGGCGGCCCTGTCGGCCGGAATGTGGGGGACGGTCACGGGCATCAGCGTCGTCAGTGCCACGCTGTTCAGCGTGCTCGAACTGTTTGTCGCCTTCCTCCAGGCCTACATCTTCACCTTCCTGTCCGCCCTGTTCATCGGGGCTTCCGTTCATCACCACTGATCCAACCCAAGGGCTGGATCTGGCCGACTCCGGCCTGCTCCGCCGACAAGACACCTTCGATTTCCCCAGGATTCCAACGACCTTCCGCGTCCGGTTTGCACGATCCGTGGGCAGCGACCATGATCCCTGTCCCTGCGGATCGCCCCGGTGATCCCTGACCTCCGAACTGTCCGTTTCCGTTTCCGTCTTCCTTTGTTCCGGGCATCCGCCCGGGTTTTGAATTCATCCAGGCGTCCGCCTGGGTTCTCGTTGCCAAGGAGCTTCTTCCCGTGATCCGTTCGCTCTTCTCGTTCCGCACGCTCTCCGTCGTCGCCGCCGTCGCCCTGACGATGTTCGTCGCCGACTTCGCCTCCGCCCAGGAAGCCACCGGTGGCCGGAGCCTCATCGACCTCACCTCGGCGTTCAGCGTCGCGGTGGTCGTCATCGGTGCCGCCTACGGCATCAGCAAGCTCGCGGCTGCGGCCTACGAGAGCATGGCCCGTCAGCCCGAAGTGGCCGGCAACATTCAACCCGCGATGATCATCGCGGCGGCCCTCATCGAAGGCTTCACGTTCTACGCGCTGTTCATCTGCTCCGGGAAGACCTGATCGACGCTCGATCGCCAAGCGGTCGCCACCATTCCCCGGAAACGGGGCGGTTGCCGCTGGAGATCCGACGGACAGGAAACGGTAACGGCGGTGTGGAAGCGGCGGTATCAAAGCCTGCCGCTTCCGCACCGGCCCGTTTCGGTCCTGCGGGGTACGAATCCCGGCAAGTCCGAAATGAGCCGCGATGGCGAGGCTTCACCCCTGCGGTGTGCCTTTCTTCGTGCCCGTGTCCTCGTTCTGTTCGTCGGTGGGAGTTTTCGGTCGTGGGCTGTCAATTCGATGCGCCGATGGCTCGTGCCGTCTGATGGTGGTTGCCTTCGTGGACTCGTGACTTGGTCTCTGCCCTTGGTTTTTTGGGTGATGCAGGAGAAATCGACGTGAGCGGGTTCGCCTCGGCTTTCAAGGAAATGCAGGTTCGTCGTCTTCTCGGTGCCGGGTTCGTCCGGGCGCTGGCCGGCTTGCTGGTGTGGGGCATGACGACCGTCGCCCTTCCGGTGGCCACGATGCCGGTGGTGACCGCGGTCGCAGCCGACGAGGAAGCCCACGGCCATGGCGATCACGTCGAGATCGGCCACAATCCGCCACAGGGTGTGGCCAAGAAAGACTTCGAGAGTCCGGCGGAGTTCCGCAGCGACCTGGCGATCTGGTCGCTCGCCGTCTTTCTCCTCCTCCTTGGGCTCCTGGGCAAGTTTGCCTGGAAGCCGATCATGGAGGGGCTCGACAAGCGGGAACAGGGGATCGAGCACCAGATTGCCGAAACCAAGGCCGCCAACGAGGAAGCGAAGCGGATGCTCGTCTCCTACGAACGGCGCCTCGCCGAAGCCTCCGACGAGGTCCGCGGGATGCTCGAGGAAGCCCGCCGCGACTCCGAGGCGACGAAGCAAGCGATCGTCGCCGAGGCCCGCAAGGCCGCCGAGGATGAGCAGGCCCGCGCCAAGCACGAGATCGGTCTGGCCCGCGACGAGGCCCTTTCGTCGATCGCTCTCAAGGCCGGCGACCTTGCTGTCGAAGTGGCCGGCAAGTTCCTCCGCGAGAAGATCGGCAAGGAGGATCACTCCCGACTGGTCCGCGATTCGGTCGCCAGCCTCGGCACCAAGCCGAGCGTCAACTGATCGGCCCCGCTTTCGCCCCGTTCCGTCTCGCTCCTTCCGACTCGTAGGATTCCCGATGCCTTCCTCCGGCGACCAAAACACCGCGGACAAGCCCGTCACCGACATCGGTGTCCAGCGGCTCGCACGTGTCTACGCCCAGGCGATCCTCGACGCCGCTGGCAACGCCGGCTGTCGGGATGAGGTCCTCGACGAACTCCGCGCCCTAGCAACCGAGGTTCTGCCAAAGGTGCCAGCCGCCGCCATGGTGTTCGCCTCGCCGCGCGTCAGCGTCGAGGAGAAGGGGGCGATGATCGACAAGATCTGCGCCGGCCGCGTCCGCCCCACAACGCTTCACGCGCTCCACGTTCTCGCCCGCCACGACCGTCTCGGCCTCCTTGCCGATGTCGTCGCCGCCGCCGGACATCTCGCCGACGAGCGCGACGGCCTCAAGCGGGCCGAGTTCACCACTGCCGTGCCGCTCGATGCGGCCGAACGCGAGCAGGTCGTTGCCGACACCGCCAAGGCCCTCGGCCTGCGGCTCGCCCCCACGTTCACCGTCAACCCTGACGTGCTCGGCGGACTGGTCGTCCGCGTCGAGGACACCGTCTATGACCATTCCGTCGCCACGGGCCTGCAGCGGCTTGGGCACAGCCTGAAGCAGAGGAGCATCCATGAAATTCAATACAGACGAGATCGCCTCGGTACTCCGTGAGGAGATCGATCGCTTCGAACGGAAGATCGACGTCCGTGACGTCGGCCGCGTGCTCGAGGTCGGCGACGGCATCGCGCGCGTCTGGGGCCTTCAGGGCGTCATGGCCGGCGAAATGGTCGAGTTCCCCGGCGGCATCACCGGCCTGGCGTTCAATCTCGAAGAGAACTCCGTCGGCGTCATCATCCTCGGCGACTATCTCAAGGTCACCGAAGGGGACGAGGTTCGCAGTACCGGAAAGCTCCTCAGCGTGCCGGTGGGCGAAGCGGTCGTCGGCCGCGTTCTCGACCCGCTCGGCAACCCGCTCGACGGCAAGGGGCCGGTCGTCACCGACCAGCGCCGCCCCGTGGAGACGCTCGCCCCGGGCGTCGCCGAGCGGTCCCCCGTCCGCGAGCCGCTCCAAACCGGCATCAAGGCGATCGACGCGATGACGCCGATCGGCCGCGGCCAGCGCGAGCTGATCATCGGCGACCGCAAGACCGGCAAGACGGCGATCGGCATCGACGCGATCATCAATCAGAAGAACAGCGGCGTGAAGTGCTTCTACGTCGCCGTCGGCCAAAAGGATTCGTCGGTCGCCGTGGCGATCGACACCCTGCGGAAGTACGGCGCCATGGACTACACGACCGTGATCGTGTCCGGCGCCTCGACGGCCGCCCCGCTCCAGTACATCGCCCCCTACTCGGGCACGGCGATGGCGGAGTATTTCATGTACAAGGGCGAGCACGCCCTGATCGTCTATGACGATCTTTCCAAGCAGGCTACGGCCTACCGTCAGCTCTCGCTCCTCATGCGTCGCCCGCCAGGACGTGAGGCCTATCCGGGCGACGTGTTCTACGCCCACAGCCGCCTCCTCGAGCGTTCGGCGAAGCTCTCCGCCGAACTCGGCAGCGGCTCGCTCACCTCGCTGCCGATCATCGAGACGCTCGAAGGCGAAGTCTCGGCGTACATCCCCACCAACGTGATCTCGATCACCGACGGCCAGATCTACCTCCAGCCTGACCTCTTCTTCGCCGGCCAGCGTCCCGCCATGAACGTCGGCATCTCGGTGTCGCGCGTCGGTGGTGCCGCCCAGACGAAGGCCATGAAGAAGGTCGCCGGTGGTCTCCGTCTCGATCTGGCGAGCTTCCGTGAACTCGAGGCCTTCGCCCAGCTCGGCACCGACCTCGACGCTGCCACCCAGCAGCGTCTCGACCGCGGATATCGGATGGTGGAGCTCCTCAAGCAGGGGCAGTTCGCCCCGATGGACGTCGTCGACCAGGTGTTCAGCATCTACGCGGGCACGCGAGGCCATCTCGACGCTGTGACGCGCGAAGACGTGGCAACGTGGGAGAAGGACTTCATCACCTTCGTCCGCGATCAGGTGCCGGAACTGCGGGCCCGGGTCGTCAACTCTAAGGAGCTCGACGCCGAGGGGGAGCGGATGCTCGAGGCGGCGATCGCGGAGTTCAAGCGGCAGTGGGCGGCGCGGGAATCGGGGGCCAAGGCCGGGCCGAAGGCCGTTGCTGCAGCCCGTTGATCCCCGTCACCACCGCAAGCGCGTAGCGCACGAACCACAGGACCCCAACTCATGGCCAAGGCCAGGGCACTCGATCGCCGGCGAAAGTCGGTCAAGAACATCCGCAAGATCACGCGGACGATGGAGCTGATCGCCACCGCCCGATTCAAAAAGGCGATGGATCGCTCCGTCGCCTCGCGCGACTACACCCTCCGGCTCGCGAAAATCCTCGAGAACATCGCCGCCGCGAGTGCCGGCGGAGCCGACGGGAGCGAAGGCGGGGCGGCGCTCGGATTTTCCCATCCGCTCCTCGAGGTCCGGCCGACGAAGCGGACGGCCGTGCTTGTCCTGACCGGCAACCGCGGCCTGTGCGGCGGCTACAACTCCAACATCGTCCGTCAGGCCCAGGCGATCCTCGGCCAGTGGCGAAGCGAAAAGGTCGGAGTGCATACCTCCGTCTCTGGCAAGCGTGGCATCTCGGCCCTCAAGTTCCGCGGCGTCGACATCGACGAGCGGTATCTCCAGTTCGAGGACAAGCCGGAGTTCGATCAGGTGGCCCCGATCGGGCGGAGCTACCTCGAGGCGTACGCTGCCGGGGAGATCGATCGGCTCGACGTCGTCTACACCCGCTTCGACAGCATCGCCCGGCAGGCGGCCGTTACGGAGATGCTCCTGCCGCTGAAGCCCCCGGAAGCCCCCTCCGGCGCCGCCCGCGAGGCGGCCGCCAAGGCTGCAGCCGCGGGCTTGGCCAGCGACGACTACGACTTTTATCCCTCGGCCCAGAGCATCCTCGAGGAGATTCTCCCGGCGAGCTTCATGGCGAGGCTCTTCAAGTGCTTTCTCGATTCCGCCGTCAGCGAGCAGGTGGCGCGGATGGTGGCGATGAAGGCCGCCAGCGAGAACGCCGGCGGGCTGATCAAGGATTTGTCGCGGCGTTACAACCGCGCTCGCCAGTCGCAGATCACCGGCGAAATCATGGAGATCCTCGGCGGCGTCGAGGCGCTCAAAAAATGATCGGTGTTCCGGCACCCATCTTTCACCATCTGAAATCTCCACACGAGCCAAACAGTTCCCCGGCCAAACACATTCCCGGACACGTCCGGACACACGGTTCCTAAAGCAGCAAAGGCACGTCACGACGCATGGCAACGGCAACGAAGAAGCACGGCGGCAAGGTCGGTCATGTCACCCAGGTCATCGGGTCGACGTTCGACGCGGAGTTCCCCGAGGACTCGATCCCGGCGATCTACAACGCCGTCAAGATCGACCATGACTCCAAGGGGGTGTCGGTGCACCTCATCGGGGAAGTCCAGCAGCATCTCGGTGGCGGCAAGGTGCGTTGTGTCGCCCTCGGCAGCACCGACGGTATGGTCCGTGGCGGCACCTGCATCGACACTGGCGCTCCCCTCTCGGTGCCGGTCGGCAAGGAGACGCTCGGCCGCGTCTTCAATCTCGCCGGTGAGCCGATCGACAACCGCGGCCCGGTCAACACGGCGGAACGCTGGCCGATCCACCGTGATCCGCCGCCGGTCACCGATCTCTCCACGAAGACCGAGCTCTTCGAGACGGGCATCAAGGTGATCGACCTCCTGACACCGTTCGTCCGCGGCGGTAAGGCCGGTCTCTTCGGCGGTGCCGGCCTCGGCAAGACGGTCATCCTCACCGAACTCATCGCCCGTATCGCCAGTGCCCACGGTGGCTACTCGGTGTTTGCCGGTGTCGGCGAGCGGACCCGCGAGGGCACCGACCTGTGGCTCGAGATGCAGGAAGCGAAGATCGGTGACACCGGTCGCAGCGTCATCGAGCAGACCTGCATGGTGTTCGGTCAGATGAACGAGCCGCCGGGAGCCCGTCTCCGCGTCGCGCTCTCCGCGTTGACGATGGCGGAATACTTCCGCGACACGACCGGTGCCGACACGCTCCTCTTCGTCGACAACATCTTCCGCTTCTCGCAGGCAGGAAGCGAAGTGAGCGCGCTCCTCGGCCGCATGCCGAGCGCGGTCGGTTACCAGCCGACGCTCGCCACGGAGATGGGCGCCCTCCAGGAGCGGATCGCTTCGACGTCGAAGGGGGCGATCACGTCGGTGCAGGCGGTCTACGTGCCGGCTGACGATCCGACCGATCCGGCTCCGGCGACGGCCTTCGGCAATCTCGACGCGTTCCTCTATCTGGAACGTTCGATCTCGGAAAAGGGCATCTACCCGGCCGTCGATCCGCTCGCCTCCTCGAGCCGCATTCTCGATCCGCAGTACGTCGGCGAGCGGCACTACAAGATCGCCCGCCGGGTCCAGCGGACCCTCCAGCGCTATCGCGAACTCCAGGACATCATCGCGATCCTCGGTGTCGACGAACTCTCCGAAGAGGACAAACTCGTCGTTCACCGCGCCCGGCGGATGGAGCGGTTCCTCTCGCAGCCGTTCCTCGTGGCCGAGGTGTTCACCGGCAAGCCGGGCGAGATCACGAGCCTGGCCGATACGATCCGCTCCTTCGAGGAGATCGCCGACGGCAAGTGGGATCACCTCCCCGAACCGGCGTTCATGTACGTCGGATCGATCGAACAGGCCGAGGAACAGGCCAAGAAACTGGCCGCCAAGACCTGATTCCCTCCCGCGACCGCGACATCTCCCGACCGGCAAGAGGCCGCTCGGCGACTCCCAGGCTCCCCGTGAAATCCCAGCAGGACTGACGCGATGGCTGAAACGAAGCGTGGTGGCGAGACCGGCGTCCGCTGTGTGATCACGACCCCTGAGTCGACCGTGCTCGACACCCGGGCCGAGTTCATCTCGGTGCCGTTGTTCGACGGCCAGCGCGGCATCGGCCGGGGCCATGCCCCGTTCGTCGGCCGTCTGGGCGTCGGCGAAGTGCGGATCACGGGGGAGCAGGGGGGCGCCACCGGGGGCCTGCGGCGGACGTTCATCGAGGGAGGCTTCGTCGAGGTCGGCCACGACGAAGTGACGATCATCACCCAACGCTCGATCCCCGCCGAGAAACTCGACGCTGCGGCGGCCCGATCCGACCTCGAGAAGCTCAAGGCCGCTCCGTCGCGCGGGGACGAGGCGATCACAGCCCGGATGCGGAACGAGGAAGCGGCCCGAGCCCTGCTCAGGGCGGCCGAACGGAAGGGGTGAGGCGATGCCGGCGACGTGGCCCAATCTCGAGGCCCCGTCGAACGGGCCGATCGCCACCCCGCTCCATGTGGCGTCCGCTCGTGGGGCGACCGTACTCGCGGTCTACCGCCGATTCTCGTCAGACGCCGTTCAGACGCACGGCGATTGGCTTTCCAGGGTGCTGGCGGTGGCGTGTCTTTTCCTCGCGCCGCAGGCCACGGCTGCATCGACCGTGGCGTTTGTCGGTGGGCTGGTGATGCCGGTTGCCTCCGCGCCGATCCCTGAGGGGACGGTCGTCGTCACGGATGGGCGGATCGTGGCCGTCGGGCCGGCGGCGACGACGGCTGTCCCGGACGGCGCCGAGCGAATCGACGTCACCGGGAAGGTGCTCATCCCGGGACTTGTCGACACCCACAGCCATGTCGGCGGCGGGAGCGGTGGCGATTCGAGCGCCCCGGTCCAACCCGACGTTCGGATCCTCGACTCGATCAATCCCCGCGATGCCGGATTCCGCAAGGCCCGCGCGGGCGGCCTGACGACCCTCAACATCATGCCCGGCTCCGGGCACCTCGTCTCCGGGCAAACGGTGTACGTCAAGCTCCGTCGAGCCGACACGATGGACGGCCTGCTCCAGCGCGATGCCGCAGGGAAGCCGCTTGTCGGCCTGAAAATGGCCAACGGCACGAACTCCCAGCGGGATCCACCATTCCCCGGCACGCGGGGCAAGTCGGCGGCCATCGTGCGGCAGAAGTTCATCGCCGCGCGGGAATACCAACGGAAACTCGCCGACCCCGACCCCACGAAGCACCCGCCCCGCGATCTCGAACTGGAATCGCTCGTGGAATGCCTCGAAGGGCGGCGGATCGTCCACCACCACACCCATCGCGCCGACGACATCCTCACGGTGCTTCGCCTCCGGGAGGAGTTCGACTTCCGGGTCGTGCTCCATCACGTCAGTGAGGCCTGGAAAGTGCCGGGGGAACTCGCCCGGGCCGCCGTCCCCTGTTCGGTGATCGTGGTCGATAGCCCCGGCGGAAAGATCGA
>CAJBCV010000332.1 GCA_903951635.1 uncultured Planctomycetaceae bacterium
CCGCGATGGCAACCGGCGCTCGAGGGGGGAATCACCCGGTGCCCCGCTCCTGCGGCGCGTCAGCCGACGAGGAGCACGAACAGTTCCTTCGGCCCGTGGGCGCCGAGGACGAGGATCCGCTCGATGTCGCCGGTGCGACTCGGGCCGGTGATGAAGGAGAGCATGCTCGGGAGAGATTTCCCGTGCCGCTCACGAAGGAGGTCGAAGGTGTCGGCGAGGGTCGCCGCGATCTGGTCGGGCGTGGCGACGACGACATGAACCGGCGGCAGCACCGAGAGCGCTCGGCCTCCGCAGGTGGCGCTCGAGACGAGGATCGAGCCGGTCTGGGCGACAAGCGCCTCGCATCCGGTGATGCCGGCATCGCAGGCTTCGAGCGCGTCTTTGCGGGCGCTTGCGTCGGTGGCGAGATCGGCCGCCACCCCGCCCTCGGGGTCGACGCGGTGCGTCGCGCAGGGGAGGCCGGCGAGGATCGGCTCGACGAGCGGATGGGCGTGCCAGGCGACGCGCTTCCAGTCGCGCTCGCGGGCGATCGAGAAGAGGAGATCCTGCGCGGCGTGGATCGTCGGCACAGGGTGGAACACGGCTTTGAGCTTGCCGAGATTGTCGGCGAGCAGGGCCAGCCGTTCCTGTGGCGTGGCGCCGCCATCGGGGAGCCAGGGACGTGCGGCCTCGAGCGCG
Organism: uncultured Planctomycetaceae bacterium; assembly: GCA_903951635.1. Classification (GTDB taxonomy): domain Bacteria; phylum Planctomycetota; class Planctomycetia; order Pirellulales; family UBA1268; genus QWOP01. The sequence continues at coordinate 679 of CAJBCV010000332.1, forward strand.
AGCACCGGAAGGCTGCCGAGCGGAGGGGGCGCTGGATGGGGGGCGGCCCCGTGGCCGGCCATCTCCCCGGCGCGCTGATGGGGACCTGGGCCGGGGACGGAAAGCGCCTCGCGGACCCGGGCGAGGATCGCGTCGCGGGCGTTCATCGATCCCCCCCGCCGGCGCTCGGGCGGCCGCGGGCCACGGCCGGCGCGGCGCGGTGGCGCCACTGGTCGCGGAAGCTCTGCGCCGGAGCCCGAGGCAGATCGCGACTGGCGATCCAGTCGCGGAGGAGCGGCAGCCGGAGTTTCTTCAGCAACCAAAGCGAGCGGCGGAACAGCGCGCCTCCGGTGGCGAACAGCCACGGCCGGGCCGCGACGGCGGCGAACGCCCGGTGTCCCATCCGCTCGAGACGGTTGGGCACGGCGCGGACGGCGTTGCGCCGATTGTGGAGGAGATGGTGGTGGATGTCGATCCGCACCGGACAGGCGTCAGTGCAGGCTCCGCACAGCGAACTGGCCTGGGAGAGGTGGTTCCAATCGCCGAGGCCACGGAGATGGGGAGTGATCACCGAGCCGATCGGCCCCTGGTAGGTGGTGCCGTAGGTGAACCCGCCGACGTTCTTGAAGATCGGGCAGACGTTGAGGCAGGCACCGCAGCGGATGCACTGGAGGCTGTCTCGCTGCTCGGGATCGGCGAGAATCGCCGCGCGGCCATTGTCGAGGAGGACGACGTGCATCTCGCGCGGGCCGTCGCATTCCCCCGGAGACCGCGGGCCACCGTAGAGGGTGTTGTAGCAGGTGATCGGTTGGCCGGTGCCAGCGGTAGCGAGCATCGGGAGGAGGACGGCGAGGTCGTCGAGCCGCTCGACGCATTTCTCGATTCCCACGAGCGCTACGTGGACGCGTGGCAGCGCCGCGGTGAGCCGGGCGTTGCCTTCGTTTTCAGTGATCGAGATCTGTCCGGTCTCGGCGACGAGGAAATTGCCGCCGGTGATCCCTACGTCGGCCTCGACGTAGAGCCGGCGCATGTAGCGCCGAGCGATCATCGTCAGCTCCTCGGGGCTCTCCGTCGGCGCGCTGCCGAGATGCTCCTCGAACAGCTTGCTGATCTCGCCACGACGCACGTGCATGCAGGGGAAGACGAAGTGGAAGGGGGGCTCGCCGCGGAGTTGCTGGATGAACTCCCCGAGGTCACTTTCCACCACGCCGTAGCCCTCCTCCTCGAGGGCCGCGTTCAAGTGGATCTCCTCAC
>CAJBCV010000333.1 GCA_903951635.1 uncultured Planctomycetaceae bacterium
CTGGTGGTCGTGGTGGTCTGGTATGTCCGCGGCTGACGACCGGTCACGGAGCCGCGTGCTATACTTCGAACAGAGAAGAGACACACGGGTGAAATGGTATGCACGAACGATATGCAGCAGCAGCAATCCGCCAGCGATTACAAGCGATCGGTCTGACCGGTCAACAACTCGATGCCGCAGTCGCTGCGGTGCGTGACGGCGTCGATCCCGACGACGTCATCCTCCCGCCGGAGAAGGCGGCCCGGGCGGGGCTGAAGCGGACGCTCGCCTTCCCGCGTGGCAACCTCGCCCCGGAGGGCTCCGTCGTCAAGGCGACGGCGATCGACCCGAGCGTGGTCGGCGCCGACGGCGTTTACCGCCACGAGGGGCCGGCGCGCGTGTTCACGAGCGAGAAAGCCGCGATCGCCGCGATCAAGGAGGGGAGGATCGTCGCCGGCGACGTCATGATCCTCGCCGGCGTCGGCCCGATGGGAACGGGGATGGAGGAGACCTACCAGGTGACAAGCGCGCTCAAACACATTCCCGGGGGCAGCCGGGTGGCGCTTGTCACCGACGCCCGCTTCTCCGGCGTCTCCACCGGGGCCTGCATCGGCCATGTCGGTCCTGAGGCGCTCGCCGGCGGGCCGCTCGGCAAGCTGCTCGAGGGCGACCTCGTCCGAATTGTGATCGACACCGGGAGGGTGAGCGGCTCGATCGACCTGATCGGGTGGGCGGGCCAGAACGGGGCGGAAACGACTCCCGAGGAGGGCGCGCACGAACTGGCCCGTCGCCCCTCTCGCCCCGACCTCGCCCCCGATCCCCACCTCCCCGACGACACGAAGCTGTGGGCGATTCTCCAATCGGCCAGCGGCGGCACCTGGCGGGGCTGCATCTACGACGCCGAACGAATCGCGGCGCGGCTGGCGCGATCGTGACGCGGCCGCGGGCCGTTGAGGAGGAGGCCCAGCGGCGTGTGGCGGACGAGAAGCTGATAGCTCACCAGGAGGATCGCGGTGGCGAGCGTCGTCACGAGGAGGAACTTGAGCGTGCCCGACAACGGCCAGCCGCGCGAGTATTGCTGAAGCACGATCACGACCGGCATGTGGGCGAGGTAGAGCCAGTAGGCCGAGTCGGAGAGATAGCGCCACATCCGGCTCTCCACCGGCACGAGCCAGCGGAAGAACCCGATCGCCGCGAAGCTCATCAGCCAGGCGTAGAGCACCTGCGACAGGGCCGAGACCAGCGGTGACGCCATCGCGATCAGGCCGACCGGGAAGCAGATCAGCACGGCGACAAGCAACGGCACGGGCCAGCGGCGGCCGACGCTTTCCGGAGCGCTTCCGGCGCGATGCTCCGCGAGGAACAGCAGCGCTCCGTAGCCGAAGAAAATGGCGTAGTAGGCGAGGACATGCGGCTGGGGGAGGAGCCCGGCGGAGGTGTCGGGGCCGAAGCCCGGCGCGAGGAGCCCCATGAAGAGTTGCGGGAGGAGGGTGAGAGGGACTGTCCAGAGGAGGGCCGCGGGCGAGGTGACGAGCCAGCCGGGCAACGAGGGGAGACGCAGACGTGTCGCGAACGCGGCGACCGCGGCAAATCCGACGGCGAGCCAGCAGAGAAAGAGGAGAAACCACAGATAGTTGAGCGTCATCCCGGTGAGGAGCGACTGCGGCGATGGGTCCATCGGCATCGGGATGACGAATTGTGGTGAGGTGACCCAGTCGCGGTAGGCATTGCGGGCCCGCGTGAGGAAGTCGGCGGGAGGGGGCACGGGCATCGCGGTCGATTCGCCGGTGCGGGAGGCAAGGAGCGCGCGGATGGCGTCGCGATCGCTGGCGAGCGTGTTCGGAGGCGCAAGCTCGATTCGCAACAGACCGGCGAGGAAGGCGGTGGTGCCGGCGTCGGCCTTCGTCGAGTCGAGGGGGCTTCCGCCGTCTGGTCCGCGTTTTGCAGGATCGGCGCCGGCGTCGAGGAGGAGCTGCACGATCGGCAGCCGGCCGGCGAAGGCCGCGGCATGGAGGGGCGTGCGGCCGTCTTCACCGATGGCTTCGGGATCGGCTCCGGCGTCGAGGAGCGCCCGCGTCACCCCGGCGTCCCCGACGAGGGCCGCAAGCGTGATCAGCGGTGTGCGGAACTCGGCGTCGATCCCGCGGGCGTCGGCCCCGGCTGCGATCGCTGCAGCGACGCCGGCGGCATCCTTGGTGCGAATCGCGGCGGTCAGCGGCGAAGGGGGGCCTGCGGGCACCGTTGGGGCGCCGGCCGCGGCGGCTCCGGGAGCATGGGTGACCACCCAATTGAAAAGGGGAAGGAGGGTGCAGAACCCGAGCACGAGCGGGACGAAGACCCGTTTGTAACGCTGCGCGAGCATCGCCGTCGGGCCGCGCCGCTGCCAGAGCATCGCCGTGAAGAAGCCACTGACGAGGAAGAACAGCGGCATCCGGAAGCCATGAATCGCCAGGAAGAGGAGCCCGAGCCAGGGGGCCGGCTGCGTGTCCTGGACCGCCCAGGGGATTCCGGGGACGTAGGCGAGGGAGGCGTGGAGGAGGATGCCGAGGAGCATCGCCACGGCGCGGAGGGCATCGAGATCGTGGCGACGGGAGTCGGCTGGGTGGCTCATGGGGACTCCGGAGGGGGAACGCAGAGGGTAACCGGAGGGGGCGTTTTCTGACGGAGAAGCAATCGCTTCGGGAACGAAGTGGCGGCCCGGAGAGAGAAACGTCGGCGGCGGCTGTTTCCTGACGTCGCCCCGGGCGCCGCCGGATGCCGAGGCCCCGTGGCACTCTTCTGCCGCGACATGGTACGAAACTCCGGGCAGGTGAGGTGCCCGTCCGGTCGCTTGGTCCAAAGGGGAGCCAGTTCGTGCCCGAAGCCCTCGTCGTCGTCGATCTCCAGAACGATTTCTGTCCCGGAGGAGCCCTGCCAGTGGCCGAAGGCGACGCCATCGTGCCGCTGGTGAACAGGCTCCTGGCGGAGGCCCATGTCCGTGTCCTGACTCAGGACTGGCATCCGCCGCAGCACCCCTCCTTTGCCGCCAGTCACCCCGCCGCCACGCCGTTTGGCCGCGGCCTCGTCGGCGGCGCCGAGCAGGTGCTCTGGCCGGTCCACTGCGTCCAGGGATCGGTCGGTGCGGCATTCCATCCCGGCCTTGAAACGAACCGGGCCGATCTCATCCTCAGGAAAGGCGTGAGCGACGAGTTGGACAGCTATTCGGCCTTCTTCGAGAACGACCGTGTCACTTCCACGGGCCTCGACGGCTATCTCCGCTCGCGCGGCGTCGGTGCGGTGGCGGTCGTCGGGCTCGCCCTCGACGTCTGCGTGGCGGCGACGGCGATCGATGCCGCCCGGCTCGGCTACCGGGTACGCGTCGTCGAGCCGGCCTGCCGGGCGATCGACCGCGACGGGTCGCTCGCCGCGGCGCGGGCGGCCATGAAGGAGGCCGGTGTGACGATCGAGCGTGGAGGAGTGCATCGATGACACGCCCTGCCGGTCGATCGCCTTTCGCCGGCGACGCTCCGATCATCGGTTCCCGGCTCGACACCGACTTCTACAAGTTGCTGATGGCTCAGTCGGTGCTCCGCCACCGGCCCGATGTGGAAGTGACGTTTGGAATCGTCAATCGGACGACGTCGGTGCGATTGGCCGAAGCGGTGGACGAGAGGAGCCTGCGGACGGAGCTTGATCGGGCGCGGAAGCTTTCGCTCTCGCCCGCCGAAGCGACGTACCTTTCCGGGCTCGAAGTCGGCGGGAGACGGGTCTTCAGCGAGCCGTTTATCGCGGCCTACTCAGACCTCCGCCTTCCTCCCTACGTGCTCGACGTCCGTGACGGCCAATTCGATCTTACCTTTACCGGCCCCTGGCCGGCGGTGATGCAGTGGGAGGTGCCGGCGCTGGCGATCCTCATGGAGCTTCGCAGTCGCGCGGTGCTCGAGGGAATGCCGAGCGCCAGCCGCCAGCGCCTCTACGCGGAGGCGGGGGCCCGGCTCGATGCCAAGCTCGAACGCCTCGCCAAGCTCGAAGGACTGCGGCTGGCTGATTTCGGGACGCGACGCCGGCATTCGTTTGCCTGGCAGGAGGAGGCTGTCGTCCGGGCCCGTGACCGGCTCGGAAGCGCGTTTCTCGGCACGTCGAACGTGCTCTTGGCGATGCGGCATGGAGTCGATCCGATCGGCACCAGTGCCCACGAAGTGCCAATGGTTTACGCGGCCTTGGCCGACGGCGACGAGGCCCTCGCGCGATCTCCCTATGAGGTGGCCGCCGATTGGGAGGCCGACTATGCCGCCCCGCTTCGCATCCTTCTCCCCGATACGTTCGGCACGGCTGGTTTTCTTGCCCGGGCTCCGGAGTCGGTAGCGCGATGGAGCGGCATCCGCATCGATTCAGGCGATCCGGTCGGGATCGCGGAGCTGACGATCGAATGGTGGAGATCGCGCGGCGAGGATCCGCGGCGGAAGTCGGTCATCTTCTCCGATGGCCTCGATGTCGCCGAGATCGAAGCGCTCCATCACCGGTTCGTCGATCGCGTGAAGGTGGCGTTTGGATGGGGCACGCTCCTCACCAACGACTTCCGCGGGCTGTGCGTTGCCGATGCCCTCGCCCCCTTCAGCC
>CAJBCV010000334.1 GCA_903951635.1 uncultured Planctomycetaceae bacterium
CGACGGCGTGGCAGGCTTTGCCCCGTATGTCAACGACAGCGGCGTGCGGATCGCCCCCGACCTCGACGGAGTGGCCGATGGCCGGATCACCACCGACTGGTTCGTGGAGGGGCAGTATGTCAACGCATCGCTCGAGATCCGCGCCACCGGGCTCGCCTCGGGCGCGGTCGCGATCGAGCCATTCCGTGATTCCGGCTACGAGATCCTCACCAACACGACGCTCACCTCACTCGCCCCTTACACCGCCGCCGACACGATCACGATCGCCCCGGGCGTCACGCTGACGATCGACCTCGCCACGGATGCGACGTTCGCCGGCACGATCAGTGGCGCGGGCTCCCTCACGAAGACCGGCACCGGCACGCTCACGCTCACCGGCACCAACACCTTCACCGGCACGACGCGAGTGACGCAGGGGATTCTCGAGCTCGGGAGCCCGAGCGCGCTCTCCGGCTCGACGTATGACGCCAACGCGGCGGACAGCGGCACGATCCGGTTTGTCGACGCGACCAACAACAACCGCAGCGGGAGCGTCATCACGACGTCATCCCTCGTCAACCCAAGCTTCGAGACCGTCGACGCGAGCGTCTACACCGACTGGCACACCGACGTTCGAGGCACTGTGGGCTGGTACAACAGCCTGAATACGGGCGCCCCCTGGAACGCCGGATCGACGGCCACGACGGCTCCCGCCGGCAACTTCGACGCCATTGACGCTGGAAGCCTGACCGGCGGCCGCTACATGCGCCTGGCCTCCGATGGCGATTCGATCAGCGGCTATTACGGCGCTGGCGCCATCTCCCAAAACCTCGGCCGGATGGAGGCGGGCAAGACCTACACACTCACGGCCGACATCTTCGGTGGCAACGGCAATACCGGCTTCGTCGTAGTGGCGACGCTGACGAGCGAACTCGTCGGCGGGACGACGTTTGCCACGGCGACGAGCGGGGAGTTGTGGGCTTACGAGTTCACGGATGGCGGGTCGGTCGTCTCCTACACCGCCACGGCGCAGGATGCAGGGAGAAACCTTTGGATCACGTACGCCACGACGCAGCCGGGCTCGGGCCTCGGTCGCCGCGGTGGCATCGACGACATCCAACTGCAGATCGCCGACAATCCGGTCGTGACCGAGGGGCCGTCGGCCCCCTCCAGGCCGCTCGTCTCCACGCTGGTCAATGGCAGCTTTGAGGAGATCTTCGACGGCGCGAGTGATCCCCTCTACGGCGGCGAGCCGTACACCAACATCCGGGGGGCGGCGGGCTGGTACCACGTCGTCCACACCGGCGCCCCGTGGAACGCCGGATCGACCTACACGACGGGCCCCTCGGGCAACTACGACGGCATCGCCGCCGATAGCCTGACCGGTGCCCGCTACATGCGTCTGGCCTCCGATGGTGGGTCTATCTATGGCCTCAACGGTTACGGCGCCATCACCCAGTACCTCGGCCAGATGGAGGCGGGCAAGACCTACACGCTTACGGCAGACGTTCTCGGCGGCCTCACGGCCGGCCCCTACGGTGAAGTAGACATCGGCTACGAGGTGGTGGCGACGCTGGAGAGCAGCGTCGTCGGTGGATCGACGTTTGCAACGGCGTCGATCGCGAACGTCTCCAAGGGCCAGATCTCGCGCAATGGCTCGGTCGTCTTCTACACCGCCACGCTGGCGGACGCAGGCAAGGACCTCTGGATCCGATATTCCGCGACCCAACCGGGCGACGGCTATGCCCGCCGCGGCGGCATCGACAACGTCCGGTTGGAGGTCACGGGAACAGCGATCACTCCCGTCTTCGCCTTTGGCGGGCTCTCAGGCAGCGGCAACCTGGATCTTGGCAGCAACGCGATCACGATCGGCGGCAATGGCGCTTCGACCACGTATTCCGGCGTGATCAGTGGCACCGGATCGGTCACGAAGACGGGCGCCGGCGCGCTCACGCTCACATCCCCGAACACCTACACCGGTGAGACGCGCGTGATTTCGGGGACGCTCGCGCTCGGCATCCCCAATGCCTTGGCTGCCTCCACGATCCGTGTCGAGGCCGGTGACAGCGGCACGATCGCCTTCGTCGCCGAAGGGAACCTCATCCCCGGCGTGCGAAACGGCGGCTTCGAATCGGCCGATTCCAATGCCGATTGGACGTTCGGCGGCGCCGCGACCAAGGCCGGCGTGGTGTCACGGAGCGCACCGGAGAGCCATGCCGACGGGATCGCCACCGACTTCGTGCAGGGAGAGGCCTACCTGCGTCTTGCGGCCGGAGGCGTCTGGGTCTTCAGCGACTCGACCGCGCCGGCGATCACCACCGAGATCGATCCCAACGACAACGGCACCCCGGGGATCCAACCGGACGATCTCCCGCTCGCCACCGATCTGTCAGGGAGCTTTGTCGGTATCGACGGCTCGCGATTCTCATCCGAAGTCACCGGCACGATCACCCTCGGCAGCGACGGCGATTGGGATCTCTGGAGAGTTCCCCTCCGGGCCGGGGACACGATCGAGATCGATCTCCAGGGATCTCCCACCGGCCGCGGCACGCTCCCTGATACCTACCTCCATCTCCTCGACGCCGCCGGCAACGTCATCGCCGCCAACGACGACTACGGCTCACTCAACTCGCGCCTCGCCGTCACCGTGCCCGCCAGCGGCGACTATTACGTCGTCGCCGATTCCTACAGTGGCTATACCGGCACCTACACCCTCACCACCACGGTCACGAGGCAACGTCTCGACGACTCCGGCTCGGTCGTCCAGGATCTCGGCGTCATGGAGGCAGGCAAGGCCTACACGCTCACGGCCAACCTCTTCGGCGGCAGCGGAACGGCTCCCTTCCGGGTGATCGCCGCGCTCGTTGGGGCCGATGGCACCGTCTACGCCCGAAGCACGAGCGCCGACCTCGCCGCGGGCAGTTTTACCGCCGACGCGTCGATCGTCACCTACCGCGCCACCGCGGCCGACGCCGGCAAGCACCTCCACATCCGCTACGCCACCGACGATCCCGGCGCTGGGCTGACACGCGTCGGAGCGATCGACAGCGTGCGGCTCGCGATTGGGCAGGCGTACGAGATCGGCGGCCTCGTTGGCAGCGGTGATCTTCCCCTTGGCACCAATTCCCTCGTCGTCGGTGGCAACGGGACATCGTCGACCTTCGCCGGCACGATCATCGGCTCTGGCTCCCTCACGAAGACAGGCGGCGGCACGCTCGTCCTCACGGGCAACACGGTCTACGCGGGAGCGACGACCGTCGACGCCGGCACGCTTGTCCTCGATTCGGCCTCGGGCGAATCCCTCTGGGCGCTGGCAGGCTCTGGCACGCTCGTTTCCACACGCCCGCAGCTCACGATCGCGGAGAGCCTCTCCGGCAAACTGACGATCAACGCCAACGTGGTGCTCGCCCCGACCGCCACCGCCACCCTGTTGCTCGGCTCGAGTGGCACGAGTGTCATGACCGTCAACGGGACGGTGTCGCTCGATGGCAGTCGGCTCGTCGTCGACGCCGCCTCCACGCTCGCCGCCGTGGGTGATTCGTTCACGATCATCGCCAACGACGGCGTTGATCCTGTCATCGGCACTTTTGCCGGCCGGGCCGACGGCGTCGTGTTTCTCGCCGACAACGGCCAGACATTCCGGATCGATTACGCCGGCGGCGACGGCAACGACGTCGTCCTCACCCGGGTCGTCGTCCGTCTCACCGTCACCGGTCTCGGTGTCCAGCCGCGCCCCTACGACGGCGGCACCACGGCCACGCTCCTCGGCGAAGGAACGAGTCTCTCCGGCCTCGCCCTCGGCGACACGACGACCTCGCTGCTCATCGGCGAAGCCTTCGCTCAATTCGCCACCCCCAATGCCGGTGAGGGAAAGCCGGTGACCGTGTCGGGCCTAACCCTGACGGGCCCTGCAGCCGCGAACTACATCCTCGACACTCCGGAGTTGTTCAGCACGATCGCCAAGGCCGAGGCCAGCTTCTCCATCACCGGCTACACGGTCACCTACGACGGCACGACACACACCACCACCGGAACGGCCAGGGGCGTGTTTGGCGAGCCACTCGACGCCGGCTTTTCGTTCGCCCCGGGCCGAACGGAGGCCGGGGTCTCCACCGATGGCTGGACCTTCACGAGCCCCGATCCGAACTACGCCGACGCCTCTGGCACCGTCACGAATCGGATCGAGAAGGCCGCCGCCACGATCGTCGTCACGCCCTACACGGTCACCTACGACGGTCTGACGCACGTTGCCACCGGCACCGCCACCGGCGTCAACGGCGAGGATCTTACCGCCGGTCTGATTCTCGACAGCACCGCCCATAGCAACGCTGGCGAATACACCGACCACTGGCGGTTCCTCAGCCCGAACCCCAACTATGCCGACATCACGTCCAACCCCACGGTGACCTGGCTCGACGACGACTTTCCGGCAGGGGCGATCCTGAACCGCGAAGCCGTGTGGTTTACGGGTGACGAGAGCGGGGCCCCGTACTCGGGCGCGCGGAGCCTCGACCTGACTGCCTGGGGATTCGATGAGTATTACTACATTTACAACGCCGACCCGATCGCGATTCCAGCCGATGGCGTGATCAAGCTCCATGTCTGGCTCGATCCCGACTTCACTCCCTCGGCGATCACGCTGCAGATCGCTACCACCGAGCGCGGATGGGAATCGCGTGCCATCTGGGGCAGTCAGTACGTCTTCTATAAGGGAGAGTGGTGGAACCCGGTGTCGCCGTCGGCGTTCATCGTGGGGGAGATGCCGGCCGCAGGGAGTTGGCAGGAGTTGACCGTCAACGCGGCCGATCTCGGACTCACTCCCGGGCAAGTCGTCAACGGCTTCGCTCTTTCCGCGGCCGACGGCCATGTCCGCTTCGACAGTCTGACCGCAGGAGCCGGCGACTCCCCCGCCACGGCCGTCGTCAACACGATCGAGAAGCGCCCCGCCGCGATCACGATGACGCCCTTCGATCTTCCCTTCGACGGCCAGACGCACCTCCCCACCTTCACGGCGACGGGGCTCGACGGCATCGATCTGCGCAACGGCATCAGCTTTGGCGACGCTGCCCCTTCCGCCCCCGGCACCTACACCATTCCCTGGACGTTCACGAGCCCCGATCCCAACTACGCCGATGCTTCCGGATCCGTCGAATCGACGATCCGTGCGGTCACGACGGGCAACCATGCCCCGCTGGGAACCGACGGCTCGCTCACGGTCACCGAGGACACCACCTACACGTTCACCGCCGTCGACTTCGGGTTTCGCGACCCGGATGACGCCCCCGCCAACGCCCTCCTCGCCGTCGTCATCGTCGAGCTTCCAAGCTCCGGCACGCTGCTCCTCGACGGAGCGCCCATCGCCGCCGGCACCTCGATCGCCGCAGGCCAGATCGGCCTCCTCACCTACGCCCCCGCCGCCAATGCCTCAGGGGCCGGCATCGCTTCGATCCTGTTCCGCGTTCAGGACGACGGCGGCACGGCCAACGGCGGGGTCGATCTGGCGACCGCCAGCAACACGCTGTCGATCACTGTCGCAGCGGTCCAAGACCCGATGACCGGGACGGTGCTTCTCTCCAATCACACAAGCCCGTCGCGCGGCACCTCCGCTCCCCGACAGGGAGACACCCTCAGCGCCGCCTCCGAACTCTCCGACGCCGACGGCATCGGGGCGATCGGCTGGCGCTGGCTGCGGAACGGCGAAGTGATCCTCGGCGCAGACCAGGCCGACTACACGCTCACCCAAGCGGACGTCGGCGCCCTGATCTCCGTCAGGGCCACGCAAACCGATGCCCTCGGCGGAACCGAATCGGCGACGAGCGACGCGACCGGTTCAATCACCAACGTCAACGATGGGCTCACGGGGTCGGTCACACTCACCAATCTCACCGACGGCACGAGCGGATCTTCCGCACCGAAGCAGGGGGACACGCTCTCGGCCTCCCACAACCTCGCCGACATCGACGGCCTCGGCACGATCGCCTGGACCTGGCTGCGCAGCGGCCTGCCGATCGACGGGGCGACGTCAACCACCTACACGCTCACCCAGGCCGACGTCGGCCACACACTCCAGGCCCGCGCCACGCAGACCGACGCCTTCGGCACGACGGAATCGGCGACAAGCGCCACCACCGGCTCGATTGCCAACGTCAACGATGCCGTCACCGGGACGGTCGGAATCGCGAACCTCACCAGCGGCTCACGCGGAACCACAACGCCAAAGCAGGGGGACACGCTCGCAGCCTCCCAGGATCTCGACGACGTCGACGGCCTCGGCACGATCAGCTGGACATGGCTGCGCGGCGGCCAGCCGATCGGCGGAGCGACGAGCGCCACCTACACCCTCACCCAAGCTGACGTCGGCTTCACGATCCGGGCAAGGGCCACCCAGACCGACGCCTTCGGTACGACCGAATCGGTGACGAGCGCCGCCACCGGCTCGATTCAAAACGTCAACGATTCCCTCACCGGCGCGGTTACGCTTTCCAATCTCACAAGCGCCCCCCGTGGCACCGCCGCCCCCCAGCAAGGAGACACCCTCTCCGCGTCCCA
>CAJBCV010000335.1 GCA_903951635.1 uncultured Planctomycetaceae bacterium
AGACGAATCCCCGCAGCGTCGGCTTCCAGGTGGCGGCGCTCGATGCCCATGTCGAAGCGCTCCCCCGCGACGTCGGCTCGCCGGTCCTCGCCGACGAGCAGCGGGCCGCGATGGCGGCGACGGGGCTGCTCCGTCTGGCCGATGTCTCGGCGCTGGTCGTCCCCGATTCCGACGGTGCCCGCGGGCAACTCGACCGCTTTCTCGTGCGCCTCGACGGGCACCTTCGCGATCTCTCGGTGGCGATCACCCACCGGTATCTTGTCCATGCCATGCCGCGCCGGCGTCTCGGCGACCTGATGGAGTCGAGTGATGCCAGTGAATGATGTCATCCCCCAGGTGGTCGTCGTCGGTCGGCCGAACGTGGGGAAATCGAGCCTGTTCAACTGGCTGATCGAGAAGCGGATCGCGATCGAGGATCCCACGGCCGGCGTCACCCGTGACCGGCTCGTGCAGCGGGTGAGCCTCGAGGATCGGGTCTTCGATCTCGTCGACACCGGCGGGATGGGATTCGACGATCCCGACGGGCTCACCACCCAGATCGATGCCCAGATCGCCTCGGGGCTCACCTCGGCCGCCTTGATCGTGTTCGTCGTCGAGGTCCGCAGCGGCCTCCTCCCGGCCGACCGCGAGGTCGCCAGACGCGTGCGCTTGACCGGAGCGCCGGTGTTGCTCGTGGCCAACAAGGCCGACGACCCGAAGTACGACCTCCTCTCCCATGATTTCGACGAGCTCGGCTTCGGCGAGCCGCTGATCGTCAGCGTCCGGCAAAACCGCAACCGCACCGAGCTCGTCGACGAGATCGTCGCCCATCTCCCCGAGGCCTGGCCCGAGGAAGCCGAAGGGGCGGCGCTTCCGGAGATGAAGCTGGCAATCGTCGGTCGCCGCAACGTGGGGAAGAGCACCTTCACCAACGCCCTGGCCCATGAGGAGCGGGTGATCACCAGCCCCGTCGCCGGCACCACGCGCGACAGCGTCGACGTCCGCTTCGAGGTCGACGGCCATTCGTTCCTGGCCATCGACACGCCCGGCCTGCGGCGGACGAAGAGCCGGACGACCGACCTCGACTTCTATTCCACGCACCGCGCCGAACGGAGCATCCGTCGGGCCGACGTCGTCCTCCTGTTCCTCGATGCCTCCGAGCCGATCGGCCGCGTTGACAAGCAACTCGTCGACACGATCCTCGTGGAGGCCAAACCGGTCGTGTTCGTGATCAACAAGTGGGATCTCTATGCCGGTGAGGTCGACCGAAAGGAATGGGACGACTATCTCCGCGAGACGTTCCGCTCGATGCCGTGGGCGCCGGTCGAGTTCACCACGGCGACGTCGGGGCGGAACGTGAAGGCCGTTGTCGACACCGCGCAGCGGCTGTTCCGGCAGAGCAGCACCCGGATCGCGACCGCGAAGCTCAACACCGTGATCCGCACGGCCGTCGAGACCAACCGGCCCCCCGCCGACGGTCGCGGTCGTCCGGTCCGGATCTACTACGCCACGCAGGTCGAGGTGAATCCGCCGACGATCGTCCTCTCCACCAGCGACCCCCGCAGCATCACCGAGCCCTACAAGCGTTATCTCGTCAATTCCCTGCGGCAGACCACCCTCCTGAAAGAAGTGCCGATCCGCCTCTTTGTCCGCGGTCGCGGCTCGGAGACGGCCTCGGACGAGTGATCCCCGCCCCCGTTTCCGAAGCGCCGTCGGCAGGGTATCCTGTTGGGAAGTCTTTGGAAGTTTTCTCCCCCGGTCAGGAGTCTCCCTGCGATGAGCGCACCCGTCTGCCCAGGCACCCCAACGAGCCCCTTTTCCCGCCGTGATGTTCTCAAGGTCGCCGGTGCGATCGGTGGCACCCTCGCCGCGGTGCCGGTCGTGCACGGGCAGAATCCGTCGAGCGACGTCATCCGGATCGGGCTCATCGGCGCCGGCGGCCGTGGCACCGGTGCCCTCCAGCAGTCGCTCTCGGTGCCGGGGTCGAACGTCAAGCTGACCGCCATCGGCGATGCCTTCGGCGACCGCATCGACGGCGCCCTCCGCGCCGTCGAGGAGATGAAGGACAAGATCGAGTGCCCCGAGGATCGCCGCTTCCAGGGCCTCGACGCCTACAAGCAGGTGCTCGAACACTGCGACATGGTCATCCTCGCCACCCCCCCCGGCTTCCGGCCGTTCCACTTCCAGGAGGCCGTGAAGGCGGGGAAGCACGTCTTCATGGAGAAGCCGGTGTGCGTCGACAGCTTCGGCGCCCAGGTTTGCCTGACGGCCGCGAAGATGGCCGACGAGAAGAAGCTCAAGGTGGCCGTCGGCCTCCAGCGCCGCTACGAGAACCGCTACCGTGAGACGGTGAAGCGGATCCGCGAGGGGCTCGCCGGTGACATCATCGGCGGGCAGGTCTACTGGAACGGCGGCGGCATCTGGTACCGCAACCGTCAGCCGAACCAGACAGAGATGCAGTTCCAGGTCAACAACTGGTACCACTTCAACTGGCTCTGCGGAGACCATGTCTGCGAGCAGCACGTCCACAACATCGACGTCGCCAACTGGTTCCTCGACAGCGTCCCCGAGTCGGCCTACGGCACCGGCGGCAAGCAAAACCGCGTGCCAGGGCAGCCGAGCGAGATCTATGATCACCACTGTGTGAACTTCGTCTATCCGGGTGGCGTGCGGATCGCCAGCCAGTGCCGGCAGTTCCCCGGCGGCGACGGTCGCGTCGACGAGTTCTTCCAGGGCACGAAGGCCCTGGTGCGGATCGGCGAGATCACCGACTACACCGGCAAGGTGCTGTGGAAGTTCCAGGGGGAAAATCCCAATCCCTACCAGATCGAGCACGACGAACTCCAGGCGGCGATCCGCAACAACACGCCGCTCAACAACGCCTACTACGGCACGACGTCGAGCTTCTCGGCCTGCCTCGCCCGGTATGCCACCTATTCGGGCAAGGAAGTCAGCTTCAAGGAGATGATGGACCGCAACATCCGCACGATGCCGGAAAACATCTCGTGGGACGCCGAGCCGCCGGTCATGCCGGACAAGGACGGCAACTACAAGCTCCCGATGCCGGCCGATTACAAGCTCGCCTGACCGTGCCACGCTCCCGGGCCCTCGGGCCCGAGCGAGCACCACGGACTCCGTTCGACACGCGACCGCCGGGGTAGAGCCCCGGCGGTCGCTCTGTTGGTGACCGTCGAAACCCCCATCCCGGAGCCGATCCAGTCATGATCGTCGGAGTGCCGAAGGAGACGAAGAAGGACGAATACAGGGTGGCGATGCTCCCGGTGGGCGTCGAGGAGCTGGTGCGGGCCGGCCACGCCGTGATCGTCGAACGCGCCGCCGGCGCCGGGTCGGGGCTCCCCGACGAGGCCTACGCCGCCTGCGGGGCGAGGCTCGTCGACACGGCCGCCGAAGTGTTCGCCGCGGCCGATCTGATCGTCAAAGTGAAGGAGCCGCAGCGGCCCGAATTGAGTCTGCTGCGGCGCGGGCAAGTGCTCTTCACCTACTTCCACTTCGCCGCCGATCGGGGGCTGACGGAGGGCTTCCTGGCGACCGGCGCCACGGCTGTGGCCTACGAAACGCTCCGGGACGGGGCCGGCCGGTTGCCGTTGCTCGTGCCGATGAGCGAGGTGGCGGGGCGGATGAGTATCCAGGAGGGGGCGAAGTATCTCGAGAAGCCGCAGATGGGGCGGGGCATCCTCTTGGGCGGGGTGCCCGGGGTGGCGCCGGCCCACGTCACGGTGCTCGGCGCCGGCACGGTCGGGGCGAACGCGGCCAAGGTGGCCGCCGGCTTCGGCGCCAATGTCGGCCTCCTCGACACGAACCTCGAGCGGCTCCGATATCTCGATGACGTCTGCGCGCCGAACGTCGACGTCCTGTTCTCCGATCGGCACACGATCCGCGAGCAACTCCGCCGGGCCGATCTCGTCATCGGTAGCGTGCTGATTCCCGGGGCCCGCGCACCGCACTTGGTCGAGCGCGACGATCTCAAGCTCATGAAGCCGGGGGCGGTGATCATCGACGTGGCCATCGATCAGGGGGGATGCGTGGCCACGAGCCGACCGACGACGCACGCCGAGCCGACGTACGTCGTCGACGACGTCGTCCATTACTGCGTCACGAACATGCCGGGCGCCGTGGGGCGGACGAGCACCTACGCGCTGTGCAACGCCACGCTTCCGTACGTCATCGAGCTGGCCCGTGACGGTGTCGCGGGAGCGGCGCGGCGGAGCAGCGCGATCCGCTCCGCGGTGAACGTCTGGCGGGGGGAACTCGTGCAGCCGGCGGTCGCGGCCGCCTTCGGCCTCCCCTGCGCCGAGCCGCGGTACGACAGCTGAGCTTCCAGCGATTCGGCGACCGATCCACGACCTGCCACGGAGAGAGCGATGATCATCAAGGATGGGACGGCGCCGGTATCGGTGCGCTGGGTGGGGGGCGACGACGGGCACCTGGAGCTCCTCGATCAGACGCGGCTCCCTGGGGAGGTCGTCTGGGTGGAGTGCCGCGACGTGCCGACGGTCATCGAGGCGATCCGCAGCCTCCGAGTGCGCGGGGCGCCGGCGATCGGCGTGGCCGGTGGCTACGGTGTGGTCCTGGCCGCCGCCGCGGCCCGGCAGCGAAACCTGGCTCCCCGCGAAGCCCGCGACCATTTCCTTGCGGCCGCGGAGGCGATCGCCGCCGCCCGGCCTACCGCGGTCAACCTTCGCTGGGCCGTGGAGCGGGTGCTCCGTGAGGTCGGGCTGTCGTCTCCTCCCGAGGCCGCCTCGGTGACACCGGCCGATCTCATCGGCCCCCTCCTCCGTGCGGCCAGGGAGATCCATGCGGAGGATCGGCGGCTGTGCAGCGCGATCGGGCGCTTCGGAGCCGACCTGTTGCCGGAGGGAGATGTCCTCACCCACTGCAACACCGGGGCGCTCGCCACGGGAGGGGATGGGACGGCGCTTGCGGTGATCACGACGGCCTGGTCCGACGGCCGCCGATTCCGCGTCTGGGCCGACGAGACCCGGCCGCTGTTCCAGGGGGCCCGCCTCACCGCCTGGGAGCTCGTCCAGCGTGGCATCCCGGTGACGGTGCTGTGCGATTCCGCCGCCGGACACCTCCTCGCCACGGGGCGGATCGGGTGCTGCATCGTCGGTGCCGATCGGATCACGGCCGGCGGCGACACGGCCAACAAGATCGGCACCTACGGGCTGGCCGTGCTCGCGGCCGCCCACGGCGTGCCGTTCTATGTCGCGGCGCCGTCGAGCACGTTCGATCTTTCGATCGTCGATGGAACGGAGATCCCGATCGAACACCGCGGGGCCGCGGAGATCACGAGCCCGTGGGGCACGTCGATCGCGCCGCCGGAGGCGGAGGCCTTCAATCCCGCCTTCGACGTCACGCCTGCCCGGCTGATCCGCGGGATCATCACCGAACGGGGCGTCATCGCGCCGGTGACGCCCGACGAGGTGGCGCGGGTGCTCGGCGGGGGCTGATCGACAACGGCCGCCGCTTCAAAGGCTACGGGTTCGGGCCAGTTCGACGAGCGTCCGCACGAGGACGCCGGTGCCGCCGCCATCGATCCACGGCCGGGGCTTCTCGGCGAACGCCGGGCCGGCAATGTCGACGTGCGTCCAGGGGATCCCGCCGACGAACCGCTCGAGGAACTTTGCGGCGGTGATCGCGCCCCCCCAGCGTCCTTCGCCGACATTTTTGATGTCGGCCACTTCGCCGCGGATCTGCTCGTCGAACTCGGGATACATCGGCAACTGCCACACCGGCTCGCCGACGGTCCGCGCCGCGGCGGCGATCTGGTCGCACCAGCTTTGGTCGTTGGTGAACAGGCCGGCGACGTCATGGCCGAGGGCCACCATGCAGGCCCCCGTGAGGGTCGCGGCGTCGATGATCTTTTGGGGAGCCATCTCGCGAACGACGTCGAGGACATCGGCGAGGACGACCCGCCCTTCGGCATCGGTGTTGTGGATCTCGATCGTCGTGCCGCTGCGGGCGGTGATCACGTCGCCGAGCTTGTAGGCCGCCGGTCCGGTCATGTTCTCCGCCAATCCGCACACCGCGACGAGGTTGACCGGGAGCCGGAGGGCCGCGATCGTGGCGGCGGCGGCGACCATCGCCGCGGCGCCGGCCATGTCGCACTTCATCGTCAGCATCCCGTCCGGGGGCTTGAGCGACAGGCCACCGGAATCGAACGTCACTCCCTTCCCGACGAGGGCCACATGCGGGGGGCCGGCCGGCACGCCGGGGCCACGGTAGGTGAGCTTTACCAGCCGCGGGGCCCGAGAGCTTCCCCGGCCGACGGCGAGGATCGCCCGGCACCGTTCTCGGTCGAGGCGGTGCTCGTCCCAGATCTCGATTTCCATCCCCGTCCGGCCGGCGACGGCGGCGGCCGCCTCGGCGAAGGTTTCGGGGTAGAGGTCGTCCGGGGGGCTGTTGACCAGCCGCCGCGCCAGACTGACGCCGTCGGCGATCACCATGCCGGTGGCGAGGGCCTCGGAGGAAGCGCCGACCCAGATCGTCGTCCCGAAGCGGGTCCGCTTCTTGTCGGTGCGGTGGAGGTCCTGCCCAACCATGCCCATCGCTGCCCCGGCGACGGCCTGCTCGGTGTGCCGCGACGTCCAGGCGGGATCGGCGACGAGGACGACCGTCTCCCGCGGACGGGTCGAGAGGGAACGGGTGGCAGTGGCTGCGGCCCGGTAGAGCGTCCCCAGATCGGTATTGCCGTCGGGCCCCTGCGGCCCCAGGCCAATGACGACGATCTGTCCGGCCGCGACCCCGGCCGGGGCGAGAATCGGCACGCACTCGTAGCGTTTGCCGGTGATCTCGCCGGCGGTGGCGAGGCGCGAGAGGAGGCCGTCGGTGGCACGATCGACGCCGGTAGCGGCGCCGCCGATGCTCCCCTCGTGGACGAACACCACCAGGGCGTCGGCACGGATCGTTTCCGGGCGGGCCGACGCCTCGCAACGGAAACCGTGGTGGGACTTGTCGGCGGCAAACTCGGTGGGCATGGCAAAATCCTCGGACGACCGGGAGGCGGAGGTGGGGGAGGGCGACCAACGGGACACGGGGCGACGGGCGCCCTCAGGCCCCGGCGGAGGGATGTTGTAGCGGTTTTTCATCGCGGCGGCACCCACCGCCGAGCCACGGTTCGAGGAGGGCGAGCATCACCGGAAGGACGATGAGGTTGCCGGCGAGCCCGCCGAGGAGGGTCAGGCAGGTCAGCGCGCCGAACGACACGGTGGGGATGAATCCGCTCGTCGTGAGGGCGAGGAATCCGACGACCAGTGCCAGGGTCGCAAACACCATCGCCCGTCCGGCCGTCTGGTGGGCGACATCGAGCGCCGCGGGGAGCGTGTGACCGCCGGCGAGTCGACGCTTGAAGGCGACGAGCCAGTGGATCGAGCTGTCAACCGAGAGCCCCATCGAGACCGCGGCGATCATCGCCGTGCCCATGTTGATCCGCTGGCCGAACCAGCCCATCAGCCCAAGGACGACGAAGATCGGCAAGGCGTTGGGGACCAGCGCCACGGTGGCGAGGAGGAGGCTCTGAAAGGAGAGGGCGAGGAGGAGAAAGATCCCCACCGCCGCGATCAGGAAGGTCGACCACTGATCGGTGAGCATCCGATCGACGAGCTTCGAGAGGAGGACGAAGAATCCCGTGACCTCCCCGCCGCCGCCGGGACCGGCGGGGAGCTCCTCGGCGACGATCCGCCGCACCGACTCGACGATCTGCCGCTTCGCCTCCGCCGGCTGCCGCTCCCGCGCTCGGAGCATCACCCGCAGCCATGTCGAGCCATCCTCGGGATCGTGGCCGATGAGCGAGCGGTCGAGCTGGGGGAGCTGCTGCCGCAGCAGCGTCACGGCACTGGCGACGACCCAATTCCCCAGCGGCGACGCGCCGGCGTTGTCGAGCGGTACCGGGGAGATTGCGGCGAGGACGTCGGCGACGCTGAGGACCTTCGTCAGAGCCGGCGCGGGCTTGCCGTCGGGCCCGGGGGCGACCACCTCCTTTCGCAACCGCTCCTCGAGACGGTTGAGCCGGGCCACGGTCGCCCCGTCAATCGGCCCGTTCACCGGGACGAGGACATCCCACACCCCCGCGCCGCCGAGGCGTGACTCGATCATCTCGTAGGAGCGGACGATTGGGCTCGATCGGCGGAAGTTGCGGGTGAAGTCGGTCTCGACCTCGAGCCTTCCCATCCCGGCCATGCAGGCAGCCACGACGAGGGTCGCCCCGACCAGGATCCTCCCTGGATGACGGACGATCCGGCGTACGAGGCCGTCGAGGCCGAGATCGAGCAGCCCCTCCCCCCAGGCCCGGCGGGGATCGGTGTCGAAGCGGCCGCCGAGGGCCAGCTGCGGAATGACCAGCGCCGCCGAGACGAGCACCATGATCGCCCCGACGGCGGTCATGATCCCGAAATCGTGTACCGGTCCGACCCGGCTGGTGATCAGCGAGCCGAACCCGATCACGTCGGTGGCGATGGCCCCGATCACCGGCCAGAAGAGGAGGTGGATCGCCTCCTCGAGCGCCTGCCGCGGGGGGAGGCCGAGCTCACGCTGGCGGCGGACTTCCACGATCACATGGACGACCGTGGCGATGGCCACGACCGTGATCATCGCCGAGAGCATCGTCGACACCATCGTCAGCTTCATGCCGGCGACGGCGAGGACGCCCCGGGTGCTCCACAGGCCGAGGAGGACGACGGCAAGGGGAACGGCCAGCCAGCGGAGGCTGCGAAACGAAAGAAGGAGAACGGCGCCGGCGAGGATCCCGGCCGACGTGCCGAGGAGATTGCCGTCGCGCTCGAGCATCGCGAAGCCGTCTCGAAGCATCACCGGCTCGCCGGCGACCGTGCCGCCGGGGAGTTCGGCGGTCGCGGCCCGGACCGCATCGATCGCGTCGGCCCGGGTCACACCGGCCGTCGTGCCGGCCGCTTCGAGGACGCAGACGACCGCCGCGGTCCGGTGATCCGCCGACACCGCATACCCTTCGAGGAGCGAGACGAGTCGTCGGGCAGCGGGGTTGGTGTCGAGGTGGATGATCCCGGCGCCGAGCGGTGTGCTCGAGAGGCTCGTGGCGGAGGCGATTCCGGGGATCCGCTCGAGCCGCTTGGTGACGTCACGGAGCTTCTCGATCCCCTCGGGGGTGAGGAGGTCGGGGGCGTCGTAGGCGGCGAGCACCACTTCGCTCGAACCGAAGGCTCGGGCGAGACGGCGGTAGGGGGGGAGGGCGGCGTCGGTGCGGTCGAACATCGTGTCGATCGCCCGGACGAACTCGAGCCGCCGCGAACGCTCCACCGAGACTCCCCCGAGCGCGAGGGCGACGACGAACAACGCCACCCGGTGTTCGATGAGCCAGGCCGCCACGCGTCGACTGACGGGCCGGTGGAGGGGCGACGGCGGTTCAGATGCCGGGGCCGTTCGGGGGGGATGACCGGGAAACGACATCGCTGGGCCGGCTCCGTGGCATCGCGCCGCCCCTTACGGGCGACGCGGGCGGAAGGTGGGGGGGCGGGGAGGCGACACGGGGGGAAGCGGGGATCGCCGGATGGCACGGGGATGCGGGGGGGTGTGGGCCCTTGGAACGGGCGGCGGGAGGGCGGACGCCCGGCAGCATGGGGGCTGCAGGCAACGCCGTGAACCGAGGGTCATCTTAGTCGCGCCGACCGGAAGCGGTGGGGCAAACCTTCCGCGTCCCCCCAGACATCCCCGCTGCCACAGCCCAAACCGCGTTGCCTTCGTGGCCAGAGCGTTTGCCGTAGCCTCCCCGGCCCACCACGGACGCTCGCACCGTGGGCCCGGTGGAGGGGGCGGGGACCGCGTCGGTAAACCGTTCGATCATCGGCACTTGCGGACGCCTCCGGGGCGGTGCAACGCCTTGACCCCCATCGGATCCGGCTCCTATAACCCGCGCCGTTTTTTGACGGACGCCCTTTCCCGACCCCGCCGCGGGCATCGCTTGCTCGACTACGTCATCAACTCCGCGTCTCTTCGCCGACACCGCCGCGCGCGGCCGTGCCGTGCGCCGGCGCGCGGTGAGGGCGCGTCGTGGGTGATGGCGATCGCGATGGTGGTGCTCGCGTGGAACGCGCTGCCGGCAGGTGCGCAGCCGGTCGCGCAGCCGGAGGCGGCAGCCGGCGCGCTCTCCGCACTTCCGGCACGCGGCCTCGCCGCGGCGATCGCCGAGGCTTCGAGCATCGAGGTGCCGGCCGTCGATCCTTCCGAAGCGATCGGCATCCGGGCCGCGCAGGCCTCGCGGTGGACGGAGGGCTCCTACGACGTCTGGCATCTCACCGGCGGCGTGCGCATCGAACAGGGGCCGACGATCGCCGAGTCACACGAGGCGGTGGTGTGGATCGAGCAGGATCCTGGCGTCAAGCTGGCCGAGGGGGGCGAGGGCGACGCCAGCGGTCGGTTCACCGATTCGGAGGGGGACGGTGGCGTGGCGCTCCCGCCGCTCCGCGGCATGCTCGTCCGCATGGCTGGCAACGTCTCGGTGACCGCCGGGAGCGCTCCGGCGCCCGGTGCCGAGCCAGGGCTCTCGACGGTTCGCGGCCCGCGCTGGACCGGCCGCTTCTGGACGCGACGGGATCCACGGCTCCAGTTCGCCAGCGTCGTGCCGCCGTCGGGGACGCCGCCGGTCTACGAGGCCGTCGCCGACGTCCCCGCGCCGGTCCGCCCGGCGGTCGGGGACGACGACACCGCGGCCGGCGCCGACGGCGTCGAGCAGGTGCAATTCGTCGATCGCGATCGCGGCAACGATCTGGCGCAGTTCAGCGAGTTTGCCGCCCCCGCGCCGCCGACGGTGGCCG
>CAJBCV010000336.1 GCA_903951635.1 uncultured Planctomycetaceae bacterium
CGGAACGGCTTGGAGAGATCGATCTCGTGCCCCATCCACTGCACCGTCGGCGGCGTCCCGGCGACCTTCGCCGCATCGCGGATGATCGCCTCGGTGAGATCCATCATCGAGACGTAATCGCCGTAGGCCTCGTAGGCCTCGAGCATCGTGAACTCGGGGTTGTGCCGCGGGCTCACACCTTCGTTGCGGTAGACCCGCCCCAGCTCGAAGACACGCTCCATGCCGCCGACGAGGAGCCGCTTGAGATGGAGCTCAAGCGCGATCCGCAGGACAAGCCCCATGTCGAGGGCGTTGTGGTGGGTCTTGAAGGGGCGAGCGGCTGCACCGCCGGCCGAGTCCTGGAGCGTCGGCCCTTCGATCTCGAGGTAGCCGCGGTCGAAGAGCGTCTGCCGCACCGAAGCGACGATCCGGCTGCGGGCGATGAACCGCTCGCGCACCCCCTCGCCATGGATCAGGTCGACGTAGCGCATCCGCTGCTTGAGCTCGGTGTCGACCAGCCCGTGGAACTTGTCCGGCGGCGTCTCGATCGACTTCGTGAGGAACGTCAGCGCCGAGGCAAACACGGTCAGCTCGCCGGTCTTTGAATACCCGAGCCGGCCGTCGACGCCGATCAGATCGCCCAAGTCGAGGCAGTCGACGACCTTCCAATTCTCGGGGCCGACCTGCTTCTTCCCGAGCATGATCTGGATCCGCCCGGAGCGGTCGGCCAGCGAGATGAAGACGAGGCTGCCGGCGCTCCGCTGGAGCATGATCCGCCCGGCCACGCGGACGGTGGGGCCATCGTCCGCCGGCGGCTCCCCTTCGGGACGCTGGAGGGGCTCCCCCTGCTCGCGCACCGCGGCGATCGACGCGGCCCCGTCGAACCGGCTTCCCCACGGGTCGAGCCCCAGCTCGGTGAGCTTGCGGAGCTTGTCGCGCCGGGCTTTTTCCAGGCCGGCAGCGATGCCGCCGGTCTGGAGAGGGCCGGTGGAGGGATCATCGGAGGGGGCGGGGGGGACTGGCGGCATGCTCGACCGGGAGAAGGAGGAGGTTCGGGCGGAGGAAACCGGAATTGTCCGGTGTGGCCGGGAAATCGAGAAGAGCAGTCGTGCGGGGCTGTTTCACGGCTTTTTCCCGCCGATCGCGGTTTCTGCCGCAAGCGCGCTGTTCCGGCTGCTGTTTCGCCGGGTACAACCCGCGGGTTGAATCGAGCCCTCCGGCCCCCCGAGGCATGCCAGCACCCGTGCGCCCCCATGGTCCCCCGGAGTTGTTCTCGATCGAACTGCGCACGGCGCGGTGGGGGGAGCTCGTCGAGTGGTATCGAAACGTCCTCGGGTTGAAGGTCCTCATCCGCGCCATCGACGACGGCTACGCGCTCCTTCAGGCCGGCTCGGCCAGGCTCGCGATCCTCGAGCGGCCAGAGGCGCCCCCGGCGAGCCATCGCTGGAGCCTCGGCTTCGAAGTCGCCGACCTGGCCGCCTGCCGCGACCGGCTGCGGATGGCAGGCGCCGAGATCCAAGAGCCGCC
>CAJBCV010000337.1 GCA_903951635.1 uncultured Planctomycetaceae bacterium
CGAAGGCGAGGTGGCGGCCCTGCGGGCCCGGCTCGACACCCTCGAATCGGCCCTCGGCAACTGATCCCGGTCCATCGCCTGAAACAGAAGCGTCACCCCGGCCCCCAGGAGTCACCTCGTGAAACGACCGCTCTGTTCCTTTTGCATCCTCCTCATGGCGCTCGCCGCCGCCCCGCTTCACGGCGACGACTGGCCCCACTGGCGCGGTCCGCTCGGCAACGGTGTCGCCCCTGACGCCAAGCCGCCGGTCTCGTTCAGCGCTACCGAGAACGTCGTCTGGAAGGTGGCGATCCCCGGCCGGGGATCCTCGTCTCCGGTCATCGTTGGGGATCGCGTCTTCGTGACCACCGCGGTGCCGGTGGCCGGCAGCACCGACACGTTCGAGTTCCGCGTCCTCTGCCTCGACCGGGCGACAGGGAAGGAGCGGTGGTCGAGAACGGCCGTCACGGCAAAGCCTCACGAGGGCACCCACCAGACCAACGGCTTCGCGTCCGCCTCCCCCTGCACCGACGGCGAACGGGTCTACGCTCACTTCGGGTCGCGTGGCCTCTATTGCTACACCGTCGACGGCGAGCCGGTGTGGGACCGCGACTTCGGCGACATGAAGGTCCGCAACGGCTTCGGCGAGGGGAGTTCGCCAACGGTCCACGGCGATCTCGTCCTCGTTCCCTGGGACCACGAAGGCCCATCGAAGCTCGTCGCCGTCGAGGCGCGCACCGGGAAGACCGTGTGGGAGACACCCCGCGACGAGCCGACGGGGTGGTGCTCGCCGCTGGTCGCCGTCGACAAGGCCGGTCGGAAGCAGGTCGTGATGAACGGGCAGAACGCCGCCCGTGGCTACGATCTCGCCACCGGCAAGGAGCTGTGGCACTGCGCCGGGCAGACGCAGCGCCCGTGTGCCTCGGCCGTGGCCGCCGACGGCGTCGCCTGGGTCGCTAGCGGCTTCCGCGGAGCCTTTCTTGGCGCCTTCGACCTCGCCGGGAACGGAGATCTCGACGGGGGGAAGAGCCTCCTCTGGACGCGCTCCAAAGACACGCCCGACGTCGCCTCACCGCTCCTCTCGGATGGACGGCTCTGGTTTTACAAGGAGAAGTCGGGGCTGCTGACCTGCGTCGAAGCCGCGACCGGCAAGCCCCTGTGGGAGACAGCAAGGATCGAGGGGGTGAACAACACCTACGCCTCCCCGATCGCCGCCGGGGGGCATGTCTACCTCACCGACCGGCGCGGCACGATCGCGGTCGTCGAGGACGGGCCAACGTTGAAGGTCGTCGCCACGAACGACATGGGGGAGGGGGTCGATGCCACTCCGGCAGCGGCCGGAAACCAACTCTTCGTCCGCGGCGAGGAGCATCTCTTCTGCCTGGGAAGCCCGTGACCAAGGGCCTCGTGGGTGCCCTGCGATCCGCCCCTGATCCTTCGGTGATCCTTTCCTGATTGAACAACACTGCCGCCGCGGCCAAGTGCCGCGGCGGCGGTCGTCGTCGGGGAGGGTTGTCGACGCGGCCTGCCGGCCTTCACGGCTCGTCCCTGCCGCGACGCCTTCGCGACTACTTCTTGTGGGCCTTGTGGCAGGTGCCGCACGACTCGGTGAGCTTGGCAAACTCGGCGGCGACGCCGGCATGATCCTTCGCCTGCGCCTTCACGAGGACGGCGTCGCTCGCCGTCCGGAGGATCGTCGAAGCGTTGGCCCACTCGGCATCGGGGCAGCGGCCGTCGTCCATCAGCGTGTAGGAGATCTCGT
This sequence comes from uncultured Planctomycetaceae bacterium, assembly GCA_903951635.1. Taxonomy (GTDB): domain Bacteria; phylum Planctomycetota; class Planctomycetia; order Pirellulales; family UBA1268; genus QWOP01. The sequence continues at coordinate 1,742 of CAJBCV010000337.1, forward strand.
TGAGGACCGCAGCGTGGGTCGCGACCTTCTCCCAGGCGGCGTCGTCGGCCGGCGCCTGCTTGACCGCCTCACCGATCGCCGCACAGTGCGGCTGGACGATTCCACTCATCAATTGCTTCGTCGTCGCCGGGCGGGTCTTCCCCTTCTTCACTTGGGCATCGGCCACCGCGGCCACGAAGGCCAGCCCCACGGCGATCATGCCCATCAGCACGGTGCGTTTCATCGTGAATCTCCGTTTTCTTATCCATGTTGCGCAGGACCGCTTCGGCCCCACCATCCCGGCAAACGAGCTCGTCCATCCACCGGGGTATGGCCGACAGTGTAAGCCCGCGACGAGGCCGCCGTCAGGGCGCGCTCATCCGCCGGAGCGGAGCGACGGGCGGAGGATCCCCAACTCGAAGCCGAGCGCCACCGCCTGCGCCCGGTCGGCAGCGTTGAGTGAGGCGAGGATGGAGGAGACATGGGCCCGGGCCGTCCGCTCGGAGATCCCGAGGAGCGAGCCGATCTCGTCGTTGGAGTAGCCCTGGCGGATGAGCCCGAGGACCTCCACCTCACGCTGCGAGAGCGGGCCATCCCGGAAACTCGTGGCCGACGCAGGGGGATCGATCACGCCCCCGGCATGCACCGTGCGGATCGCCGCGGCGAGGGCCTCGTGATGGATCGTCTTCACGAGATAACCGCGGGCCCCGGCCATCATCGCCATCCCGACATCCTCGGGGGCCTGCGACGAGGTGAGCATGATCACCCGGGCCGCGGGGAAGTCTCCCAGCAGCCGGCGGAGGGTGTCGATGCCGTCCATCCGCTCCATGCTGACATCGAGGAGCACGATGTCGGGAACGTGATCCCGGTAGAGATCGATCGCCGAAAGCCCGTCCTCGGCCTGGGCGACCACCGAGAATCCGTGGCTCATCGAGAGGACGCTCGCGAGCCCCACCCGCATCACCGGATGGTCGTCGACGAGCATCACGCGGATCTCGGGGCATCCGGCGGAGGTGTTCATCGACAACGCTCCAGAAAAGGCTCCCGACGGGCGGGCCACCGGGGCTTTCGGGAGGCACCGCAAGGATGCCCCCGTCGATCCACCGATGACCCGCCGCGCGGAAAACGCCCCGTTGACCGACGGTGAACCTGCTTACGACCACCGTCCGTCCGATCATGGCCTCCGGCCCGACGGCCGCGCGGGACGCCGGACACTCGACCAAGAACCAGAACGCTTTCCTCGGGTGATGCACGTCGTGCATCACATCCTGTCATCGGATTTGACCATGCTTCGGGGCGGGCTTCCTGCCGACGGCCCCCGGCACACGGGTGGGGTAGCCCGATGACCCCTCTGGTCTATCCTCGCCACCGGGTCGAATCCATTGGCGGATCCGCCAATGTCGGGCAGCCATGGCCTGCCCGTTCGGGTAGCCCGACTGCCGCGCAACCCCGGAGGCATCGCGGCGAATCAACCAGAAAGGCCAGCTGGCAAACGGCGGGCCCGGGCTGCGTCAGCTGAGCAGGAACACCGCCGCCGACAGCGTTAACAGCACGAGCGCTGCGATCACGAGCCATTGCCGCCCGAGCCCGGGCTGCTCCCCCCCTTCGCCTCCGGCTCTGGGGTCACTGGAAACCATCGCCAAGCGGTGGAGCGCATCCATGTCGTCACCTTCTTCCTGTTCGTCCCCTGGCGAACCAGCCGGCCGACGGCGGACGGTACGGGGGACGGAAGATGATTGTTCGCCGCTGCGATGCCGGCTGCCATTGGCCGATCCGCCAATAGCCGACGTTTTTTCTGCCGGCTGGATGCCTCAGGTGCGCGGCGTCGGCGCACGTCGGACGGGCTCGGGCTGGCCCTCGATCTGGCCGTCGTAGTCACGCCGCGCGACGGTCGCCTCGACGACGGTCCCTTCGCCGGGCCGGCTCGTGATCGTGAACGTCCCGCCGAGCCGTTCCGTCCGCTCGCGCATCCCCTGGAGCCCGAAATGCCCTTCGCTCGCCCCACGCTGCTTTCCGACGACGAAGCCGCGGCCGTTGTCGGTAACGCGGAGGTGGATCCGCCCCTCGCCACGGTCGTCGACGAGGGCCAGCTCGATCACTTTGGGCGCGCCGTGACGGAGGGCATTGTGGACCGCTTCCTGGCCGATGAGGAGGAGGTTTCCGGCGACGAACTCGGGAAGGTCGCCGAAGGCACCCTCGACACCGACGGTGATCTTCGCATCCCGGCCTTCACCAACCCGGACGACGAGGTCTCGCAGCGCTTCCCCGAGAGACTTCCCGCCGAGCGACAGGCTCCGCATCGCCCACACCGCCCCCTGCACCTCGGTGGCGGCATAGCTCACCATCCGCCGGGCGACGTCGACGTGCCGCTTCGTCTCGTCGCTGGCGTTCCCTCCGCCGGTCAGGCAGGCATCGAGCTGATACCCGATCCCGCCAATCGTCTGCTGGAGGGTGTCATGGAGATTGGCCGCCAGCCGCGTCCGTTCCCGCAGCGTCGCCTCGAACTCCACCGCGGCGTCCCGTCGCGAGCGCATTTCGGCGGCCAGGAGCCGCTGCTGGGTGGCCAACTGCCGACGGAGCAACACCACCCATCCCAGCGCCGTCGTCAGGATCATCGCCGTGGCGACCAGCCCCACCAGGAGTCGGGCCGGAGTCCACCACGACGGCGTCTTGAGGATGCGGAGATCGTCGGCCGATCGGACCATGAGTCGGAGGCGTTCGGGAGAGCCCCCTGCCGGTGACTCGAGCGACACCCCCCAATCGATCGCGGCCACTCCCGTGACCTCCAGCAACGCCCCAGGAGCCGTCGACGCAAGAAAAGCAAACGACGCTGAGTCCGCCTCGACATTCACGATCGTCCCCGCCGAGCGGAGCACGAACACCCCGCCGGAAACCGTTGGTTGGGCCTGGATGAGTTGGCCTTGGGTGCGGACAAGGCAGCCTTCGTAATCCCCTGGCTCGGCCTGGATGTCACCGGCGGCGGACGAGGCGTTGACCCGGAGGATCGATTCCGGGGTGACGGTCAACGGCGGCGGGGCCCCGCCATGACCGAACTTCCGCACGGCGGCAGAGCGGATCGACGCCACATGCCCCGAGCGATCGATGAATCCCGCCACCTCGACCTGATCACCGGGGAGAAACGGCTCGTCGACTCCCTCCGCCTCGGCGCCGATCCGTACCGTCACCCCATGGTGGCCGTTTTGGAGGTGGAGCAGGCGGCCGGGCACGGCGTGGATCACCGTCCCGAAGGTCTGGATGCGGTGCCCGCCCACGAAGGAAGGCCGAAAGCTGCCGATCGATTCCAGCGGTACCGCCGTGTGGGCGAAAGTCACTCGTCCCGACACGACCGTGAACCATTCGGCCCGATCGACGATCACCCACGGCCGCAGCGTCTCGCCGCGCGTGTTGCTCACCGTCTGCACCGGCCCCGCGACGACCACGACCGCATCGACGAGCGACTGAAGATCGGGCCCCGGCACCCCCGCAGCCACCACCGCGGCAGGAATCTCGGCCGAGAACAGCCGCCCGGCCGTCTCCAACTCGAGAAGCACGCGATCCCCATCGTGCCACGCCTGCTGCACGATCCCCTCGACCGCGACGAGGCGGCCATGATCGCTCCCGGCAAAAAAAGCCTCGGAATCACACCGCCTCGGCGGGGAGAGCGTGCGCTGGCCGTGGCTCTCGAGGCGGAAAGCACTCAGGATCGGGGCAAACTCCCCCGGCCTGATCAGGCCCGTGATCTCAACGTCGGCGCCCACCGCGATCACCGCGGCGGATTCGCTCGCTTCGGCGCCGAGATCGACGACGACTCCGCCGCTGTCGTCCTCCACGATCAGCTCATGAAGCAGTGAATCGACATGGATGACGGTGCCGCGCACCGTCACCTCTGGCCGCGTCGCAAGCGCCGCCGGGGCGAGCGCCGTCACCCTGGCGATCGGCTCGACCTCGGCGGCAAAGGCCGTCGCGAGAAACACCGCCACGGCGTGGATGAAGGGGGAAACGACCATGCCCCCCATTATGGCTTGAGCCAAGGCGGAAGCACACGACCACTCCCGCCCGGCTCACCGGCTCACGACATCAACCGCAAGCGGCCCACGAAGGCCACAGGGTCCATGTCCTGGGATCGCAGTTCGAGGACGTAACGCCGGCCCTTGACGACGTTGACCTTCCCCGAGTTCGTGGCGTCGCTCCGCGGCCGCAGTTCCAGAAGCGAGCGTGACACGGAACCGTCCTCGATCTCGAGTTCCGCGTAGCGCCCCGAGGCATCCTTGGCGATGCTCACGGCGAGGGCGCCGCTGACCGCAGCTGTGAAGGCGAAGTACTGCTTGTCGCCCCGCCGTCCCGAGGTGCCGACGAACGTGGCGCTGCCGTCGCTACCGAAGATGATCGCACTGACCGAAGCCGTCGATGCCCCGGACGTCACGGAGGCGTTCCCACCACTGGGAGGATTGTCACCGGCATCATCCCCCCCCTCGTCGAGGAGTCGCTGTTCGTCGAAGTTGTCGTCGTTACCGCTGCCGCCGTGGATCCTGTCATCCCCGTCGTTGCCGTCGAGTTGATCGTCCCCGCTCTCGCCATAGAGCGTGTCGTTGCCGAAGCCACCGACGAGCTGGTCGTTTCCGATGCCCCCGTGAAGGACGTCGTTGCCCGAGCCACCGTCGACGAGATCGTTGCCGCTGCCACCGTACTGGAGATCATTTCCCGCCTCGCCGTCGACGTTGTCATCGCCACCGCCACCGTCGAGCCAGTCGTCGCCGGGGCCAGCGAGCAGATGATCCATCCCGTCGCCACCGAGAAGCCGGTCGTTGCCGTCGTCGCCATCGAGAACATCGATATCGGGGCCGGCATCGAGCGTGTCGTTGCCCGCCCCGCCCCAGAGCTTGTCGTCTCCCTGGTTGCCGAAGAGCCTGTCGTTGCCGAGGTTGCCGTAGAGCTGATCATCCCCCTTGCCGCCAGCGACGAAATCGTTCCCCTCGCCACCGTCGAGAAGATCGCCGGCGTCTCCGCCGCTCAAGCTGTCGTCGCCGGCGCCGCCGAGGAGGGTATCGATGCCGGGGCCGCCGCCGGCGGTGTCCTTCCCGTCTCCTCCTTCGATCCAGTCATCTCCCGTCGACCCGGTGAGCGTGTCGTCGCCGCCACGGCCGAAGAGCTGGTCGTTTCCGTCCCCCCCGAGGAGCTGATCTTTGCCGCTCCCGCCGGTGAGAACATCCGATCCCTTCCCGCCGTCGGCAACGCACGGAATCGCCGAGGTGTTCGTGAAGAGGTCGTCGCCTCCGAGGCCGGAGAAGTTGATCGTCTTCACGCTGCGCACATCCAAGACGCGAGAGTAACCGATTGACGGCGTCTTCAGATCGGCGACGAGCCTCGTCCCCTGCACCGAGATGGCTGCGGTGTCGTTCTGCTCCGAGCCCATGAGCGAGAGGATTCCGCGCCGGGCGTCAAAGGTGATCCCCGCCGTCATCACGATCCGTCCCTCGAGCGTCTCGAGGCGCAAGTGCGACTCGACGCGGGTGCGACGACGAGCATGTCTGCGGGACCCGAAGCGGCGATTGACGAGGCTCATGATCAGTGCTCCTCCCCTCCGACGAGCGTCGCGAGGGATGTAATGTCGGTTGATGTCCACGACCCCGCGCCGTCCGGCAGGATGTTTCGGGAGCATATCGATCGACGCTCCTGCAACGAAACGCACGACGCCTTGCTTTGTCACAAGCATTCGCTCGCTGCGATCTCTGTCGAATCCGTTAGCCAGCGCACCCGATGCCTTGCGCGAGCGCAAGCGACGCTTCTCAACGGAACCGATCCTTACGCAACCGAAATCAACACGGCGGAGCTTTCGGCCCGTTAACGTTCGCGACCGAGTTGCTTACGGATCAGCCACGTTGATCACGACCGCGTTATCTTTCCGCGCGAATCGTTCGTTCGAACTTGAATTGCCTTCAGGATCGGCTGGGCTCTCGTCATGCATCGCTACAACGATTCAAGAAGTTCGTGTGTCATCCGCGGGAGCGAATGGCACTCCGTCGTGAGCACTCCCCCGGTGTATGCGTCACGCCTCGCGAATGGTTCCCCGAGCGTCGAGAAAGTCTTCCGTGCCGCGCAGCCTGCCCCCCAACCGCCGCGTCGTCGTGATCCGCAGGATCGTCGGTGCGGCGATCCTGATCACGGCCGGCATTGGCGTCGTCGCCGGATCCGGCGGGGCGGTCGGGCAGGCCCCCGGCCCGGTCGAGGCGCCTCCTCCGCTGCGGGCCGACCCGGCCATCGATCCCCGGGGCCTGAGGGCCGAGGCGAAGTTTTACGAGCTCAATTCGCTCAAGACCGTTGCCGTGCCGATCCCGAGCGACATCGGTGTCTATATCAAGGATCAGCGCGCTGCGATCGCCCTCGGCAAAGCCCTGTTCTGGGATCAGCAGGCCGGTAGCGACGGGATGGCATGCGCGAGTTGCCACTTCCACGCCGGCGCCGATCGCCGCACGAAACATCAGATCTCGCCGGGGGTCCTCGGCGGGAACGGGACGTTCGATCGTCTCGCCTCGGGCACCGCCAGCGGTGGCGTCAATTACCAACTCAAGCGGGAGGACTTTCCCCTCCACCAAAAGCTCGAGGCCACGAAGCATTATCTCGGCGCGAACGTCAAGTTCGACACCGACGACGTGGTCGCTTCGGCAGGCGTTCTCGACGCCAAGTTGACGAAGCTCGGACCGCAGGTCATCCCGAGACCGAAGCGGAGGTCACCGACGATGGACGTGACCACGATCAGGGAAATGGTCGCCAAGGGAGAGATTCCTTCGTCCGACGCCCAAGAGCGGGTCGTCCCCAATCCCACGCCCCCGAGACGGGTAACCACCCCCGAAGTCCTCGATGCCGCCACGCCCGATACCCTCGGGTTCTGTGCGTCGGTCCGCGGCAAGAACCTCAACGTCCGCCGAAACCAGCCGAGAAACACCCCCACGACGATCAACGCCGTTTTCAACCACCGCAACTTCTGGGACGGGCGGGCCAATTTCATCTTCAACGGCGTCAACCCGTTCGGCAATCGTGATCCGGATGCCCGCGTGATGAAGTTTGCCAATGGCATTCTCACGGAGGTCCGTGTCGCCATCGACAACGCGAGCCTCGCCTCGCAGGCCGTGGGGCCCGCCCTGAGCATCAGCGAGATGTCGGCCCAGAGCCGGGATTTCAGAGCGCTCGGCCGGAAGCTCCTCGGATCGACGCCACTGGCGCTCCAGGACGTCTCGGCTGCCGACAGTGTCCTTGGCGCGTATGCCTTCTCGACGCCGACGGCGCTCAAGAAAGGGCTGAAGGTCAAATACCAGACGCTCATCCAGCAGGCCTTCACCCCGCAGTGGTGGGCAGCACCGGGCTCACCCGTCCTCGTCGATGGCGTCGCCTACACGCAGACCGAGGCGAACTTCTCCCTCATCTGGGGCCTGGCCGTGATGATGTACGAGCGGACGCTCGTCTCCGACCAGACCCCCTTCGACCGCTTCATGGAGGGAGACGACACCGCCCTCGACGCCCGCCAGCGGCTCGGGCTGTCGCTGTTCATCCACGAAGGGCAGTGCATCAACTGCCACTCGGGCCCCGAGTTCACCGGCGCCTCGATCCGCTCCCTCGAGGAACTCACACGCGGAAGCGGCGTCGCCAAGTACGAGCTTATCGAGCGGATGTGGATGCGGGAGGGAGCGGCGCTCTACGACGCCGGCTTCTACAACATCAGCGTTCGACCGGCGATCGAGGATGTCGGCGTCGGTGGCACCGACCCCTTCGGCAATCCCCTTTCCTTCTCGGCCCAGGCCACTGGCGTCTCCTCCGACGTCGACAAGATCGGGCCGACGTTCGACTCCCGCAGCTTCGTCATCAGGCCCGGTACCGACCCCAAGCCCGGCGAGAGGCTGTCGGTGAAGGGATCGTTCAAGGTGCCGACCCTGCGGAACATCGATCTCACTGGCCCCTATTTCCACAACGGCGGGCAACTGACGCTCGAGCAGGTCGTGCAGTTCTACGCCCGCGGCGGCGACTTCACCGATTGGAACCGAGCTCATGGCTTCGAGGGGGATCCCGACATCGAAGTGATCGAGGAGATCAACGGCGATCGGGAGCGGATCCAGGCTTTGGCCGCCTTCCTCCGGTCGCTCACCGATCCTCGTGTGGCCCATGAACGGGCACCGTTTGATCACCCTGGCCTGAAGATCCCCAACGGCCACAAAGGAATAGGCAAAGCCCTGTCGGCCGACAGCCTACTTCCCGGCACGGCCGTTTCCGATTTTCTGACGTTGCCGGCGGTCGGTGCCACAGGCAACACCGCCCCGATCCAGCCTGTTCTCGGCGGATCGGCCGTCGATGTCACCGGCCAGGCGACTGCGGACGGGCTTCCGTGGAAGGGGCGCTTCGCTCCGGGGGCGAAGTTCGCGCCTCTGTTCCCGGCGATCAACACGAACGATCTGTAGCCGTCATTGGACGACGACGAGGGCGTACCGACCGACGCCGACGAAGCGAGAGCGATTCCGAGGAGCCAGTCACAATGGAGCGGGGAATGCAGCTGAATCAGCGAGGCGGAAGCCAGTCTCCCTATCGTGGCATGACGCTCATCGAACTCCTCGTCGTGGTGTCGATCCTCGGCCTGCTCTCCGTCACGGTCCTCCCGGCGTTCTCCAACGGCGAATCAGCGCGGGCCGGGCGACGGGCGGCGGCGGCGGTGTCGAGCCTCGTCGCCCAGTCGCAGGCGACGGCCCTTGGACGCGCCACGGCGGCAGGAGTATGGATCGAGCCGCTCTCAGGCGTCGCCGCGATCGACCTCTCGATCGCACAGCGTCCCGAGCCTTACCGTGGCGACACCTTCACCGCGGCAGTCAGCCTCACGCGGCCGACAAGCCCTTCCGATCCGGTCCGGCTCACCTTCTCGCGCGGCGGGGCCGACGTGGCGCAGATGTCCGCCCTGCAAGCCGCGCTCTCCGCACCGGGGACCGGCCCGCGCCCGCTGGTCTCCGAGGGCGATCTGATCCAAATCGGCCACGGCGCCGACCTGTTCACGCTCCAGCGCGACCCCAGCCACGCCGGCGACAGTTACCAGGCCCGCCTCCGCCCCGAAGCGGGGCAAACGCCCGCCAACACCCTCTGGCCGACGCCGTCGCTCGCTGGCGGCTCGACGACTTGGCACAGCTTCACGATTCACCGGAAACCGGCGCCGATGGGGGGCCTCGAATCCCTCGGCAACGGGATGGCGATTGACCTCGCCTGGTCGGGCGTGGGGACGGAGCGATTCGGCCCCGCCCACCTTGCCGGGGATGATGGCTACCCCCCCCTCCCCGGATACAATGCCGGTCAGGCACTCGCGATGATGTTCGATGGCGCGGGCGCCGTGACCGAGGTGGTGTTCCTCAATACGGCGCTTTCTGGGCCGGTGGCGGAAGCGAGCGTGCCGGTGCGCGGGCCGATTCTGTTGCTCGTCGGCCGCATCGACCGCTGTGGGCTCCCTTACAACCCGACACCGACGGAAGCGAGCCCCGGGGCCAACTGGCAGTACGCCGACTCCATGTGGATCGCCATCGATCCGAAGACCGGTCTGGCGCGGTCGGTTCCCCCGGCGCTCCACATCCAGAACCTGCCGGTGACCAATGCCCGCGACTCCCAAACCTTCGTCCGGTCTGCCCCGTGATCGGGTGAGCCGTCGCGGCATCACGCTTCTCGAGGTGCTGATCTCGATCGGGATCCTCGCCATCGGGCTGACGTGCGTCCTCGGCCTCATCGTCGCCGGCCGAGCCTCCGCCGCCCGCAGCATCGTCTACGACCAGATCGGCACCGTCACGGAAAACGCCCGGGCCGACGCCCTCACCCTCGGCTTGACGAGGCTCGACGCGCTCACCGGCCCCACTGGCGGCGACTGCCCTCCACCACCGTTGATCTTCGATCCGATCGGCTCGGCCAGCGGAGTCTGGCCGGCGGCTTCGGGGCTCCATCCGGCCGTGCTCCGTGCAGGCGGCGCGCTCTGCGTCCCCGACACTCCGAGCGCTCGGCCCCGCAGCTGGCCAAGCGCTGGCTATGCCTTCGAAACCCGCGACGACCTCGCCACCGCGGCCCCCGAGCGCGACGACCAACTGCCGCGCAACCGGTTTACCGCCGGGGTGCGTGCCTTCCAGGGCCGCACCACCTGGCTCGCGCTCCTCACCCATCCGTTCACCACGCCGTTCGAGCCCTCGCAGCAGGCGACACTGACGATCGTCGTCTGCCACAAGCGGGAGCCGGGAGTGATGCCGCCACCGGCCGGTGTGCTTCCAGCCGACCTCAAGCTCACGGCCGCCGATCGGCTCGAGTGGTCGACCGGCACGCTCGTCGCGGGCCGGGCCGACAAGGAGGTGGTGAAGGTCGGAGGATGGCTGCTCCTGGCCGGGACGACGACCGATCCGGTCATCCCGCCGAAAGTTCACCGTCTCGTCCAAGCCGACCTCGATCGGGCCGGCGGCGGAGCGACGGTGGCGCTCGAAGGGAATCCTCGGTTCGACGTGACGACGCTCCCTCGGAACGCCTATCTCCTCCCCGACGCGATCTCGGCCACCGAATACACCGTCACGCTGCAGGGGGCCGACGAGTACGCCCGCTGAATCTCCATGCACATTCCCCATCCCAACCATTCTCGACACCGTCGCGGCGTGCTGTTGCTCGTCGTGCTCAGCATGCTGACGCTGTTCATGCTCCTGGGCATCACCTACGTGGTCACCGCGAGCCGGGCACGGACGACGGCCCGCGCCTTCGCCAAGCTCTCGGCCGGCGTATCGGAGGCGCGGCTCCCCACCGAACACCTCCTCGAGGAATCGGCCCTTCTCCTCCTCCGTGGTCGCCGCGATCCGCTCCTTTCGGGGCGTGAGCCGGCGAGCCTGAGCACGAGCGGCACGACCCACGCGCTTCACTTCGAATCACTCCTCGTCGATCAATACGGCAACGAGCCGCCCCTCGAGGGAACCGTGTCGGCTGCCGAGGTGGCGGGGCCGTTCTGCACGCTCACCGTCACCCTCGGCTCCGAGTCCCAACCCCCGCCATCGCCGCTCCCGTTCGCCCATTTGAGTGGTCGGATCCTCACGCTCCGCCCGCGACAGGGAGCCGTGACGAGCCATCCGATCCTCCGTGCCGAGCCCTCCGGCGCCGACGGCCTCCGGCTGTGCATCGGCACGCTCGGGCCGCCGATCGAGCGGCCGGGGGCGGGCCTCCCCTTCCAGGCCCCACCGGCCGGGACGCCGTTCCTCGTCAATGGCCGCCCGCACGCCGGCGTGGCGACGCTCAACGAGGCGTGGGATGCCTACGACTTTCCCGCCAACGCCTTCCTCGCCCATGTCGAGCCCGATCCGGAGCACCAGGCGCGCTCGAAGGTGATCAGGCCGTCGATGTTCCGGATCGAGGCCACGGCCGCGCTCCACGACGACAACACGACCAACGACGACCTCGACGGCGACGGTGTCGATGATCGGGCCGACAACGACAACGACGGCGTCCACGATGGCTGGTTCTTCGATCCCGGCTTCCCGACGATCCGCGGGGCCGACGGGCTGCCGATCCGCGTCGACATCTCCTGCCTGATCCTCGACATGGACGGCCGGCTCAACGTCAACGCCCACGGCTCGATCCGCGATCTCGTCTCCTTCCCCTCGCCGCTCCCTTTCGGCAGCGGCTACGGCACCGCCGAGATCAACGGCCGGACCGTCTTTCAGACGCTCGCCGATTCGAGCGCCGACCCTGCCGGCGACAACCCCTGGCTGAATCTTCTCCTCGGCGGTCGCACCCCGGAGACGCTCTTCTCGGCATCGGCCCCCAGGCCGGGCGACAGGCTCCTGCCGCTGAAGTATCCGCCGGGCCAGGAGATCGAGGGGCGCTACGGATGGCGGGCCAACGACGGCCCGGAGCCGATCGTGAAAAGCGACACACTCGCCGATCTCGTCGCCCGCGTGGCCTTGCCGGGGCGCAACGGCGAGGACGATCCGGCGAGCAAGGATAACGAAGCGGGACTGCTGGCCGTGCCGGCGGGGAACCGAGACTGGGCCGTCGATCTTCAGGGGCGCCTGCAGACCTTCGCCACCCCTTCCACCGGGCCGGTGCCGAGCCTCGCCTACGCCAAGGGGGATACGACGAGCGAGTTTCAGGACGATCCCTACGAGCTCCAGCTCGATTACGACCGCCGTCGCACCGAGCTCAACGATCCCCGCACCGCCGGCCGGGGGCCGAGCCCGATCCCCGACAATCCCTTCTCGCCGGCGGAGCTCGAGCGTGTCCTCCGTCCCTACGACGACGACACGATGCTCCTCCCGCAACGGATGGCAGCGCTCCTCGGCTCGCAGGCGGAGGCGTCGCGGCTGGCCGTCACGAGCGACAGCTGGGATACCGCGGGCCTCCTCGGCGACGCCGCCCTTCGGATCTACGACTACTTCGCCGCCATTCCCCCTGAGCTCCTCCACGAACACTTTCCCGACGGGGCTTGGAACGCCGTCAGCCAGGGCACCCGCCCCCCCAACAATCTCCTCCCGGCGGAGTTTGCCGCTGGCCTGCGGATGGACGTCACGCGGCCGGTGGAGGGGCGCCGCGGGCAGCGGCGGCTGTTCTTCAAAGATCTTTACATGGCGGCCGTGGCGCTCTCGACGCTGCCGGGCATGAATCCCTCCCCCGACATCGCCGGCCACTGCGCCCAGTGGGCCGCCAACGTGATCGAGTATCAAGACGCCGACTCGACGATGAGCCGCTACGAATACGACACCGAGCTGCTCGACGGCTGGGACATCGACGGCGACCCGGCCACGAAGGACACCGACGCGGCGACCGTGTGGGGGGCCGAGCGGCCGGAGGTGGTGATCACGCAGACACTCGCCTGGGAGGATGCCGACGCGAAGAAGGGGGAGCTGTTCGTCGTCCTTCACCATCCCTGGGATGCCCGCTTCAACAGCGGCCCGGCGGGCTCGGCAGAGCCGGTCGATGCCAACCTCCGCGGGGCGACCCCCGACGCGGTCGATCTCGGCCGCCGTGTGTCGGGGGATCCGATCTGGCGTCTGCGCTGCGGCGGAGCGTTTCCCTTCCCCCAGGGACAGTCGTCCCTCAAGGCGAATCAGTGGATGTTCGTGAAGCCCGACGGGGCGTCGGCGAAGGGATTCCAGGCCGCTCCCGAGCCGGGCACCAGTGCCATCGTCACCCCGATTCCAGGCTGCCGGGCAACGCTCCCGGCGGCCACTCCCGAGGCGCTCGATCCCCGTAAGACCGCCGTCACCCTCGAGCGGCTCGCCGATCCGACCCTCCCCCACGATTC
>CAJBCV010000338.1 GCA_903951635.1 uncultured Planctomycetaceae bacterium
GGCTCGGGGAGCCGCTCGAGGGCCCGACGAACGCCATCGGCCGACCGGCCCACGAGCAGCACGCTCGCACCGGCCTCGAGGAGGTGGCGAGCGAGAACGAGCCCGAAGCCGCTGGTCCCCCCGGCGACGATCACACGGCGGCCGTGCCAGGAAGATGTGCGGGGCCTGTTGGATGGGGCGTTCATGAAGCGGAGTGTAGCGGGTGCCGTGGTTTCAGTGCCTCTTGTGTCTCTCATCGCAAGGAGATTGGGGGGCGGGGTAGACTCCCCAAGAAGGGTGCGCGAGGAACCGGCTGCGCACGGGGCGGGGAGAATCGATCGGAGGTGCTGATGGCGACTGATCCGAGCCGGCTGAAACCAGACTCATGGACGATCGTCGATCATCCCGATGGCTGGGATCTGCGTTACCGTGCGCCACCCACCCCCGCGATCCCGGGGTGGCCGCTGCTCTTTGGGCGCATACCCGGCTCGATCGTCGGGGCAAGGTCGGCCCTGACCTTCGTGTATTCCATCCTTGCCGTGACCTACGGCCTCCAGTTTTGGTTTGGTTGGCCGAACCGTTGGGGATATGCCATCGGCCCGCTGCTCGGCCTGTGCTTCGAGGGCTTGCGGCAATATTGCTGCTGTGAGGTCGGCCTCAACTCCGAAGCCCTCGTGAGTGTCCGCGAGAACCGCGTCTTCACACCGTCCGGCATCTACCCGGCGGCGTGTCTGAAGTCGCTGCGGCTGTCAGACCGCCATGTCCGCCGCGGTAGGGCGAGCATCGTGTTCTCGGGCATGAGCGTTTCGGAAGTCGTCCTCGTCGGTAGGCCGGGAATGTCCCCCGAAGCTGCAGGACAACTTTTGGAAGCGCTTCGGGCGCGAGTCGAACTCGACGCGGGTCAGGGAGAGACGCGGCGGGAGGCACGGTGGATCGACGCTGCCGGTGGGGCGGCGGAGTCTGCGCCAACGCTCCTCCGGGAGACACCATGCTCGACCTGACGAAGTTGCCTCCTGACTCTTGGGACATCGAGGATCGGCCCGATGGCTGGGTGCTTCGATGGCGACCACCGGTGCCGTGGTGCTCCCTCGGACGTCCCCCATCGTGGCCGATGTGGCCGTGGGTGTTTCTGGGGATCGAGGTCGTCGGTCGCCCACCGTGGTGGTATCCGCCGACGGTGGCTCTCGGAAACCTCATCGCCACGCTCATCGCCATCAAGCTCTTTGTCTTTGCGGTCCTCGCCTGGGATTCGTTGCGCAATCGGGTCCGCGTGGTCGAGGCGAAGAATGGGTTTCTGTTGCTCGATGGCAATCGGATTCCGATCTCGACGCTGGGAGCGCTCCGTGTCGTTGCCGACCGGCGACACCCTGATCGATGTTCTTTGGCACTCGATTGCGGGAAGCGTCTCGTGTTTCTCGTCCGTACGGGGCTGTCGCCAGGACAGATCACAAACCTTCTCGCGGCCGTGGCGTCGCGGTGTGGGAGTTCATCGGATTGTGATTGCCACCCCGACACGGTGGTCGAGTCGATGATGATCCCCGGTCGCTAGGCTTGGGGGAGGACGGGTTTGCTGCGAGCTGACACCCGTCGCAGGGGGCGGCGGATGCGTCCCTGATTCGCGCCCGCGGGCTCCCGCGGTAGGCTCTCCCCCGTCACGCCCGCCTCGCCTGCCCTGCCCTTTCCTGCCTCCGGAGGGCTCGATGTCCACTCCCTCGCCCGATTCTCCCCGCGATTTCCGCGCCTCGGCCGATACTGGCGTGGCGCGCCGGCACGGCGCTGATCCGGAGCTCGTCCGCACGAAGATCGTCGCCACGCTCGGCCCCGCCTCCTCGTCGGAGCAGGCGATCGGCGGCCTCATCCAGGCCGGGGTCGACGTCTTCCGCCTCAACATGGCCCACGGCTCGGTGGCGGAGCACCAGGCGACGCTCGACCGGGTGCGGCGGATGTCCGACGAGTTGGTCCGCCCCGTGGGCGTTCTTGTCGACCTCGCCGGTCCGAAGATCCGCCTCGGGGAGCTTCCCGGGGGCGGGGTCGAGTGTGTCGAGGGGGGGCGGGTGCGATTCGTCCGTGGGAGCGGCGAATCGACCACCGACACCTTCACGACCACCTACGCGCCGCTCGTCGACGAACTCGGGCCCGGCGATCCGGTCATGCTCGCCGATGGCACGGTGGCGCTGGTCGTCGAGGAGCGTCGCCCCGACAGCGTCGTCTGCCGCGTCGTTCAGGGGGGCACGGTCCGCAGCCGACAGGGGGTCAATCTCCCCGGCGTGAAGCTCTCCGTCGCCGCCATGACCTCCGCCGACTGGGAGCATGCCGAGTGGGCCGCCGGCGCCGGGGCCGATTTCGTCAGTCTGTCGTTCGTCCGCTCGCCGGTCGAGGTCCGCCTGCTCAAGGAACTTCTGCGGACGCGCGGCTCGTTGGCCCGCGTCGTCGCCAAGATCGAGAAACGCGAGGCAGTCGACGCCATGGAGGCGATCGTCGAGGCGGCCGACGTCGTCATGGTCGCCCGCGGCGATCTCGGCGTGGAGATCGACGTCGCCACGATGCCGATGGTGCAGAAGCGGATCATCCGCGTCTGTCAGCGATATCAAAAGCCGGTGATCGTCGCCACCCAGATGCTCGACAGCATGCAGCATTCGCGCCGGCCGACGCGGGCCGAGGCGACCGACGTCGCCAACGCGATCCTCGACGGCGCCGACGCCTGCATGCTCTCCGGCGAAACGGCGATCGGCGACCACCCGCGCCTCGTCGTCGAGATGATGCGACGGATCGCCCGGGCGACCGAGTCGCAGTATCTTGCCGACCGTTGGTCGTCGCTCGAGGAGCGGCAGCGGGCCCCGTGGCTGGCGGCCGCCGTCGATGCGGCGACGCCGGAGGTCACCCCGGAGGGGCTTCATCCGATCACCCAGGCGGTCGTTGACGGCGCCGGCCGGATTGCCGCCGACATCGGGGCTCGCCTCGTCGTCGTTGCCAGCCGCACCGGGGCGACGGCGATCGCCCGCTCGAAGCGTCGCGGCGCGGTGCCGACCGTCGGGGTCAGCGACCATGTCACCACCCTCCGGCAGATGGCCCTCTACTGGGGCGTGACGCCGCTGGCCGGCACGGTCTCGACCGACGTCGATGCCCTCTTCGCGCACGTCACCGCCTGGGGGCTCTCTGGCGGGCGGCTGACCAAAGGAGACAGAATCGTCTTCGTGGCGGGTGTCGGCTTCGGGACGGGAGGCCATAATATGGCCCTCGTCAAGGAAGTCTGACGCCCCTCCGGCTCACGGCCGAAGGGGGAAATGCCGATCTCGGAACGACCGGGAACCGGGCGGCGGCGAATCGAACCATCACTCGAGCGAGGAATCTTCGTGAGCGGAAAGCGGACCAAGTGCGTGCTGGCGTATTCGGGGGGGCTCGACACCTCCGTGATCCTCGGCTGGCTCATCGAGCGCGGCTATGACGTGATCGCCGTCTACGTCGACCTCGGCCAGCCGTGCGAGGACCGGGCGGCGACGCTCGCCAAGGCCCGCACCTGCGGTGCCATCCACGCCGAGATCGTCGATGTCCGCGAGGAACTCTGCCGCGACTTCGCCTTCCCGGTCCTTCAGTGGCAGGCCCGCTACGAGGGAACCTACCTCCTCGGTACGTCGATCGCCCGACCGCTGATCTCGAAGGTGATCGTCGACATCGCCCACCGCGAGGGGGCCTCGGTGTTCGCCCACGGCGCCACCGGCAAGGGGAACGACCAGTGCCGCTTCCAACTCGCCGCCGAGGCGCTCGATCCGAAGATCGCCGTCCTCGCCCCGTGGCGGATCCGCGAGTTCCGCGAGCGCTTCCCCGGCCGCACCGAGCTCATCGATTTCTGCGACGAGCGTGACATCCCCGTGAAGGCCTCGAAGGGGAAGCCCTACAGCTCCGATGAGAACTGTCTCCACACCAGCTACGAGGCAGGTCTCCTCGAGGAGATGACGACCGACGGCTTCGAGCTGGTCGAGTTCGGGATGACGGTCTCGCCGCAACAGGCCCCGGAGAAGCCGGAAACGGTGCGGATCGACTTCGAGTCGGGGGTGCCGACGAAGGTCAACGGCAAGAAACTCGCGCCCCACGAGATCGTCCTCGAGCTCAACACGATCGGCGGCCGCAACGGTGTCGGCCGCTCCGACATCGTCGAGAACCGGTTCGTCGGCATGAAGAGCCGCGGCGTCTACGAGGCACCGGGCATGACGCTCCTCTACGAGGCCCATCGGCTCGTCGAGCAACTCACCCTCGACCGCGACCTCGTCCACCTCCGCGACCGGATCGCACCGGAGGTGGCGGAGATGGTTTATTACGGCTTCTGGTACTGCGCGAAGATGGACGCCCTTTCGGCCTTCATCCGCGAGGCGCAAAAGCCGGTCACCGGCACCGTCGAGCTGAACCTCTACAAGGGGAACATGCTCGTGAAGAGCCGGACGAGTCCCAACAGCCTCTACGACGCGGCGATCGCGTCGATGGAAGGGGGCGGCTCGTATGACCAGACCGACGCCGAGGGCTTCCTGCGGATCATGGGGCTCCCGGGGCGCGTCCAGGGGGCGGTGCGGCCACGCGGCTGACCGCTCGCTCCGCA
>CAJBCV010000339.1 GCA_903951635.1 uncultured Planctomycetaceae bacterium
GGCTCTGGAACGTCTATTCGTTTTTCGTGATCTACGCCAACATCGACGGCTTCGATCCAGGCAAGCTCCTCGACGAGCCAGGGAGCCTCGATCACGCCGATCTGGCCAAGGCCCGCGGTTGGCGACCGGTGGCCGAGCGCTCCGAGCTCGACCGCTGGATGCTCGCGGAGCTCTCCGCCACGGCGGCCGGCGTCGTCGAAAAGATGGACTCCTTCGACCACTTCGCCGCCGCCGGGATGATCTCGGCGCTCGTCGATGCCTCGAGCAACTGGTTCGTCCGCCGCAGCCGCGACCGCTTCTGGGGGGCCGGCCGGGCCGACAGTCCGCAGGGTAATCCCGACAAGCTCGACGCCTACTGGACGCTCTACGAGACGCTCCTCGGCGTCGTCCGGCTCGCCGCCCCGTTCGTCCCCTTCGTCACCGAGACGATCTGGCAGAACCTCGCCGTCGGCCCGTTCGGTGACATGGTGGCCGAGAGCGTCCACCTCGTCGACTATCCGCAGGGCTTGCCCGGCCTCCTCGATGCCGATCTCGTTCGCCGGATGACGCTGGTGCGTGACGTGGCGTCGCTCGGTCGCGCGGCCCGGGCGAGTGCGAAGCTGAAAGTGCGGCAGCCGCTTTCGAAGGTCGAGGTGATCCTTGCCGATGCTTCCCCCGACGACGCCGCGTGGCTTGCGGCGCATGGCGACCTCGTCTGTGACGAGCTCAACGTGAAGCAGTTCGAGATCTGCCGCGAGCCCGATCGCTATATCACGCGGAGCGTCCTCCCCGATCTGAAAAAGCTCGGGCCGAGGCTCGGCAAGCTCCTTCCCCAGGCCCGCGACGCGCTCACCAAGGCCGATGCCCAGTCGCTCTTGGCGGGCTTCGCCCGCGATGGCCGCGTCGAGCTTTCCCTTCCCGGCGGCACCGCCGCAATCGAGCGCGACGACGTCCTCATCCGGACGACGCCCCGCGAGGGCTGGGCCGCGGCGGAGGGGCCACGGGCCGTGGTCGTCATCGCCGCCGGACTGACGCCGGAGCTCATCGCCGAGGGGCTCGCCCGCGAGGTGGTCCACGCCGTGCAGACGGCGCGGAAAGCGCTCGACCTCGAGTTCACCGATACCGTCGACCTTGCCTTCGAGACCGAGTCGGCCGAGTTGCGAAGCGCCCTCGAGCTTCACCGCGAGTCGATCGCCGCCGAGACCCTCGCCGCGGCGATCGACTTCGGGGCCGGCCAGGCGGGGGCGACCGCCGAGACGATCGACGTCGACGGCCATTCCCTCACGATCCGGCTCCGGCCACGCCGGCCAGCGGGGGAGAGCGAATGAGCGCCCCCCGCCGCCTTGCCGTCCTCCTTTCGGGCTCCGGCCGGACCCTCGAAAACCTTCTCGATCGGATCGCCACCGGAAGACTCGCCGCCACGGTGGCGGTCGTCGTTTCGAGCCGGCCCGATGTCCGCGGCGTCGAGATCGCCAGAAGCGCCGGGATCCCCGTCGAGGTATTGCCGCGGGACGGGCGATCCACCGCCGCCTGGAGCGAGGCGATCTTCGCGGTCTGCCGGGGGGCCTCCCCCGACCTCGTCGTCATGGCGGGCTTTCTTCACCTCCTCGCCATCCCGGCCGACTTCGCCGGGCGGGTGATCAACATCCACCCCTCGCTCCTCCCGGCCTTTGGCGGGAAGGGCTTTCATGGTGACCACGTCCACCGTGCGGTCCTCGAGCGCGGCTGCACGGTGAGCGGCTGCACGGTCCATCTCGTCGACGACCAGTACGACCACGGCCGGATCCTCCTCCAGGCGACTGTCCCCGTGCTCCCGGACGACACGGTTTCGTCGCTCGCCGCCCGCGTGTTCGCCACCGAGTGCGACGCCCTTCCCACCGCAATTGCCCGATTCACGCCCCGCTGACCCCCCCAAGGAGTCCCTCATGGCCCGTTCCATTGGCAACTCGATCGCCGACAGCCTCCAGCTCTCGCTCAATTACGCCGACCGGTTGCTCAAAGAGATCCCGACCGATCGTTTCGCCCGCTTCGCCACGGTCGGCGGCACGACCGTCGAGTCGAATCACCCCGCCTTCACCCTCGGGCATTTGGCCCTCTATGGCCCGCGGATCACGAAGCAACTCGGCGGCAGCCCCACCCTCCCGCCGGCGTCGTTTGAAAAGGTGTTTTCCAAGGACGCGACCTGCGTCGACGATTCCGCCGGCACGATCTATCCGTCGATGAGCGAGGTCGTGAAGGCCTTCCGGACCGGCTGTGAGGAGGCGATTTCTGCCCTCCGCTCGGCGTCTGATGAGACGATGCAAAACGCGAACCCCGCCGAAGGGCGGATGCTCGAGCTCTTCCCCACGCTCGGCTCGATCCACGGCTTCTATGCCGGCGGCCACATGATGATGCATCTCGGGCAACTGAGCGCCTGGCGGCGGATGGAAGGGATGAAGCCCGCCTGACGGCTGTCACCGCTCGACGCCGGACCGCGGCCGCTTCACACGTCGCAGACCATCGCCGCGTGACGGAGGGCAAGGATCGGGTCATCCCAGGTGGGGAGGAACTCATGGGCGACGAAGTCGTGGTAGCCGATTGTCGAGAGCGCCCGCATCACGGCCGGATAGTCGATCTCCTGCGTGTCATCGAGTTCACCCCGGCCGGGATTGCCGGCGGTGTGAACATGGCCGATCGAGTCGGCGTGCTGACGGAGCCGGCGGATGATGTCGCCGTTCATCACCGACACGTGGTAGACGTCGAAGAGCAGCTTCAAGTTGGGTGAGCCGACACGCTTGACGAGGTCGACGCAGAAGTCGACGTCGTCGCCGAAATAGCCGGGATGCCCCTTCATCGGATGCGAGCTGTCGCGGGAGTTGAGATGCTCCAGGCAGAGCGTGATGCCGGCGGCCTCCGCCTGCGGCAAGACCTTTTTCCAGGCGGCGATGCAGTCGGCCGCGGCCTTCTCGTCATCCATCCCCTCGAAGCGCATCCCGGTGAACGTGATCACCTTCTTCGAGCCGACCTGCTTGGCGACCTCGATCCCCTCGGCGAGCTTGGCGACGGACTGTTCGAAGAACTTCGGATTGCACGGCCCCTCGGCAAAGCCGTGGCTGCCGACGAGCGAGATCGCGAGGCCGAGCTTCTGGACCTCGGGATAGAACTTCCGGTCGATCCCCTCGATCCCCTCCAGGCCGATCGCCTTCGCATGCCGGGCAAGCTCGAGGGTGTCCATCGGATTGAAGCACCACCCCATGACGGTGTGGCGGATGCCATGGTTGCGGATCGTGTACGCCGGATCGGCGGCGGCCCGCGAGGTGTCCGCGGCACGGACCGGGCCGGCGACGGCTCCGGCAGCAACGACGGCCGACGCGCCGAGGAACCGGCGGCGGGAGACAGGCATGGTCATCGACGTTCTCCGGAAAACAGAAACATCCCTCGGCTACCGACGGGCTCCGCCGATCTCCTCCAAGAGCCGCTCGACGCGACCCCGAAACTCCTCCGGCACACGGCGCCGGTCGGCATCGGTGTCGAGCCTCCCGGCGTGGATCTTCGCGCCGGCGGCGCCCCGGATTTCGACGGTGAACTTTCCAGCCGACTGGCGGATCTCGATCGTCGTCGTGCCGTCTGACTCGGTGTCGATCCGCTCGTTTCCCTGCGGCGAGACCGACATCCTGGTTGTCCGCGAGCGGCCAGCTCCGGCGCCGAAGGGCTGCTTTTGCAGTTGCCGGGCAAGATCCTCCATCTGTTTCTGGAGATCGCCAGGCAGGTTTCCAGCGCCCGGAGCGAATCCCGGTGGAAAGCCAGGCGGCAGTCCGGGCGCCTCGGCAAGCGGCGCCCGCTCCTCGGCCGGATCGGCCTGCGGAAGCGTCACTTGGAGTTTCCGCTCCTTTCCGCCGCGGAGGATCGTCATCGACACGGGGCCAGGCTTGCGGAGCTTGATGAGCGTGGCGAGCTGATCAGCGTTGCAGACGATCTGGTCATTGAAGCGGGTGAGAATGTCAAAGCGTTTCAGGCCGGCCGCGGCGGCGGGGCTTCCCGGCTCGATCGCATCGAGGAGCAGGCCGACCCCGTCGGGGAGATCGAGTTGCTCGCGGACGGCATCGGGAACCGGCGCGAAAGTCGTGCCGAGCCGGCGTGGACTTGCAGCCGGGCGGGCACGGTCGACTGCCCGGTTGGCGGCGGCATCGCCGCGAGGCTCATCCCCGTCGTCAGCTTCGTCAAAGGGGCGACGTGGTGGAGTCTCCGCTCTCGGTGGCATCGGCTCCATCCTCGGTCGGCTTGGCTTTGCCTCGCGTCGACTCGGCGCTTCGTTCTCGTCGCCGTGGGCCCGCGGGGCACCCCCCGCCGTCACCATGACAGCCACAATCGCCACGAATGCCGCGAGCATCCTCCCCGTGAAACGTCCGTCACCAATCGTTGACTTCATGTAATCCCCCCTCATCCCGCAGGAGCAATCCCGGGCTAGGGAATCGAGAACCCGCCGGCCCAACTCCATGCTACCGCAGGCTTGGAAACGGGGCACGGGCGCCCCCGAAGCCACGTTTGAGCCAGAGAACCGGATGTCACGAGCCCCCCCGAAGCCGCGACAGGATTTTCACCGGTCAATCGGCATCACGCCCGCCGGCAGCACAGTCTTCTGGACGGCTCGATGGTGGTCGGCGTCTAGCAGGCTGTGGATAAAGTGCCCGCCGCTGGATGCGGCGGCGAACACCCCCGAAAAACCTCGGCTTTTTTGGGGGTGTCTCAAGTGGAAAAAGGTCATGGATGACTTTTTCCACGGGCAGCTAGAGTGAGAAACTCGTCCCTTGGCCGGGAGCGAACTCCGACCGATTCTGCGATGAACCGCGGCCGGTGTCTTGCCTCGGGGCCCTCCTCATTGCCGCAGCCGCCTCCGCTTGAACTCCCATCCTGGCCACTCACCTACCACGATGATGACGCACCCCGACGCCGACGACCAGAAGATCCCCGTGCCGTTCGCTACGGGCTTGGGCAATCGGCTCTGGAACATCACCTGCTTGGCCACGTCACGGCGTGGGACCGACCGGCCTGAACCCCACCCCCCGCCAGAACGCCACCGCCTCCGGCCAGCGGTCGAGGGTGTCGATGGTGACGCGGCTCGCTCCGAGACGCTCGGCATGACCAAGCGCGGCCGCAACGAGGGCCCGCCCCGCGCCTGAGCGGCGGCTCGCCGGACGCACGAGGAGCCAAGGGACCGAGAGCCGCGGGGATCCTTCTCCCGCGGGGGTCGATTCGAGCAACAGGATCACACCGGCGAGGCCCGTAGGCGGATCGGCGGGCGAAAAGCTCGATGGAGGGGATCCCTCGGTTCTTACCACCGCTCCCCAGCCATGGACCCGGCGCCCCGGCCGGCTGGTGAACTCGGCGAGAAAGCCTTCCGGGCGGAGCCCGCATGAAGCGGCCACCGCAGCGGCGAGGGACCGCGATGCTTCCCCCCAGGCCAGGGGAATGATCTCGACGAGGGGGACGCCATCACCGGGGGCGTTTGCCGGATGGCACCCCCGCTCCACGACGTCGATCGCCATGCGCACCACACCCATGACCGAATCGTAAGCGATTTCCGTCACTGGCGGCGACAAGGCCTTCCTCAGCCTGCCACAAAAACGTGGCCTATTCTTTGACGCACCCAGAACAAACCCCGCAGTCGGCAGATTCAAGCCGAATCGACGGGATCGCTTGACGGAAACAGGACTGAAAACCATCATCTGCGATGGCCGCGCGATCGTTTTTGCCCACGAATCGAATTGACTCATGGTCGCTTTCAATCATAATGCGATCTCCCAGGGGGAGATTCCGGGCGTGCAGACCCGTCAGCGACGCAGCCGTTTGATCGATTTCGTCCGCGTGCGCGGCTTTGCCTCGCTCGACGATCTCGTGCGCGAGCTGGGCGTGTCGGAATCGACGATCCGCCGCGATCTCGACGCCCTCGAGGAGCAGGGAACGGCAAGACGGACGCATGGCGGCGTGCTCTACGCTGGCGGCCACGCCCGACTCTCAGAGTTTGACGAGCGTCAGCCGGCCCACTGGGCTGCCAAGCGGGCGATCGCCGCGGCGGCCGCCGAGCGGATCGACGATGGCGAGACCGTCCTTTTGGACGGCGGCACCACCACCTACGAAGTCGCCCGTCTCCTCGTCGGCCGGTCGATCCAAGTGGTCACCAACAGCCTCCCGGTGGCCAATCTCTTCGCCTCGGAATCACGGGCCGACCTCGTTCTCCTCGGCGGCTACGTGTCGCCACGGACCGGCGTCTGTCTCGGGCCCTACGCCAACGAACTCCTCGGCCGGCTCCATGTGACGACGACGGTCTTGTCGGCGGCGGGGATCACGGCCGAAGGGCTCTACAACGCCCATCTGCTCCTGGCGGAAACCGAGCAGGCGATGCTCCGGGCCGCCGGGCGGGTGTTTGTGGTTGCCGACAGCTCGAAGTTCGGCCGCAAGAGCCTGACGTTTGTCTCCGGGCTCGATTCGATCGATCTCCTCGTCTCCGACACCGGCCTCTCGGCCGAATGGCGGCAGCAGATTAAGGCCGCCGGCGTCGACCTTGTCGTCGTCGATCCGGCGCCCTTGGAGCCCCTCGACGGCGACCACGATTCGCACCGCGACGACCGCACCAAGCCACCACGGGAGCGCCACACATGATCACCTCCGCCTTTCCGGGGATTCCTGCCGGCCTCGACCGCTCGAGCGTCGAGCGGATCGTTCGCGAGATCGTTCTCCGCGGCCGCGGCGCCCCGCCGTCGCAGATCGCCGCCGAAGCAGCCAAGGCTCTCGTCACTGGCCAAGTGCAAGCACGGAGCGAGCCGAAGCTCGTCGTCAGCATCTCCGCCCGCCACTGCCATCTCACCGACGACCATGTCGAGCGGCTGTTCGGCAAGGGGCGGACGCTCACGCCCCATAAAAACCTCTACCAAGATGGCTTCTATGCGGCGGAAGAGACGGTGATGATCGTCGGCCCGAAGCGCAAGATGCTCCCCACCGTTCGCGTCCTCGGGCCAACTCGAAAGGCCTCGCAGGTGGAGCTCGCCTTCACCGACGGGATCTCGCTCGGCATCGATCTCCCCGTGCGGGCCAGCGGCAAGATCACGGGCACGCCGGGATGCGTCCTCGTCGGGCCGGCCGGCGCCGTCGAGCTCGGCGAAGGGGTGATCCGGGCCGAGCGTCACGTCCACATGAACTACGGCGATGCCGAGTTTTTCGGCGTCAAGGATGGCGACCGGATGAGCCTGGCGATCGACGGCGGCTGCGGCGTGATCCTCCGCGATCTCCTCGTGCGGGCCGATGCGACGAGCAAGCTCGAAGTTCACATCGACACCGACGAAGGCAATGCCGCCGACCTCGACCACGCCAGCGGCGTGCGGCTCATCAAGCAGACCTGACACGGAGCCCACCAGTGGCCAAGAAGACCGCAAAGAAGGCAGCCCGGAAGGTGACGCAGCAGCGCCTCCCGATCACACCTGCCGCAACGACTCAACCGATCGTCCAGCCGGCGCGTGCCGGCGCGATCGACGGGGACGGCCCCGGGACGATGGAACGCGACTCCGGGCAGACTGCCCGGATCACGACAGGAGCAGTGCTCACGATGGCGAAGAAAATCGAAGCCCTCGGCATGATCGAGACGAAGGGGTTCGTCACGCTCGTCGAGGCGGTGGACGCGATGATGAAGGCGGCAGACGTCACCTTCCTCGGATGGGACAAGATCGGTAGCGCGCTGGTGACGGCGTTCGTCTCCGGTGACGTGGCGGCGGTGAAGGCGGCAATTGATGCCGGTGCCGCGGCTGGTGGTCGGATCGGTGACGTGGTGAGCGTGCAGGTCATTGCCCGCCCGCACGAAGACATCGACATCGTCCTTCCGGCCTCGGCAGCCAGCGCCCGCGGCGGCGTCGAGTGATTTTGAATCTCCCCCTACCTTCCCCCTTTTTCACAGGACATTTCGCGATGAACACTGCGATCGGTTTGATCGAGACCAAGGGACTCATCGGCCTCGTCGAGGCCACGGATGCGATGGCCAAGGCGGCCAACGTGAAGATCCTCAAGCGCGTCAGCATCGGCGGTGCCTACGTGGCGACCGTCGTGCAGGGTGACGTCGGCAGCGTCCGCGCCGCCGTCGAGGCCGGTGCGGCCGCCGCCCAGTCGGTCGGCGAGCTCGTGGCCAGCCACGTCATCCCGCGCCCCGCCGAGAGCCTGACGACCGCCTTCTTCTCCTGAAGCAGCGGCGGCCACATGTCGTGAGGCCGGACAGTCGCCGTCCAAACGGCCTGTCGGCCGGGTTTTTTATGGTTCGCTGTCGCGGGCGGGGGCCGCTGGCCCCCGCCCGGACAGGGAAGCGTTCCCTGCACGGGATTGCGGCCAGAACCATCGAATCGCGATGAAGCATCAAGAAGGATTGCAGGCCACGGATGGCCCGCCCCGAGACGGCCCCGGACAGGGCCCCACCAACGGATTGCGAAGGAACGACCGATGATCATCCTCGTTGCCAACCTCGGCTCCACGAGCTTCAAGTACCGGCTCTACGACCTCGCCGATCGCCCCACGATCGGCGGCGAGAAGGAACTGGCGCGCGGTGGCGTGGAGCGGATCGGTGCCCCCGAGAGTCGGGTCTATGCCCGTACCGGCGGCAAGGACATCGAGACGGTGATGCCGGTCCCCGATCACGCCGTCGCCCTCCGGGCGGCCCTCGAGCAACTCACCGGCGACGGCGGGCCGCTGACGAGCATCGACGAGGTGGCCGCGGTCGGATTCAAGGCGGTGCATGGCGGGCGGGTGAGCGGCGTCGTTCGCGTCACCCCCGACGTGCTGGCGGCCATGGAGGAGATGCGGGAGGTCGCCCCGGCCCACAATCCTCCGTACGTCAAGGCGATGCGGCTGTTGGGTGAGAAACTTCCGAGTGTGCCCCTCGTGGCCGCCTTCGAGACCGGCTTTCATGCCACGATTCCCGATCGCAATGGCCTCTATGCGGTGCCGACAAATTGGGTGGAGAAGTTCCGGGTGCGCCGGTTCGGGTTCCACGGGGCGAGCCACCGGTATGTCGCCGGCCGGCTCATGGAGCTGCAGGCCAAGCGTCCTCTTCGCGCCGTCTCCTGCCATCTCGGCGGCTCGAGCAGCGTCTGCTGGATCCGCGACGGGCAGAGCGTCGGCACGTCGATGGGGATGAGCCCGCAGTCGGGGCTGCCGCAGAACAACCGTGCCGGTGACCTCGATCCCTTCGCCCTCCTCCACGTCGCCAAGGCGACCGGCCGGAGCTTCGAGGATCTCCTCGTTGAGCTCTCCGGGAAGGCCGGGCTCGCCGGAATGTCGGGCACCTCGGGCGACATGCGCGATCTCGAGGACGCGGCCGCCGCTGGCAATGCCCGGGCCCGAACGGCCATCGACGTCTATGTCGGCTCGATTCGCCACTGGCTCGGCGCCGGCATCGTCGAGCTTGGCGGCCTCGACGAGCTCGCCTTTGCCGGCGGCATCGGCGAGAACTCGCCGCTGGTCCGGGCGGAAGTCTGTGGCGGCCTGGAGGATCTCGGCATCAAGCTCGACGCCACCGCCAACGCCCATCCCGGCGACAAGAGCCAGCCCGGGGGCGGGGAGCGGACGATCTCCGCCCCCGACTCGCGCGTCACGATCCGGGTGATCCCCACCAACGAAGAGCTGGTCGTGGCTCGTCAGACCCGCGATCTCCTCGTCCAGAAGGAAGGTGCCTGATGTTCGTCGCGCTCGTGACCGGCTCGGTCGTGGCCACGCAGAAGACCGAGTCGATGACCGGCCACAAACTCCTCGTCGTCGAACCCTACCGGCTCGATGACAAGGCCCGCGACCGGCTCGTCTCCACCGGCCGGACCTTCATCGCCGTCGACACGCTCGGCGCCGGCGAAGGCCAATTCGTCCTCGTCACTCAGGGCTCCAGTGCCCGCCTCACCCCCGAAACGAAGTCGCTCCCGATCGACGCGGTCGTCATCGGCTTGGTCGACAGCGTCCGCATCGGGGGCCAGAACGTCTTTTCCCGTAACGCCCAGGAAAGTTGAGACCCACCATGGCCCAGGCCACCGCCCCCTGCTCCACCGAGATCCAGAGCATCGTCCGCCAGGTGATCGCCGAACTGCGCGCCGCCGCGCCGGCGGCCAATGCCGTTCCCGCCTCCGGCCCAGCCCCGCTGGCGCCGGCGACCGTTCCCTGGACGCCCCCGACCCCGGCGGCGCCGGTGGCAGCGGAGTCGTTCGTCGGTCGCCACGGCATCTTCGGAAGTGTCGACGAGGCGGTGCGGGCGGCTCACGAGGCGTTCCTCCAGCTCGAGCGGCTCGGGGTTGAGGGGCGGCGAAAGGCGATCGCCCACATCCGCCGGATCTCGATCGAGGACGCCGTCGAGCTCGGCACGATGGAGTTCAACGAGACGAAGATCGGCCGCCTCCCCCACAAGATCGA
The DNA here is from genome assembly GCA_903951635.1 of uncultured Planctomycetaceae bacterium. GTDB lineage: Bacteria > Planctomycetota > Planctomycetia > Pirellulales > UBA1268 > QWOP01. The sequence goes on from CAJBCV010000339.1 coordinate 10,387, forward strand.
GAAGCTGAAGATCCTCGGCGAGCGTTCGCCGGGGGTCGAGTTTCTGCGGAGCGAGGTGTTCAGCGGCGACCATGGCCTGGCCGTCATCGAGTACGCCCCGTTCGGCGTCATCGGGGCGATCACCCCGGTCACCCACTCCCTCCCCACGATCACCGGCAACGCCGTGAGCATGATCGCCGGCGGCAACACCGTCGTCGTCAATCCCCATCCGAGCGGCAAGAAGGTGGCCGCCGAGGGGGTGCGTCGCTTCAACCAAGCGATCCACCGCGATCTCGGCATCGACAACCTCATCGCTCTGATCGCCGAGCCGACGCTCGAGAGTGCCGCCGAGCTCTTCAAGCACCGCGGTGTGAAACTGATCTGTGTGACCGGCGGCCCCGCCGTCGCAAAAGCCGCTCTCGAATCGAGCAAGCGGGCGATCGTCGCCGGCCCCGGCAATCCGCCGGTCGTCGTCGACGAGACGGCCGATCTCGACCGGGCCGCTCGGTCGATCATCGCCGGCGCCGCCTACGACAACAACCTCCTCTGCATCGCCGAGAAGCAGGTGTTCGTCGTGTCGAGCGTGTTCGATCGGATGATGGAGGCGATGGGGCGGGCCGGCGCCGCTCGGCTCAATCCCACGCAGGTCGATGCCCTCACTGCCCGGGCCATCGTCTGGACCGGCGAAGGGGCCCACCGCCACCAGGTCGCCTGCAAGGATTTCATCGGCCAAGACGCCTCCGTTCTCGCCCGTGCGGCCGGCACGGGGGTGGCCAGCGAAGTCGAGCTCCTCTACGGCGAGACGGCGGTCGACAACCCGTTCGTGCCGGTCGAGCAGATGATGCCGTTCGTCCCCTTCATCCGCTGTAAGGACGCCGACGAGGCGATCCACCGGGCCCACCAGAGCGAGCATGGCTTCCGCCACACGGCGATCATCCACTCCCACGACGTCCGCAACATGACGAAGATGGGCCGCCTCCTCGACACGACGCTGTTTGTCAAAAACGGCCCCAGCACCGCCGGCCTCGGCCTCGGCGGCGAGGGCTACATCTCGTTCTCGATTGCCACGCCGACCGGCGAAGGGGTGACGACACCGCTCACCTTTACCCGCCAGCGCCGCTGCACGCTCGTCGACGATCTGCGGATCCTCGGCGCCGCCGACTGATCGCCTCACAGCCTCACAGCCTCACAGCCTCACCACCACGACCACGCACCCATGCAACTCGCCCAAGTCCTCGGTACGGTCACCGCCACCGTCAAGCACCGCTCGCTTGCCGGCTCGAAGCTGCTTGTCGTGCAGCCGCTCATGGCCGATCGGACGAAGGCCGACGGCGATCCCCAACTCGCGATCGACACCGTGGCAGCGGGAGTCGGCGACCTTGTCATGATCACCAGCGACGGCCGCCTCCTCCGCGACATCCTCAAGAGCGACGCCACGCCGGCCCGCTACAGCGTCGTCGCCCTCGTCGACGACGTCACCACCTTCTCGAGCCGCAAGCAGGCCTGAACCGATGAGCTCCCCAACCTTCACCCCCGACCAGATCGCGGGAATAGTCCGCGAAGTGCTGCGGCGCATCCGGGCCGATCTGCTGCCGCCGGCGGCTTCGCCGTCCGTGGCGCCGGTCGCCCAGGCTTCCAAGACCCCCGCCGCCGCCGCTGCGAACCCTGCGGGCACCCCCTTCCAACTCGCGGAAAAGCTCGTCACAGCGTCAAGCCTGGCCGCCATCCCGGCCGGCAGCCGGACGCTCCTGGTGCGGCACGACGCCCTTATCACCCCCTCCGGCCGCGACGCCGCCCGGGCCGCCGGATGCACGCTCGTGCGTGCCCCGAAGGGAGCCGCCGCGGCCTCGGGAGCCGCTGCCGCCGTCAGGCCGTTCTTCGTCGCCGCGGCCGAGTGCCCCGGAGACGTGGCGGGGCGGACTGCCGGCCTCGTTCGTGCCCTTCCCGGCGCGCAGCAACTCCCGGCTACGGGGCTCGCCGACGTGGTCTCGAGCCTCGCTCTCCATGTGTCGCGTGACGGTGGCCGGGGGATCCTTCTGGCCGGCCGCCCCCATGTCGCCACGGCCCTTGCCAACCGGTCGCCGGGGGTCCGGGCCGTGACGGCGCGCGACACCACGACCCTCTTGGCGGCCGCGCAGGAGTGCGCCGCGAATCTCCTCGTTCTCAGCCCGCGCGACTTCTCCCCATCGAGCCTCGAACGGATCGGCGTCACGCTCGCTGGGCGGGAGCCTGGCCCCCTTCCGGCTGAACTCTCCCCCCCTGCGGCGGCCGGATGCCCCTGCGGTGGCCCGAAGCCCGAAGCCTGCTCCTGCACGACCCACCAGCACTGAACTCCACGGAAGGACCTCCCCATGCGACTCGGACGGACGATCGGCACGGTGACCCTCGTCGAACCGCACCCCACGGTACGCGGCGGGGTGTTCCGTGTCCTCGTGCCCCTCTCGGCGGCCGATCTCGCCGCCGGGGATTCCGGCCGACCGGCCGCCGAGCCCCTCGTCGCCTGGGACGACCTCGGCGCCGGTAACGACCAACTCGTCGCCTTCAGCGAGGGGGGCGAGGCGGCCCAGCCGTTCCGTCCCCACGACAAGCCGATCGACGCCTACGTGGCGGCGATTATCGACCGCCTCGACCTCCCCGGCTCCCGGACCACGTGATCCCCCTGCCCCGGAAATCGTCGCGGCCCCGACAACCGGGGGCCTCGACCCCGGGCAAACGACACAGCCCGCACAACCCGAAAACAGCCCGCCAAGAAACAACTTTTCGCAACCGGCAGAGTCTCCTCGACCGGAAGCGTGGTGAATACTCCTAACGTTACCCCCCCACGGAGAACCCCTGACATGGCGACCACCCCGGCCGTGAAGACGACGACGAAGCCGCTTTCGAAGCTCAAGGAAGAGATCTGCGACATCGGCCGCCGGATCTACAACAAAGGCTTCGCCGCCGGCAATGACGGCAACATCTCGTTCCGCCTCGGCCCCAACGAGGTCCTCTGCACCCCGACGATGATCTCGAAGGGCTTCATGAAGCCCTCCGACCTGTGCATCGTCGACATGGAAGGCAACCAGATCGCGGGCGAGCGGAAGCGCTCGAGTGAGATTCTCCTTCATCTCACGATCATGAAGGAGCGGCCCGACGTGAACAGCGTCGTCCACTGCCACCCGCCCCACGCCACCGCCTTCGCCGTGGCCCGTGAGCCGATCCCGCAGTGCGTTCTTCCCGAGGTCGAGGTGTTCCTCGGCGACATCCCGATCACGAAGTACGAGACCCCGGGCGGCCAGAAGTTCGCCGACACCGTCAAGCCGTATGTGAAGACGGCCAACGTCCTCATCCTTGCCAACCACGGCACGGTGAGCTTCGGCGAGACCGTCGAAAAGGCCTACTGGTGGACCGAGATCCTCGACGCCTACTGCCGGATCCTCATGCTCTCCCGCGACCTCGGCCGCGTCACGTATCTCACGAAGCAAGAGACGAAGGAACTCCTCGATCTCAAGGCGAAGTGGGGCTATAGCGACCCGCGTCTCGACAAGGGGATGGAGAACTGCGACATCTGCGCCAACGACGTCTTCCGCTCGAGCTGGGGCAACACCGGCGTGACCCGCAAGGCGTTCGACGCTCCCCCGCCGATGGGCGCCGATCCGCAGCCGGCCGCGGCGGCTCCGGCCGTCCCCCCGGCGATCGATTACGACGTCCTCGTCAAGGCGGTCACCGAGCAGGTCTGTCGTGAACTGGGGATCGGAGCCGCCTGAACGCCGAACGTCCAGGTCTCCCGGGCTGACGATTTGCGGGGCGAAGGGAGCGGGTCTCCCCGACCGGACTCGGAGAAGGTTCGTGGGGTTTGGCGGACGGTACGCGAAGGAGACAAGCCATGAAAGTCGGGATCATCGGTGGTGGTGGGATCGTCGGCTCGTCGGCGGGGTTCGCGCTCCAGCTCGGCGGCATCGTTCACGAGATCGTGCTCGTCGATGCCAATGCCGATCTGTCCGACGGCCAGGCCCTCGACATGCTCCACGGCACCGCGGCGATCGCCGATCAGGTCATCCGGGCCGGCGGCTACGCCGACCTGGCCGATGCGGATGTGATCTGCATCACGGCAGGACTTCGCCGCAAGCCCGACGAGAGCCGACTGGCGCTCATCAATCGCAACGTCGAGCTGTTCCGCTCGATCCTCGCCACGATCAAGCAGGCGGGGCACAAGCCCGACTGCATCGTGCTGGTCGTCTCCAATCCGGTCGACATTCTCACGTATCTGGCCGAGAAGGAGCTGAAGCTCCCCAAGGGCCGGGTCATCGGCCTCGGCACGCTCCTCGACACGCTCCGCTTCCGCAGCTTGCTCGCGATGAACCTCGGCGCCCCCGCGACGCAGGTACAGGCGATGATTCTCGGCGAGCATGGCGACAGCATGGTGCCGGTGTGGAGCAGCGCCTCGATCGCCGGATTGCCGCTGGAGAAGTGGCCCGGCTACACGCCGAAGCTCGGGGCCGACGTCTTCCAGCGGGCGAAGACGAGCGGTGCCGAGATGATCAAGAAGAAGACCGGGGCGGGATTCGCCGTCGGCGTCTCGATCGCCGAAGTGATCCACGCAATCGCGCTCGACAGCAAGAAGGTGCTGCCGGTGTCGACGGTGTTCTCCGGGAGCGGCCCGGGCTCCGCCTACGGCCTCCGCGACGTGGCGATTTCGGTGCCGACGCAGGTCGGCCGGGCCGGGGCGGAAAAGATCCTCGAAATCGAGATCTGGCCGAAGGAACTCCAAGCGCTCCAGCGTTCAGCCGGCGTCCTCCGCGACACCCTCGCGTCGGTGTTCGGCGGCAAGACCGCCTGACGGCTCGGGCTGGACCGGCGGTCGACAAGCCCCGGTGCCCCGCCGCGGACTAGACTGTCCGCCGGTGCCATGGGCGTTCCGTGGACCAAGGGTCCCCGGAGAGTCGCCGTCATGGCCCGTTTTCCCAGCGCGCTTCTCTCGACACTCGTCGCGGCGGTCTCCCTCCTCATCCCGCCGCCGACCTCGGCCGATGAGCCGGGGCCCGACACAGCGGCCAAGCCGATCGCCGGGTGGCAGCACGCCGGCCACGTCTGGCTCCTGACCGATTCCGAGGGGGCCGATCTTCCGGCCGACGCGCTCCTCCACGACGTGCCGGTCGTCGTCCGCCTCGACGACGAGTTTTTCGATTTCGCCGCAGCTCAGCCGCACGGAGAGGATCTCCGTCTCACGTCCGACGCTGGCACACTGCTCCCCCACGAGATCGAGACCTGGGATCGGGAGTCGGGAAAGGCGGTCGTGTGGGTGCGCGTGCCCGAGATCCGCGGCCAGGCCCGGCAGCGGCTCACGCTCCACTGGGGGAATCCTGACGCCCCGAGCGTCTCCGACGGCACCGCCGTCTTCAACGCCGCCAATGGCCACGTCGCCGTCTTCCACATGGGGGATCCGGTTGGTGATGCGACCGGGGCGCTGGAGTCACGCGATACCGGCACGGAGGCCGTCGTGGGGATCGTCGGCCCGGCCCGGCACTTCCCCGGCGGCCATGGGGTGTTCTGCGGTGACATGATTCCCACGCTGCCGTCGGGATCCTCCGATCACACCACGCAGGCTTGGCTCCGCTCGGAGGTCTCCAATGGACGGGCCTTCGGCTGGGGGAACGAGGCAGCGCAGGGGAAGGTGATCATGAACTTCCGCAGCCCGCCCCACGCCCGGATGGAGTGCTACTTTTCCGGGGCCGACGTCGCCGGCCAGACTCGCCTGGCCAAGGCGACCTGGGTGCATGTCGTTCACACCTACACCAAGGGCGAATCGCTCCTCTACGTCAACGGCGTCCTCGACGGCTCGACGCGGACCGACTCGGCCCCGTTGAAGATCGCAAGCCCGGCGCGGATGTGGATCGGTGGCTGGTACGACCAGTACGACTTTGCCGGTGATATCGACGAGGTCCGCGTCTCAAACGTCGTTCGCCCAGTCGCTTGGGCGAAGCTCGACTATGAAAACCAAAAACCGCTCCAGTCGCTCGTCGGCCATCCCGTTCAACCGGGGGCCGACTTCGACGTCTCCCGATCGTCGCTCGAGCTCCGCGAAGGAGAGCGGGCCACCGTCACCGCCCGGGCAGGCGGAGCGATCAAGGTTTTCTGGGGGCTCGTGCGCGACGGAGAGGAGACGGTGGTGGCCACCGACACGCTCCACCATGAGCTCGACGCCGATCGGGTGACGGGGGACACGAGGATCACGCTCAGGTTCCGTGCCGTGTATCCGGATGGCACGAAGACGATCGATATTCCGATCACCATCCGTGAGGCGATCCCCGATCCCGTCTTCACGCTCGAGGCCCCTGCCACGTGGGATGGCCGGGAGCCGATCCGTGTCGTTCCCCGGATCGCCAATCGCGCCGCACTCGAGGCCACAGGGGTCGCCGCACTCAACGTCCACTGGCAGTCGGAAGGGCCCGCGCTGGTCGAGCAAGAGAGTCCGGATGGCCTCCTCCTCGAGCGGAGCCAGAACAGCGGACGGCTCATTGTCGCGGCGCGGATTGACAACGGCGGCACGCCCGTCGTGGCAACGACGGAGATCCTCGTCACCGAGCCGGCTACTGAACCCTGGATCGAGGCCCCCGTGGACGCCGACGCCGACGAGCTGCCGGTCGATCGGCAGTTCTTTGCCCGCAATGACAAGAATGTCGGCACGCTCCACCTTCGCGGCCGGCTCGACACCCCGGCCGACAGCGTATTCCTCGAGCTTTTCGCCGACGACGCGCTCGTCGATTCCCGTTCGCTCGAGCCCGACCAAGCCGGCCGCTATGCCTTCGCGATCCCACTGACGCCGGGGCTCGTCCGCTACCGGGTCGAGTGTGGCGCGGTGCGCGACGGGAAAAAGACGATCCTCCATACCGCCGACGATCTCCTCTGCGGTGACGCCTACCTGATCGACGGCCAGTCCAACGCCGTGGCCAGCGACTGGGGCGCCGACCAGGTCGACGACAGCCCGGATCCCTCGATCCGCAGTTGGATCCGGAGCTTTGGCGCGATGGAGGGGAGCCTCGAACCGGAGTGGGGCGACGCGGTAAGGAGAGAGGGGGGCAAGCACCAGATCGGATATTGGGGGATCGATCTCGCCCGGCATCTCGTTGACACCCACAAGATCCCGATCTGCATCCTCAACGGCGCCGTCGGCGGCACGCGGATCGATCAGCACCTCCCCGATCCTGCCGATCGCACCAACCCGGCGACGATCTACGGCCGGCTCCTCGCCCGGGTGCGGGCCGCCCGGCTCACCCACGGCCTCCGGGCCGTCCTCTGGCACCAAGGGGAGGCCGATCAGGGGGCCGACGGCCCCGATGGCGGCTACGGGAGCGAGACCTACCGGCAACACTTTCACGCGCTTGCCGCGCACTGGCAACGCGACATGCCGAACCTCGGCCACACCTTCCTCTTCCAGATCTGGCCCAATGCCTGCAGTCAGGGGGGCACGCCTGCCAGCGACCGGCTCCGCGACATCCAGCGCACCCTTCCCCGCGACTTCGCGCGGATGTCGGTGATGTCGACGCTCGGCATCCGCCCCGAGGGGGGATGCCACTATCCGGCGGCCGGATATGCCGAGATGGCTCGACTGATGGCGGCGCTCGTCGACCAGCGCTGTTACGGCACGGTGTTCGCCGAGCCAGTGACGGCGCCCGATCTGATCTCGGCCCGGTATGCCGACGACACGCGAGCGGAGATCCTCCTCGAGTTCGGCCAGCCGATCGATTGGAGCGATGCGACCGCGTCGGAGTTCCGCCTCGATGGCGAGCCGGGCGGAATCCGCTCCGGCGAGGCTACCGGCTCGACGCTCAGGCTCTCCGTGGCCCCGGGCTGCGGCGCCGCAACGATCACCTATCTTGTCGACCGGCAGTGGCATCCCGACCGCGTCCTCCGTGGCACCAACGGGATCGCTGCCCTCACCTTCCACGCGGTCTCCATCGAGCCCCCTCCCGCCCAGGCCCCATCCCCATGAACCGTCTCCTTCCGGCCGTTCTGCTCCTTCTGGTCAACGCGATCGTGTTCGAGCCAGCGACGCTCTCGGCCGCCGATTCCGTTCTCCCCAACGTCGTCATCCTCTACGCCGATGACATGGGCTACGGCGATCTCGGGGCCAACAACCCCGATTCCAAAATCCCCACGCCGCAGCTCGATCGACTGGCGAGCGAGGGCACCCGGTTCACCGACGCCCACAGTTCGTCAGGCGTTTGTACGCCGAGCCGCTACGCCCTCCTCCATGGCCGCTACCACTGGCGGAAGTTTCACGGCATCGTGCAGTCGTTCGATCAGCCGATCCTCGACGCCGAGCGGACGACGCTCGCCGAATTGCTCCGCGGCAGGGGCTACGCCACCGCAGCCTTTGGGAAGTGGCACCTCGGCTGGGACTGGGAGGCGATCCGCCGCGCCGGCGCCACGCCCCGCGTCGAGGGCAGAAACAAGATCTTCGCCTCGGCTGATTTCGACTGGCGGCGGAGAATCCCGGGGGGACCACTCGCCCACGGGTTCGATCGTTACCTCGGTGACGATGTTCCCAACTTTCCCCCCTATGCCTGGTTCGAGGACGATCGGATCCCCGTCCCGCCGACTCTTCAACTCGTCACGACCGGGGAGCCCCCCGAAGGGAACTGGGAATGCCGTCCGGGCCCGATGGTTCACGGCTGGGACTTCCACGCTGTCATGCCGACGCTCACCGATCGGGCCGTGGCGTGGATCGAGCAGCAGCGATCCGACCGCCCGTTCTTTCTCTACTTCCCCTTCACCTCCCCCCACGCGCCGATCCTCCCCACCGATGCCTTTGCCGGGCGTTCCGCCGCCGGCCCGTACGGCGACTTCATGGCCCAGACCGACGACACGGTCGGCCGCGTGCTCGACGCGCTCGAGCGTGGGGGCTTCGCCGATGACACGCTGGTGATTTTCACTTCCGACAATGGCCCGGAACGCTACGCCTACGAGCGCACCCGGGCCTTCGGCCATCGCAGCATGGGCCCCCTTCGAGGGCTGAAGCGCGATCTCTGGGAGGGGGGCCATCGGGTGCCGATGATCGTCCGCTGGCCCGGGCGCGTGGCCGCGGGAACAGTGGCCGACGGCCTCCTCAGTCAGGTCGATCTCTATGCCACGATCGCCGCAGCCGTCGGGGCCGAGATCCCGGTGGGCTCGGCCGAGGACAGCCTCGATCAGCTCGCCTGGTTCGAGGGGAAAGCACCGTCAGCCCGCCGCGAGATCGTCCACAACACCCACGCCGACGGCTACGCCCTCCGTCAGGACGACTGGATTCTCATCGACGCACCGTCGGGGGGCATCTCGGAGATTCCCGCCTGGTACCGCGATGCCGAAGGGATCCCCACCCCGGACCACCCCGGCGAACTCTACGACCTCCGCACCGATCCCGGCGAGCGTGACAACCGCATCGCCAGCGAAACGGCGCGGGCCGCGGCGATGAAGCAGCGCCTCGACGGCCTCCTCGGGCGCTGATCTCGCTCCCGGCAGGCTCAGCGGACTTCCGCGCTGATCGTGAACGACGCCTCGAGGGATTCTCCGGCGGCAAGCGGGATCACGCCATTGTCGGCCTCACCGGCCGCGAGGCGATTGACGCCGTCGTTCGCGTTGGCCGCCGGCTCGACGGCGAGCACCGGGCGATCCTCCGGGCCGAAGCAGATCAGGTGCGTGACGTTTGGCGAGCAGGCGTAGGTCAGGGTCACGCCGCTCTCGGGCCACTGAATCGTCGCGTGCCCTCCGAAGCCGGCGAAGCAGGCATCGATCCGACGGCTGCCGAGTTCCCGGGGAGTGGAAAAGTCGAGGTCGGCGGGGACCGGCTCGGGGGCTCCGTCAGGAAGGCCATCGGCGTCGGTGTCGGGATGGATTCGCGGCGCCGTGAAGCCGAGGACGATCGGCTCACCCTCGCGCGTGAGCCAGCGGCGGTAGTAGGGATGCCAGCCGAAGCCGGCCGGCATCGTCGTCTCGCCACGATTCTCCAGCCGCAGGGTCTGCTCGACCCGGTCGCCGGACAGCACGATCCCGACGGTGGCGTGAATCGGCCAGGGCCAGTTGAAATCGGGACAATCGCCGGAATCGAAAGCGAGAACGAGGCTCGACGGAGATTGCTCGACGATCGTCCACGGCCGGGCGCGGACGTCGCCGTGGATGGCATGGTTCTTGGCGCTTCCGAGTTGGTACTCGCGTCCCTCGAACACGAAATGCCCGTCGCGGATCCGGTTGGAATAGGGAAGCATCAGCCAGCTCGCCCCCCGTGCCCCGGGATCGGGCATCAGGTCGAGCCACACATCCCCGCGCATCACGCGCATCGCGAGCAGGCTCCCGCCGCGAGCCGGGCTGACGACGACGGCCAACCGCTCTGAGCGGAGTTCGATCGGCTCAACCCCCTCGGCCGCTCCCCGCGGGGCCATGCCGAGCATCGCGACCATCGCAACGACCATCGCCTCGATGATCCCGCGCCGCGAGAAGCTCCGGGTGGGGAGAAACCTCACTCGAGCTTTTCCTTGTCCATGTCGAGCTGCAGGTCGGGGATCCCCTTGTCGGTGACGATGACGCGCCACGGCGACTTCTGCCCGATGAGCGTCTCGTTCACAAGCCCGCCGCCTGGGGCATCAAGCGGGATGTTGATCTGCACCGAGTAGTTCCCCGGAAGAACGCCCTTCTTCCCCTTGAAGGAATACATCTCGAACTTGCCGTCGGCATCGGTCGAGCCGATGAAGCACTGGGCCGCGATGTCGTCGGCGACGAGATTGACCCCCACCCCCTCGCACGGCTTGCCGCCGCGAGTAAGGCGACCGGCAACAGTGACTTCTCCCTTGTTGCTCGAACAACCGACCGCCATCAGACAGACAAGGGCGAGCAGGAAACCACGAACCATGGCAGGGGATCCTCGGACGGGAATGGGGGGATAGTGGAATGAGGACGAGAGCGGACCGGGAAAGCCGGAAGAAAAAAGAACCCCGGCCCAGGCAGGATCGCCGGGGCCGGGGTCTCATGAACAAACTCAGCGGCTGAGAACGTTGTCGGGGACGACCTTGCCGTCGGCGATGTCGACCAGCGCCGTGATCACCGTCCCGACCTGGACGCTCGTCACCGAACCGTCGGCCATGCCGATCGTCGCGCCGCCCGGGTGGGGGGTGCCCCAGTGGCCACGGAAGTTGGCCCAGCCGATGCCGTCGCAACGCTGATCCTGGAAGACGTTCTGCGTGGCACAGACGCCACCGGAGCTCAAGGCCCGGGTCGTCTCGACGCCACCGGCGAACGCGCCGTCGCGGTACGAGAGGCACCCGGAGTTGTACATCCGCGTGTCCATCGAGATCTCGCCGACAAGGAGGGTGTAGCTCGTGCCGTCGACGATGTCGGTCACACGGACCGGTCGGCTGACGTCATAGGTGCCATACCGCTGGTAGCCACGGTTCCGTGGCCAGTTCATGTCGATATCCCCCGCCCTGGCAATCTTGGAAAGAATCCCCGACTGGGTCTGCGTGCCGGAGATGCCGTGATCGGGGGTCACGGCCTGGTTCGTCGCGTAGTCGGTGATCATGACTTTCGTCTGGCCACCGGTAAGGAGGTATTTGGCAGCGAAGCCGAGGGCGGTCGGAAGCGTGCCGTTGGAGTTGGGGATGTTGGTGAAGATCCGGTCGTTGCCGTTGCCGTCACCGATCGTCTCGGCACCGCTGCTGGCGCGCGACGGGCACGAGAAGATCGGCATCGTCGAAGAGTACGCCATGTTCTGGAACTCGTTGGTGAGCTCCATGAACGGGGCGGCCGCGTAGAACGGGCTGCCGGTTTGCGTCTCGACGCCACCGACCGGGGTGCCGAATGACCAGGCTCGGTAACGACCGGAAGCCTGCTCGAAGGCCCCGCCGCTGGTCGGGGGACAGAGCGTCCCGCCGGCGAGGACGCCGGTCTGATCACGGGTCGAGACCGAAGAGCCGCCGAGGGGGAAGCACTTGTTGCTCGATTCGAAGTTCATCATCCCGAGGACGAGGTTCTTCACGTTGTTGGTGCAGCTCATCTTGCGGGCCGCTTCGCGGGCCGACTGCACGGCCGGGAGCAGAAGGCCGACGAGCGTGCCGATGATGGCGATGACGACGAGAAGCTCGACGAGCGTGAAGCCGCCGCGTCGGACGTGGGAGTTAATCGACATGGACTTGGATCTCCGAAAAGTGCGGGGAATCGACGATGGATGGAAATGAAGGAATCCGAATCGGACGGGCGTCGCCTCGTGTCGAGGGAGACAACCAGCGGAGAGCCCGAAAGCGACACCGCCATCCTGGCGAGTCGTATCGGAGCCCCCCCCGCCCCGGCACCGCAAAAGCCGGGAACAACCCTCAAATCTAACCCAATAGGGTGACTTTCTCAAAGAGTGGTTCAAAAACAGGACCGTGCTGCCACCCGACCGACCGCCTCGGGGCGGCGTCTCACAGCCCTCCTAGGTAGGCGAGCAGATCGGCGGCCTCCGCGGCCGAAAGGTCCCGGAGGAGTTGCTCAGGCATAAGCGATTGCGGCTGCTGGACGAACTGCTCCACTTCTCCCCGCGGAATCCGGGTGTCGCGCCCCTGCGCGTCGCGGATCACGATGTCGGTCTCGGATCGCTCCACGAGGAGCCCGGTGTGGACGAGGCCGTCTTTGGTCTCCGCGTACCAGGTGGCGAACTTCGGATCGACCTTCCGCGACGGCTCGAGGAGGCTCTCGAGGATCTCGGCCCTGGTGAGACGCTTGCCGATCCCGGCCAAATCAGGGCCGATCGCCGGTCGGTCGGTCGCTTGGTCGCTGGCCGGGTGGTGACAGCTCCGGCAACCCAGGGACGCCGACTCCCACAGCCGTCGTCCCCGGTCGGCATCCCCCTCCAGCGCGAGCAGGTCGACGGCCCGGATGCTCGTTCCCAGCCGCTCCCGGCGATGCTCCTCGGGGATGAACCGCTCGAAGAGATCGCGGAATTGCGGGTCGCCGTGGGAGGTTCCCCAGGCCACCATCCGCGCCATGACCTCGGGGGGAAAAGTGCCTCCATCGATCGCCCGGAGAACCCCGAGCGCTTTCGACGGCGACGCGGTGGCCGGCGGCTGATCCGCTGCAAGCGTCCCCTGGGTAGCCGCGGCGGCATCGGTGGGGAGGGCGGCGATCCAGTCGCCGATGAGCTTCAGGCCGCGGGCATCGACGACCGTCGAACCGAAGTGGGGCATCCGCCCTCGTCCGAGCGTCGCCATCCGGTAATAGAGCACCGACCGCGTAGGATCGCCGGCCGTCACCACCGCCGCGTCATCGAGCGCGAAAGTGCCATGGCTTGGCCGCAGGCCGAGAAGCTTCGTGCGGTCGAGGGCGACATCGGCCCGGACGTCGAAATCCGAGGCGCCGCCGCCGCCGCGGAGGTGACACTGGGCGCAGTTCATCTGCAGGTAGCTGCGGGCCCGACGGTCGAGATCGGCCGTCGTGTCATACGGATCGACCGGCGGCGTCACGCTCTCGTCGAGTGGCTTGGCGAGGAGGCCGAGCCCGTTGAAACAGCGCAGTTGGTTGTCGTCGGGCGAGCCCAGACCGGTCAGGACCGCGCGGGGATCGACAGGACGATTCAGCTGCGCCGGCGTGAAGCCGTAGAGTGAGCCACCGCGGGTCGTGTGGCACATCAGGCACTCGGTGCGGCTGGCCACCCGGTAGCTCTGCCGATGGAAGACGCCCGGATCCCCGACGTCGGCGATCTCCAATCGGACCGCGGCCCCCTCCGGGCCGACGAGTTCGGCATCGGTCTGGTCGTCATTCCAAAGGTAGCTGTAAGCACACCAATCGGCGCCGTTGAAGTGGAGGAGTTGGGTTTCGATCCGCCGCATGACGCCGGGGGAGGTCTCGATGGCGATCGTCTTGGCGAGGACGCCGTCGGTGGGAAACTTGAACTTCCCGCGGATGAAGCCCTGCTGCGGATTCTGCGCTTCGTAAAGCGAGAGCTGCGCCTTCCCTGGCAAGGCGAGCCAGCGTTCGGCGGTCGTACCGTCGGCCCAAGCCTCGGCGCTGACGTCATACGGAACGACACCGGGGGCCGGGGCCTGCGCGGCGGTGTCGGCAAACAAGCCCGTCTCGCTCAAACGCGTCGGAAAAAGGACGTTGGCCTCCACCGGCGGGCGACGAACGAGGCGGTGGAGCGAGCCGGAGTCGTAGTCGACCATGAGCACCTCACCGTCGGCTCCGAGGCCGAAGGTGGAGAGGGCAAGCGGCGTGTCGGCGAGTTCCTGTTGCCAACTGATCCGCGTCCCGTCGTGCCGCAGCCCCCACACCTTTCCGGTGACGTAGTCGCCGTAGACGTAGGCCCCGGCCAACTCGGGGAGCCGAGGGGTGGTCGAGACATAGCCCCCGGTGATCGAGCGGCTCTCGGTGTGGGGATGGGAGATCACCGGCGGCGTGATCGGGTCGGGCCCCCGGCGCCGATCCCCGACGACCGGCTGCGGCCCTTCCATGATGCTCCAGCCGTAGTTGCCACCGCGCTCGACGAGGTAGATCATCTCCCACAATTCCCACCCCACGTCGGCGGCCCACAGCCTCCCCGAATCGTCGAAGCACATCCTCCATGGATTCCGCAGCCCATAGGCCCACACCTCGCCACGCGCTCCAGGCACATCGACAAACGGGTTGTCGACGGGGATCGAGTAGGGGCGGGCCGGCTGGCCCTCCGCAGTCGGCTCGGGACGACGATCGACGTCGATCCGCAGCACCGACGCGAGGAGATCGTCGATCGACTGCCCCGTTCCCAGGGCATCGGGAGGCGTGGCGTCTTGGGAGTCGCCGGTGGCGATGTAAAGCATGCCGTCGGGGCCGAACTGCAGGCTGGAGCCGTTGTGTCCCCCGGACACCCAATCAAGGATCCGCTCTTCGCTGGCCAGATCGATCGTCGGCGGATCGGTGGTCGAGACGGTGAACCTGGAGACGCGCGTGCCGTCGGCGAGCTTCGGCTGAAGCGCATAGACGATGAAGCACTGCCGGTTCTCGGCGAAGCGGGGGTGGAAGGCGAGGCCGAAGACATGATCGAGCCCCTCGAGCACCCCGAGATCGCAGACGAGATCGGCGGTGGCCACGTCCTCGTAGCCGTCGCCGTGGGAAGCCGGACGCATCGGAAACGAGAAC
The DNA here is from genome assembly GCA_903951635.1 of uncultured Planctomycetaceae bacterium. Taxonomy (GTDB): domain Bacteria; phylum Planctomycetota; class Planctomycetia; order Pirellulales; family UBA1268; genus QWOP01. The sequence continues at coordinate 25,468 of CAJBCV010000339.1, forward strand.
ACCTTCCCCTTCTCCTCGGTGATCATCATCCGATCGCTGCCAGGGACGCGCACGAGTTCTGTCGGCTTGTCGAAGCGAAGCGCGGGAAGCACCGGCTCGTGGCCATAGGGAGGTGGGGGCACGGGGGCCCCGGTGATCCGAGAGCCGGTCCATTCGACGCGCGCGGGTGCGTCGTCGGCGGCGCAGATCGACGCCGCGAGCCAAAGCCCCATGAGCAGCGAAAGCAAAAGCCGAAGCGAGCCGACGAGGCAAAGGGGCGGAAGGACGCGGCGCATGGGGTTCTCGGTGTAGGCCTGCCGGAAATGAGGGGGCTCGTCGGCCGGGCGTCGATGCCCCCTCGGGCAACCTAATCATGGGCCGGAGGAGGCTTCGTGGCCAGTCCGCTTCCCGCGGAGGAGCTTCAGGCCGGCCAATTCACGGCTCGGTCGCCTGGAGCGCGACCATCTCCGCATACCGGCCGCCACGGGCGAGAAGTGCGTCGTGGGTACCGATTTCGGTGATCCGGCCGTTCTCGAGGACGACGATCCGGTCAGCGTGGCGGATCGTGCTCAGCCGGTGGGCGATGATGAAGCTCGTCCGGCCACGGAGCAGCTCGGAGAGGCTCGCCTGGATCGCCCGCTCGCTCTCGCTGTCGAGGTTGCTCGTCGCTTCGTCGAGGATCAGGATCCGGGCGTCGGCGAGGATCGCGCGGGCGATCGCCAGCCGCTGCCGTTGCCCGCCGCTGATCCGCACGCCGCGCTCGCCGATGAACGTCCCGTAGCCTTCCGGCATCGCCTCGATGAATCCGGCCGCATGGGCGGCGCGGGCCGCCGCGGCGATCGCCTCGGGGCCAGCGTCCCGACGGGAGTAGGCGATGTTCTCAGCCACCGTGCCGTCAAACAGGAAGACATCCTGCTCGACGACCCCGAGCAGGCAGCGGTACGACTCGACGTCGATGCTCCGCAGATCACGGCCATCGAGGCGGATGACGCCAGCCGTCGCATCGTAAAACCTGGCGACGAGGTTGCAGAGCGTCGTCTTTCCCGAGCCGCTTCGCCCCACCAGCGCGATCGTCTCCCCCGGAGCGACATCGAGCGTGATCTCGTGGAGGACATCCTCATCGCCGCCGGGGTAGCGGAAAGAGACTCCGTCGAGCGTCATCCTTCCCGCCACCTCCGAGCGGGAGAGCATCACGCCGGGGAGAGCGGTCGCCATGTCGAGCGGCTCGGCGAGGAGGTCGAGGACACGGTCGAAGCCGGCGAGATTCCCCTGGAGTTGCCCGAGCGTTCCGGCGATCATCGCCACCGGCTCGAGGAGCATCGCCATGAACACCAGGAACATGACGAGATCGCCGGGGGTCAACCGGCCGGCGAGCACTTCCATGCCGCCATAGAGGAGGAGCACCGACGACGCACCGGGGAGGACGAGATCCCAAAACACTTCGAGCACCCGCCCCCACCACCAGGAGAGGTATTCCAACCGGAGCGTGAGGTGGTTGGCGCGGGTGTAGCGGGCGGCCTCACGGCGCTGGCGGCCGAAGGCGCGGACGACGCGCATTCCGCCGAAGACCTCGCCGGTGCGGGCATCCACGTCGGCCCGTTGGGCGCGGATATCGCGGTGAATGGGACGGAGGATCCGGGTCCAGAGCATGCTCGAGAGGGCGACCACGGGAATGAGGAGGAGGCTGCAGAGGAGCATTCGCCAGTCGATCCAGGCGAGGATGACAAGCCCGCCGACGAACTGCACCAGCGCCCGCCACGGGTTGAAGAGCATCGTCATCACGAGCTCGCCGACGCCTCCGGCATCGTCGCGCAACAGCGTGCCGGCCCCGCCGGCCCGGAGCTGGTAGATGCGGTGGAGCGGGAGCCGGGAGGCGTGGGAGAAGACAAGGCGGCGCATCCGCTCTTGGACGCGCTTCGACGATCGCGTCACAAGCCACCGCCCTCCGAGCGACAGCAGGCTCCCTGCGAGGATCGTGAGCATCACCGCGGCGACGAGGAGCCACAGACGCTGGCCGGGGTCGTCGGGCACCGCCACCCAAGAGGGGAGCCAGGCAGGCAACGTCTGGCCGAGAAGAACGTGGTCGATGGCAAGCTTCGTGGATGCCGCCGGAGCGAGTTTGAGGAGGGTCGACGTCGTGCCGAGCACCACCCCGCCAACCACCATCATCCAGTCGCGACCGAGGATCCGGGCCAACTCGAGGAACAGCTGCGGGAGCGACCGCTGCCGCTGACTCTTGGCCCGGCTGGCCTGCTCCACCGGATCGCGGCGGCGACGGCGATAGGCCTCGTACTGCAGGCGGCTCCCCTCGCCCCGACCAACGGCGGGCGCCTTGTTCGTTCTGCGGTTCAACGTTCCGATGCTCCCTGCCAGGGGCCGGTCCAGCCCCGATTACGATCGTCCTGATACCAGCAGACGCCATCGAGCAAGACCTGAATATCGATCGGGTCAACTCACCGGCCAAGCCCCACCCGTGGGCGTGCCGGGGAACAAGGCCAACGCCGGTGGCGTCCGCCCCCTTCCCCGCCTCGAATCGCCGCATCCTACAATTGAACGGGGAGCGAAAACTCGAGGGAGGGAACCAGATCATGATGCCATTTCACGATGCTTGGCCCTGGGCGCTTGGCTCTGCCATCGTGGCGGGAGTCTCCCTCCTCCTTTGGTCGCAGGCCGGGCAGCGGGGGTTTCTCGTGGCGATGGCCGCGGCGCTCGTCGTCGGCGTCGGTTGCTTGCTTGCCGACTGGCTTGTGGTCACCGATCGGGAGCAGATTGAACGGCTGTTCCCGAGATTGGCACGCGCTGCCGAAACGGGCGACACCGAAACGATCCTCGCCGCCCTCGATCCGTCGCTTGAGCCACTCCGCGGCGAAGCCGAACGGGCCCTGCGGGAGTTTCGCCCCGAGGAGGTGCGGATCACACGCCTCGACGTCACGCTCGAGGGGCCGGCCGAGGCCCGCCTGGCCCGGGCCGAGATGCTCATCCATACCAGGGGCGACGCCCGCGGCGTCGGCGGCGTCTCCGGACCGCTCTCGGCGCTGATCGATCTGACGGTCGATCTCCGCAACGCGGGGGGCCAATTCCTGATCACCGACTTCGAGGCCGACGCGGCCCGTCCGACCGATCGGCGGCGGCCCGACTGACGCAGGCGTCGATCAACAGGCCATGCGGCTTTTCTCAGGGCTTCGTCGGCTTCTTGGGGAGATTTCTCGGCTCGGCCGCCGGCTGCAACTGCCACTGGGCATAGGGGGGGAGCTTCGGCGTCTCCTCGAGCACGCCACCAAGGAGGAGCCGATCGATCGAGTCGAGGTCGATCCGACTCGGCCCGAGGATCTCGTGCATGCCGACGAGGACGTTCCCCTCGATGCCGGTCGCCGCCATCCGCAGCCGCCCGGTGCCGCCGATCACCGATTCGACCGGCAACCCCGACACCGGTTCGGTCGCCGACGGCTGCCAGTCGTCGGCGAGGAGTTCCGGATGGAGCCAGATCACCCTCGCCACCTCCCGGCGCGGGATCGAGAGCGGCTTGCCACGCGGATCGGCATCGACGGCGATCCGCAGTTGCTCGCCGTCCATCCCCTCGAGGCGGCCGCGGAGATAGTCCCCTTGGAGCGAGCGGACCAGATGCGTGGGAGGACGATGACGCTGCGAGCGAGGGAGCGTCGTCAGACTGCGGAACTTCTCCGGTGAGATGAGAGCGCCGGCTTTCGGGACGAGCTCCACGGCCTTTACGGCCCGCGCGGGGATCGTGATCGCCTCGGCCCCCTCGCGAAGCAGTCGCACGCCTCCCTCGTCGATCGATTCGACATCACCAACGACAGCCTCGCCCGTCTCGAGAACCACGACCGACGTGAGGCGATCGGCATCCTTCGCGCCTGCGTCCCTGCGCTTCGCGCGGGCAAGCAACCGCTCCTGGGCCTTGAGGACCTCGCTGAGTCGCTGCGCATCCCGCCCCCAGATCGGATGCAAGCCACGTTTGAGGCTGAGACTGCGGCGGGTCCAGAATGTCCCCTCCGAGACCTGGAGTTGCACCTCGGTGCCGGCCCGCCCCTGAACGAGAAACGTGACATCCTCGATCGGCAATCTCTTGGTCGCGATGAACACGCCATCTCCCCGGGGGGCGACGGCGAGAACCCGCAGCGGGGCTACCACCCCAACTCGGTGGAGCGGCCCACCTGGAACCACTTCCGCGATCGTTGCCTCGCCGTCGACCTCGGCGAGGGTCACACCGATCCACCCGTTGAGGTCGCTCCCGTCGTCATCGGGCTTCGACTCCGCATACCGAATCCTTCCCCGGGGAGAGCCACCGTCGGGCCCTGTCGAGAACGCCGCCGCCTTGAGGCTGCCCAGAGGCAACCAGCCGACGGTCCCACCGTCTGCCGCGGCCCCCTCAGGGGGAAGCGGAACGAGACAGCCGTCATGCGATTCATCCTCGAGTTCGAGCCGGCCGACCCGGCCAGGAGGGAGAGGCCCCTCGGCGACCAACGTCACCGCCCCGATCCCCTCGAGGAAATCGATCGGCAGGTTCACCGGCTCGTCGATCGCCGAATGAGCGATCGTCACGCTCCCCCCTGCGACACCGACGAGGTCTCCGCTGAGGCTCGACCCCTGGCGATCGCTGACCCGCACCCGGTGGGGCGACGGGGCTTTCGCGCCGACCGGCGCCACGGGGGCGCGGAAGCGGATCGCCGCCACCGCCCCGAGGGGGATGTTTTGCGTTGACTTGCCCCCCTCTCCTTCGGGCATCACCACGAGGGACTGTCCGTCGTCGGACAGTCCAGTCACGATTCCGGCGATCACCCGGCCATCGTGGAGCTCCACCGCAGCCGGCTGATCTTCCGCGGCCACCGTCTCGGCTCCGTTCCAGGGTGAGATTCGCAGTCTCTCGAGCACCACCTCGCCCGACTGGACATCGATCTGGATCCCCTCCCCCACGGTTGTGAAATCGGAGGGGCCCCCCGCCGGATCGACCGCGAATGGCTCGATCGTCAGATCGGCAAGCGGAGCGATCTCCCCCGGCCGCATGACGACAATCCGGCCCGCCTGCCGATCGACGAAGACCGAGAGGGCGAGCCCCTTCTCGGGAATCGCCCCGCACGCTTCGAGATCGGCGGTGCCTGTCCCATCCGGACGGGCCTCGTCGCGGATGACGATCAAACCCTCCGCGGTGAGCTCGACCCGGTAGGCCGCGTCGACGGCGCCGCCAACGTCGCTGAAGAGGCTCGATTTGAAGCGGAATTCGCCGAAGCCAAGCCGCACGCGCGGCGGCTCGTCCCAGGCCAGCGCGAAGTCGTACCGCATCCGCTCCCCTTCGACGCAGTCGACGCGGAGCCTCGCACCGGAGGTCGTGCTGGCAAGCCCACCGGCGCGCTTCCGCCAGTGGCTCGCAGCCGAAGTCTCGCATTGGTCGGGATCGCCGTTCCAGACATAGGTCGACGGCGCCACGCCGGTGGAGATTCGCCGCACCGACTCCCGCTCGAGCCCGATCCGAACAGGCGCCTCGGCCGGTCCGATCGACAGCACGACCGTTGAAGCGTCGATCGATTCGAGGCGACCGACGACGAGATCGCCATCGGACAATTCGACCTTCCAGTGGCCCGCCCCGACCGTCAAGGCCGCCCCTTGCGGCCGATTGAACGAGATCCGCCCGACGCGCTCGACGGGAAACTCGAAGGGACCGGAGAAGGCGGGAGACTGCCAGTGGATCGTCGGACTGGCCCCGTCAGCGGCAGGCGGCGCCTCGATGAGCCGACCGGCAATCGTGCCCCCCGGGAGCGAGAGCACCGCGGTCGGACCATCGACGTCGACGGCCATCGCCGAACCGGCTCCGCCCGCCAGCGGTGCGAAGGCCGCGAGCGATACCCAGACGAAGACCGCCGACAGGCGAAGACGGCATCCGCGACAACCGACGAAACGGTGCATGGAACGATTCCTGGCGAGAGCGGTCGGCCGATCAACGCTCGTAGATGGGGAGAAAGCGGAAGTTGACGGCCAGCGCGAGCAGCGAGAGCGACGTGCCGGCAAACTCACCACCATCCCCGCCGTTCCCCGCCCCCACGATCCCCCCGTCAGGGCGACGCTGGGCCTTGATCTCGCGGATGAGTTGGCTGTTCCACTCCTTCCAGGCGTCGACGTCAGCCTGGAAGAGCGCCTGGGCGCGGTAATACCGGGTGTAGTTGGGATACCCCCCTTCATTCCCGCCGCCCAGACTGGACTGCTTGATCACTTCAGCCGCCTTGGAAAACTGCGGCATGTCTTTGCGGCGGGCGATCGCCATCACGAGCGTGCCGATCGAGGTCGTCGCGTCGCTTCCGCCACCGGGGCTCGCGTACCCGATTCGGCCATCGGAACCCGTCATTGAGGCGAAGTAGTCCATGGCCCGATCGATCGTTTCGTCGGGGACCTCGATGCCGGCGTTCCTCGCCCCGAGCAGCCCCATGAGGATCGCGCCACTGACGGAGGTGTCGTGGTCGGTGGCGTCGGGGGAATACCGCCACGCACCGACGGGATTCTTCTTGGCCGAGGTGACGGCAAGCCTGACGGCGAGTTCGAGCGATTTCCCCGTCGACATCCCCGTGCCATCGCCCCCCTCCTCCGACCAGAGCCGGCGATCGTCGACGGTCCCGTAGGCCTCGGCCATCGCGAGCATCGCGAAGCCGTGGTGGTACATGCTCGCGTGCCCCATACCGGCATTCCCACCATAAAAGCCGGTACTCGGGTCCTGCGAACGGATGATGCTACGAAGGGCCCGGCGGATGTTTGTGGCATAGGCGCCGTGGTTCGGATCCTCCCCAGAGGCCAGGAGGACCATCATCGCCATCCCGGTGACCCCGGGCCCTTCCTGGCTGTCCTTCCAGGTACCGGTAGGATCCTGGGTGCGGGCGAGATACCGGCAGCCGGCGTCGTAGATCTCCCGGACGTCGCGCGGCACCGGATCGCCACTACGGATCGACGGCGCCTGCGCCGCGGCTGCGACCGGCCAGGCCACGACCGTCCCGATCGCCACTCGGAGCGTGATGCTCCACACCCTGTTCAACATCCCCACGGATCGATTCATCCCCTCACTCCTCGATCAGTTTCATGGTGTTGATCTGGGGCTCCCACTGCTCCCCCTGCCTGACGATCGTGCTGACTTTCTCCCACTGGCGGGCGTCGAAGATCGCCTCGAGCCGGTCCTGATCGAGACGCGACATCGCATACCAGCAGAGAAACGGATTGTGGTCGCCGAACGATTCCCGGGCCTTCGCCATGTCGATCCGAGGTGGATCCTCCATGAGCAACGCCACGATCGCCTCGTGCTGCCGGTCGGTCATTCCGACAGAGCACTCGAGGTGCGAAAGCCCTCCGTCCAAGAACCGCCGCCATTGGGAGGCCGTTCGCAAGTCTGCTTCTGCCTTCCACGCGTCTCGCTGGCGGTCGTCGAGGACACGGCCGACGACCCTGCCGGGAAGATGCCGCGACCGGCCGGACCGGGAGGTGGCCCACTGGAGTTCGTTGAGTTCCCGATGGAATCGCTGCCATGTCTGTTGTCCCTCCCGCGTCTGGAAGTTGACGGTGCGGCCCGCATACCGACGCTGAAAAGCCTCGAAGAGTTGCATCGACTCGGCGGCTTCGAGGCGCGCGGCGAGGTTGAGCTTGTCGCGCTGGGCATCACTCAACCCACAGGCTTCGTCGAGGCTGTCGATCTCCAATTCCAAGTGCGTCATCGCCCTCGTGCGCACCATCTCGACCCCGCCACCGTTCCCGTCCCCGAGCATCTGCTGGATCTGCTGATCAAGCGCGATGGTCTGGAACTGGTTTTGTTGCTGCTGGGAGTCGTTCTCTACGCCGATCGTGTCGTCGCTCCCCAGGAGCGGTCGATCGGCAAGGAGGGCTCCCAGGAGCGCCACGACAACCAGCGCCGTGCGCCACGCTCCAGCCGGCGATATCACCGTCATCGAGGGCCTCATTCGAACCACCATGGATCCCGCTCCGTTTGTTGGGAGAGGTTCGCGCGCCTGAAAAACTGTGATTGCAACATCCCCTGCCGATTCGACCGCATGATCTCCCGGCTCTGCTTTCCGTCGCCCAGCTTCGATTGCTGTGCCGGCGTGAGGTGGGGCAGGACTCGCTTGTACGGCAACCCGGGATAGATCTTGCGGCCATTGATCTCCATCTGGTGATCGAGGGCCATCGCCACGCCTTCGTCCCACTTCTCCGCGATCGCCGCCTCGATCGACTCCCGCTGCTTGGCGGAAAGGGACAGATCGTCATCGAGGATCCCGACGAGGCGGCGCACGGTGGCCGCCCGACGACGCTGCTCCCGCTTCGAAAGCTCGTCGAGAAAATCCTTTCCCGACGCTTCCCCGATCTGCTCGATGAGGCTCGCGGCCACGGCGTCGCTGACGAGGTGACAGGGATCGACCGGCTTCTTTTTGGCTTCAGCTTTCTTTGCCCCTTCGGCACTCCTCCCGGGCTCCTCGGGCATCGGGAAACCGAAGGCCCTCCCGACGGCGTTGAGGAAACCGTCGTCCCCACCCTGCGGCGCGGGCACCGGCTGGGGGGTGCTCATCGCCTCACTGAAGGCAATCGCCCCCTCCTTCACTCCCTTTTCCCCCGCCGCGACGATCGCCCGCCGTGCCTCGACGGGCAGATCGCCATGGAGCGTGCGGACGAGTTCGAGCTCGTCCTGAAGCACCCGCATCAGCATCGGCTCGTACTGCGCGGCCATCTGCTCGATCTGCTGCCGGGCCATCGCTTCCGGTGTCAGGGGCACTTCCTCGGCTGCCGGCACGGCCGGGGGTGGATCCTCGGGCGCGTCTGGCGCCGCCGTCTCGACCGGTGCAGCCTCGGCCTCGACGATGTCGACCTCGATCGCCACTTGCCCGTCGGCTCTGCCGCTCCCGACAGCGATCGCTGCGACCAAGCCCAGGAAGCGGAGCCAGACGCCCGCCGCTGCCGCCGCGTCACCCCGGCCATCACCGACAGCTCGTGAATGACTTCTCATGGCGTCGATCCCGGCGATTGCCGGCTCCGTTCGAAGGCATTGAAATAGGCGTCGAGCCCATCGCGAAACTCCTCTGGCAACACCCGGCCGCTCTTTCCCACCGCCTGCTCCTCCTCCGGGGCTTCCAGTCGAGCGCGGGCATTGACGCCAGCCCCGAGTCGGGCAAGCGCCGAGTCGCTCGTCGAGCCGCTCCCACCCCCCCCGGGGGTATTCCCGCCGCCGCCACCACCGCCTCCACCGCCGCCGAACTGCGACTGGAGGAGAAGCTCGATCGCCTCGGTCTCGGCGGCGATCGCCCGGCGGCCGGTGTCGGGGCTCGCGAGGATTCCCGCCGCCTCGTCCATCACCCCTTCGACCGCCTGAAAGAGGCGGATCTCCCGGGCAAACCGCGGCGGCTTGTCGGCCGCCGGCAGCAGTTCCCGCTCCATCCGCTCGATCGCTTCGTCAAACCGCACCGGGCCATCGGGCATGTCAGCGAGCTTGTCGATCATCGCACCGACGCGGCGGGCGAGCGCTGCTTGCGTCTCTGCGAGGCCGCCGGCGCGGGTCTTGAACGCGTCGGCGTCGAGGGCGGCGCGGCGCTGCTCGGCGACACGGGTCTCCTCGCGGAGATTCGTCTCCGCCTCGAGAATCTGCATCGCCTCGAGGACAATCTCCGGCGGCAGGTTCTCCGCCGGTGGGCTCTGCCCCTGGCTCCCCTGGGAATCCTTCGGTGGGGGAACGAGTTCGTCAGCCCAGCGGTCGAAGGTGTCCGACCAGAACTCCGATCGAGCAATCGACAGGCCGGTCTCCTTCGGAATCTCGGAGGAGAGTTGCCGCAGGCTGCCGAGGACGTCGAGTTCCTTCATCTCTTCGATGACCGTGCGGATCGCCGGCTGCGGACGACGCTCGGCATAGGCATCGAGGTCGTCCATGAGCACCGACATCCGCTCCCCCACCTGATCGTTGCCCCGAGTCGCCATCTCGACCTTCTTCACCACCGTCTCGTCCTTCGTCAGACCGCGGCGACGGCCGAAGGCGCCGGAGACGACGGCCGACAGCCCCTGGCCGACCTTCAACTCGTTCCGCGAGGCCGCCTTGAGCCGCTTCACGAACGTCGTCCCCTCGAGCCGGGCCATGACGTCGGCGAGTTGCCGGGCGATGGCGGCGAAGTCAGCGATGAGCTGCCGCTGCTTCTCGACCGCTGCCGCCAGCAGCGGCTGTTGGGGAGCCTTCCCCCTCTGCCCCTTCCCGCCAGGGAAAGAGCCGACGGTCGTTGTCGGCAGACCGAGCGTGCCCTCCCCTCCGCCGCCAGCAGGGGAATCGTTGGGCGCCTCCTCGCGCTCCCGAGGCGCCGAGCCCTCGCCATCGACGACCTGTGGCGCCGGGGGAAGCGCCGACGGATCCTGCGCCTTCCCCGGCGCCGGCTTTCCTTCTTGGCCACGATCCTCACCGACTCGCTGCGGTGGAACCTGATCCTGGGGGCTTGCCTCTCCCTGCGCTTCGCCAGGCTTGCCCGGCGTCCCCGGCTGGGAGGGGCGATCGCTTTCCTGGCCGGCGGCGCTCCCCTGACCGGCCGCATTCCCCTTCGGGGCATCCGCCGCGGCCTGAAGCAATTCGCCGACGCCCGGCATCCGCGCGGCAGCCATCTCCTCCATCGCCTTCACATGCCCGGCAAGCTCCTCGAGCGTGCCGGCCTCGAACTCGGGGTTGCGCATCGCTTCACGAACCAGCGCCCCCCCCGCCTCGGCCAAGCGCCCCAGGCGGCGGCCGTTGTTCCGCTCCGCGGCGGCCTGCTCGCGGATCGCCTTGCGGCTCTCCGGGGCGTCGAGCTCCTCGGCCGACATCGCTTCGAGCTGTTCGTTGCGGGCGAGCAGTTCCAGTTCCCGGTCGCGGATCTCGGCTGCCTGCTGCCGCCAGCGGCCGATCTGTTCGTTGATCCAGAGGGCATGGTCGGCCGAGTTCATGACGACGAACGTCGACGGTGCCGAACGGATCCGCTCCCGCCCGGGGAAATAATCCTCCACGAAGGCGCGCACCTGGATTGTCTGCGGCGCGATGCCGAGGTTCGCCGGCGCGAACGTTCCCACGGCCTCGAGGGCGTCGGCCTCGGGTGCCCCGCTCGCGAGGATCTGTTCGCCGCGGGAGCCTCCCTCGTCGCTTCCCACCCACTCGAGCCCCACCTGCTTGACGCCGAAATCGTCGCGCGACTGGAGCGTGAAACGAACCGTCTCCGAGTCGAGGAGCACCCCCTTGCCGCCGAGGCCGTCGACCGTGATCGTCGGCGGCTCGTCGTCACGGGCCACGAGGCTCACCGTGAGCGGCTTGCCCCCGGAGAGGCCGAGCCGATCCTCCCAGGCAAAGGCGAGATCGACCGGCTCCTCGACGAGCCTCTCCGGGGCAACGATCGTCGCCGACTCCGGGCGAACGTCGCTGCCGTCGATCGAAGCGCTGGCCAATTCCCGGTTGGCCGTTGCCGTCACCGCCACGCGGCTCCCCTTGACCACCGACAAGCCGCCGCCGCGCAGCCCCTGCGTGATCGGCGCCTCGATGCCGAGATAGTCGGGAAGATGGACGATCGCCGATAGCGCGGTGATTTCCGGCCGGAAGGTGGGCTGAAGCGTCACCTTCTGGCGGGCATCCCCCACCGCCAGTCGCAAGCTCGCCGGACTCACCTGGGGGGCAAGAGCGAGCGCGTAGGCCTCCCCGTCACGCTCGGCCGAAACGACCCCGCCGCCACCGATCCGGGCCTTGGCCCGCGCCGGTCGCCACGCCGTGGCCCCATCGAGGCGGACGACGAGCTCGGCCGGCTCGCCATGGGGAATGACGACGGTTTCCGGAAGCCGGTCGATCCGCGCGAAGGTGTAGCGCTCCACGAGCCGCCACGGGGCGAGAAACCGCTGCCAGGCGTTGGCCGCGGCGGCAGGCACGACGAGCCCGAGCACGCCAGCGCACACCAGCGGCACGGAAACCAGCGCCAGCCAGAGCCGGTGCCTCGGCCGCGGAAGGGCTGCCCGCAGGTCGTGGCGGCCCGCCACCTCGGCCACCTGGCCGATCGCCGCCTCGCACAGCACCCGCGAGCGCGCCTGCTCGCCGGTATTACCGACGAGCTCGACGACCCCGAGGAGTTGATCGCCGAGCGACGGGAAACGGCGGGCGATGAGCCGCGCCAGCTGGTCGAGCCCGCGCGTTCCCCAGATCCAGCGATAAAACGCCACCGGGAAAATGCCGCAGGCGGCGATCGCACCGGCATACAGTCCAAAGCGAGCAAGGACCGACGTGTCGGTAAGCCGATCGAAGAGGAAAAGCGCGAGCCAGGCGACGAGGACACCGAAGAGGGCGATGCAGTTCGCCTCGATCCCCTTCACTCTCCGCACGGTGGCACGGAAATCGTCGAGTTGCCGCCGCAGCGCCACTGGGAGCGCAAGGGGGGCCGCGGCTCTTGGAGCGGTCGGCTGCGGATCGGTCTTTTGACGCTCAGCACTCACGCGCTGTCCCCCGCTCGAGAGTCCACGTTCTTCATCGTACCGTTCTCCCCCGGCACCAGCCCTGTCGAGGGCCGTTGATCGCCCGATCTGCCCGCTACACGAGCCCTTGCCACTTTCGTCCCACCCAAAAGAGCCCGAGCAGCCCGACGAGCGTGGCGAGGGTGAGCGGATGGGCCCAGAGCCGCTCCCGGCGGAGATCGGGGGGATTCTCGGGAAGCTTGCCGAGCGTCAGGAGGAGTTCGGCCAGATCGGCGGGGGTGGTCACCGAGCCCTCGGTGAGCCGGGCGAGCTCCTCGAGCACCTCCGGCCGGGCCCGCGCACCGATCTCCTCGCCCGCGGCCCCCTGGACAAATACCGCCGCCTCGAGCCGGTCGCCGGTCTCAGCGCACGCCAAGACCACGCCATGGCTCCCCGGCTCGCGCGGCGTCCAGCTCCCCGAGAACACGCCCCACGCACCCTGCTCCCCCGGCGCCGCCAAGCGGATCGTCTCGGTGGCCCCGGAGGGGGCCGTGACCGTCACCGTGACGGTTCCCGATTGGAGTGGCTCGCCGACCGCGTCGCCGACATTGGCATCGATCGCCACGACCTGCCCGGTCTGGGGCTGCTCGGGCGTGTAGAGGAGCCGCATCCGCTCCCCCTTGGCCATCGAGCGCCGGTAGGCCATCCAGCGCACCACCTGCCCCCAAAAGCGGTAGTGGTATTTGTCCTCGACCCCTTTCCGCCACCGCCACGCGCCATCCGTCGCCATGAACAGCACCTTTCCCGCCCCGAACGATCGAGTGACGAGGAGCGGGATCCGCCCCGACGCGTTGGCGACGTCGTCGTGGACGGCGAGGACCTCGCTGCCGGCCTTGGCCCTGGCGACGGGCCCATACCACTGAAAGCCGGGGAGCGACTCCCACACCGTCGCGTTCTCCTCGGCGCTGTCGGCGAGGCGCGTGAGCAGGCTCGAGCGTCCTTTGTCGGTGAGCGCGAATCGCCCCGGCGTCGTCGTGCCGGTCCCTTCCGGGCGGTCCTGGTCGAGAACGACCGGAAGGAGATCACCGAGCGCTGTCTCCTCGAGCGACATCTCGTGCCCCAGCCAGCCGGGCATGAAGACGAGCCCCGCGGCCTGGTATTCGACAAGCTCCTTGAGCAGCCGGCAATCGTCGTCGGTGAGCTGCCCGGCGTCGATCCCGACGTCGCCGAGAAACACGACGTCGAACGTCGACAGCTCCTCGATCGATCCGGGAAACTTCTTGATCGCGTCCTTCGAGCCGCCACCGACCTGCGAGAGCCCGGGCTGGAAGAGGAGGCAGGCCAGCTCGACGCCGGGGTCGCGGGAGAGGGCGTTGCGAAGGTAGCGGTATTCCCACCGCGGCACGCTCTCGACGATGAGGACACGGAGCTTCTCCTCGCGGATCGCCACCGGCACCGAGCGCGCGTTGTTGTCGGGAAGGAGTTCGCCGGCCTGCGGCGGGACACGGACGGTGAGCGTGTAATCGCCGACGGTGGCCGGGGTCCAGAGGATGGCGTCGGTCGTCTGCGCCATCGACGCGAGGCGCACTTCCTTCGTGAATCGTTGGCCGTCGGAGGCCTCGACCTCGACGCTCACCATCTGCTCCCGCGGCAGCGAGCTGCGGATCGTGAACGGCACCCGGAACGGCTTGGCGACGACGCCAGTGACGGCGCTGTCGACGCCCGACACCGCGACGTCGGGAAGCGGGATGAGGCTTCCGGCCGGGACGGCGAACACCGGCACCCCGGCGAGGCGCAGGCCCGCCGCCGCCTGAACCGGCGGCTTCCCCTCGTTCCAGTCGCCGTCGGAGGCGATCACCACCCCGCGCAGATTCGGATGACGCTGCACCGCCGACTCGAGCGGATCGAAGAGATTCGTCCCGGAAGACGGCGCATTTCCACCGGCGGCGCGGATGCTCGAGAAGGGCTCGATGGCGATGGCATACCGCTTTGCGAGTGGACCCCAGAAGCTCGGCTCGGAGAGCGCCGCCACCGCCTCGCGCCGCGACAGCGCTGCGGGCCCCTCCCCGCCGTCGCCGGAGACACCCCGGCGGACGTCGACGGTCTCCATGCTCCGCGAATCGTCGACGAGGACCGCGATCGTCGGCTTGTCGACGGGGCGTCGCTCGGTCACCCACTCCGGCTGATTGAGGAGGATCGCGACGAGCAGCGCGACAAGCAGGCGTAGCCCCTCGAGGAGCCCGAAGCCCGGCTTGAATCCACTCCGCCACCAGCCGAGCACGCCGACTGTCGCCACGAGGAGCACCAGCACGATCGACACCCCGAGCACCCAGGGGCTCGATTGGAAGCGGAGGCCGTGCGCGAGCGTGATCACTTCGGCGGGCGTCGTCACGGAATCGCCTCCCGGGCCGCGCGGGCCCCCACGACCATGGGCCGATGGGGGAGCGAGAGCAGCCCCTCGGCCGCAAGCGCGAGCAACAGCGCCATCAGGCAGGGGCGCCACACCTCCTCGACGAGACTGCCGAGCCCGCCGGCCTGCTGCTCGAAGCGGCTCCACGAGAGCCCCTGGAAGAGCGCATCGACCTGATCGCCGGCGAGGACAGGGCTACAGTCCTCGCGCGGCGGCCGGTTGATCGCCACGAGGCGGCCGCGCGAGGCGAGGACGCCGGCGTGGAATCCCGACTCGGTCGACGGGCTCGGGGGGCCGGCGATTTGCCGCCAACCCTCGTTCAGAGGAGTTTCCCTGGCTCCAGGGCCAGCGAACTCTCCAGCGTCGGCCATCCGCGCCGGCCCGACGGCGGCGAGCCCGTCGTCGATCGCCCGTTGGAGAAGGCAGTAGAGAACGATGCCGTTGGTGGCGAGATCGGAGTCGCGCGGAGACGGCGTGGTGGCGAGGAAGGCGACGGCGCCCCGATCGCGGGGGGCGCGGCGGAGGAGCGGGAGGTCTTCCGGCAGCGTCGCCAGATCGGTTCCGGGCCCCGTGACCGCGCACACCCGGCGAATCTCGAGCTCTCCGACCGGGAGTGCCGCTCCGGTGAGCGTGCCGGCAAGCCAGCCCTCGTCGCTGCGCCACGATGCCGGCCGCAACGGCGGGCTGTGCTCGCTCCAAGCCCCCCAGCCGACTCCGGCAAACGACGCCGCGTTCGGCGACTCCGGCGGGAGAAACACCACGTCACCCCCCCGATCGACAAACCGCTCGACGATCGCCAGAGTTTCTCCTTCGGGGATCGGCGCCTGCCAGAGGAGCAGGGCTGCTTCATCCAGCGCCATCCCGGCCGCCTCCGCCGGCGCGACGACATCGACCGCGGCGGTGAGGAGCTTGTCGGGGGGAATCCCGACGACCAGTTCAAGCGCGTCGCGTGCCCGGGGATCCTCGGCAACGATCACGGTCCGCCGCGTCGGCGCCTTCCCGAACGTGAAATAGGCTTCGTTGTCGGCCGGGTTGACGTCGGCAGGGATCGTCACCCGCCCCCAGCCGCTCGCCCGGGCCAGATCGCTCGGCTCCCCGTCGCCGGAAGCGAGCGCTGCCGGATCGACCGGGATCGCATGCCTCGAGAGGACCGCCTCGGTGCCGGCAAGCTCGATCTCGATCGTCGACCGAGCTCCGCCGAGCTCGACGGTCACCGGAACGCGCACCGGGCCCTGATCGCGCTGCCGGCGCAGGGCCAGGTCGAGGAGGAGCTCCCATCCCTTGCCGCGGGGCTCGAGCGTCGCCTTCGTGACGCGGACGGCGAGGTTGTCCTCCCCGGGGTCGGTGGCCGCGAGGAGATTCACGCGCACCCCCTGGGGAATCGCCGCAATCTCCGCGCGGATCGCCGGCCAAGCGCCGTCCGCCGGCTTCCAATCGTTGACGCGCTCGTCGGAGCAGATCCAGATCGAGCCGGCCGCTGCGGTGTCGGCCCGAAGCTGGGCGCAGGCCGCCTGGAGCATCTTCGGCAGATCGGCCGGGGCGGCGGTGGGCTCCGTCTCGGGGAGCGCCGCAAGGGCCCGGGGACTGGCCAACTCCAAGGGGGATCCGGTCACGCTGTCGATGAGAATCACCCGCTTCGTGCCGAGGGTCTCCAGCGCCGAGACGACCTGCCGCCGGGCCGTGGCGAGCTTCGATTCACCACCGGCGACGGCGGCTTGGGTCATACTCGGCGAGCGGTCGAGGAGGACGATCGCTGCGGCCTCATCGCCGCCGAGGCTCGCCAGCCATCCGCGCGACAGCGGCCGGCTCACCGCGAACACCGCCGCCGCCACGGCGAGCATGCGGAGGGCGAGGATCAGCCATTGCCGCAGCCGACTGTAGCCGCGAGAGAGGGCCTTGGCGGCAAGGAGGAAGCGCATCGCCGCCCACTCCACCGACTGGAAGCGCCACTGATTGACGAGGTGGATGATCACCGGCAGCGCCACGATCGGCAGCGCCAGGAGGAGCCACGGCTGAAGGAACGTCATCGCCGCCCCCTGCCCGTGGCCCGGCCGACGAGGAACCGGGCGAGGAGCTTCTCGCAATCATCGTCGAGGCTCACCTGATGGTGGTCGATCCCCTGCTCGAGGACGATGCCGCGGATCGCGTCGAGCCAAGCCTCGAGCGCCTGCCGATACCGCGCTTGGATGTCGAGCGGATCGGCAAACAGCGCGCTGCCCCCTTCCATGTCGAGAAACCGGGTCGGCCGGCGGAAGTCGAAGCGGATCTCCTGCGGATCGAGGAGATGGAAGAGGGCGACGTCGTGGCGGCGAAAGCGGAGGTGCCCGAGCGCCCCGGCAAGGGCCTCGGGCTCCATGAACAAGTCGGAGAGGATCACGATCAGGGCCCGCTGGCGAACGGTCTCGGCGATCTCGTGGAGCACCTGGGGAAGGTGCGAGGCCCCCTGCGGCCGGACCTCCTCGAGGGCATCGAGGACGAGACGAAGATGGGCGGGATTGCGACGCGGGGGGAGATGACGCACGACCGATTCGGCCACGCACGAGATGCCGACCGCGTCCCCCTGTCGGCAGGCGAGGAAGGCGAGCGTGCCGGCGATCCGCCGGGCAAACTCGATCCGCGTGGTTCCGGTCGAGCCATAATTCATCGAGCCGCTGGAGTCGACCACGAGGCACAGTCGCAGATTCGTGTCGGCCTCGTATTCCTTGACGTAATTCCGGTCGGTGCGTCCCCACACGCGCCAGTCGAGGCGGCGGAGGTCGTCGCCGGGGACATACTTCCGATACTCGGCAAACTCGACGCTCGCCCCGCGGTGGGGGCTCGTGTGCCGCCCCGAGACCCCGCCGACCATCGGTCGCCGCGCAAGGAGCGGCACCGCGGCGAGCCGGGAGAGCATGCCGCTGTCGAGGAACGTCCGCGTGGCCCGGTCGTGGAGCATCGGTCAGCCGCTGGTGGTGGCGAGCGCATCGGTCACGAGTCGCTCGCAGATCCTTCGGGCATCAATTCCTTCCGCCTGGGCGGCGAAGGTGGTGAGGACGCGGTGCGCGAGGACCGGCGCCGCGACGGCGGCGATATCTTCCAGCCGCACCATATATCCGCCGGTGAGCGCCGCGCGGGCCTTCGCTCCGAGGATCAGATACTGCACCGCGCGGGGGCCGGCTCCCCAGGCGACGAGGGGCTTGAGCCAGTCGGGCGCCGAGCCCCCCTGCGGACGCGTCCGCCGCACGAGCTTCGTGGCGAAGTGATAAATGTGATCGGGGACGGGCACCCGGCGGACGAGGTGCTGAAACTCGATGATCTCCGCCGCGGAGAGGACATGATCGAGCGGCGGAAGCGTGTCGCCGGTCGTCGTCCGGGCGATCATCACCTCCTCCTCCTCGCTCGGGTAATCGACCTCGATGAGGAACATGAAGCGATCGAGTTGGGCCTCGGGAAGCGGATAGGTTCCCTCCTGCTCGACCGGGTTTTGCGTGGCGAGGACGAAGAACGGTGGCTCGAGGCGCGACGTCTTGCCGACGACCGTCACCTTCTGCTCCTGCATCGCCTCGAGCATCGCCGCCTGCGTCTTCGGCGGCGCCCGGTTGATCTCATCGGCGAGGACGATGTTGGCAAACACCGGCCCGGGCACGAAACTGAACTCGCGCCGCCCGCCGGCCGACTCCTGGAGGATGTCGGTGCCGGTGATATCCATCGGCATCAGGTCGGGGGTGAACTGGATCCGACTGAACTTCAGCGACACCGCCTCGGCGAGCCGGCTGACGAGGAGCGTCTTGGCGAGGCCGGGAACGCCGACGAGGAGGGCATGGCCGCGGGCGAAGAGACAGATCGCGAGCCGCTCGATCGTGTCTGCCTGGCCGATGATCACCCGCCCAAGCTCGTCCTGGAGACGACGGTAGGCGGTGCGGAGCCGATCGAGCTTCGCCACGTCGTCGTCGCCGAGGCGGGTTTCGGGGCCGGGGGCAGACGCTGAAGCCATGGGATTCTCCAACCAAACGACACCAAAACGGGCGCATCCACGCAGGCAGACCGGGGCCAAGCGACCGCCCCACGCCAGGCAGACTAACCGAAAGCCATCGCCACCTCCATCGAGGGGGCGGAGCGAGTCGGGGAAGCGTTGCGGTCCCCTGCCTCTGCTCAGGCGGGAGCGAGCGAATCGATCTTTGCCGCCAGGCGGAAATCGTTGATCGAGAGACCGCCAATGGCGTGGGTGGTCAGTTCCACCCGGAGCCGACGGTAGCCCTCGAGATGGAGATCGGGGTGGTGACGCTCGCGTTCGGCGAGCGCCCCGATGGAATTGGCGAGTTTGATCGCCGTCCGGAAGTCGGCGAGGGTCCACTCGCGGCGGATGTGAGCGCCGTCGGGCAAAAGGCTCCAGGCCGGCAGTTCGGCCAGGCAGGCCGCCACCTCGTCGGCGTCGAGAGCCGGCACCCCCCCTTCGCAGGGCACGCAGCGTTCGGCCAGAAGATCATCGCGTGATACGCCCATCGATCGGCTCCTTCACTCCACACCAGGCACCGCTCCCACGATACCCGGCCGGCGGTGAAGCGTGCAGCTCTTGCCCTCGTGACGGGGGCCGCGGAAGCGGCGGGGCTCTGGATTCCCCACGCTCCCGCGGCCACGCCGTCCACGAAGGAGCGGTTCAACTGCCGCGGGAGAGCGGTGCAGCATCGGACGAGCGGATTCCGGCTGCCTTTCGCTGCCGCTGTCGGATCAGCGCCCGGGAGACGTTTTGGCCGATGCGGTGCGCGGCCCGGTCGACGGCCACGGTCCAGTCGGAGTCGACGACCATCGCGACGACGAGGCCGACGCCGTCGTGACCGATTCGTTCCAGGCCCACAGGCACTTCATTGCAATGCAGTAAGGATCGCCGGTCGAGGGCTGTTATTGAGTCACAATGCCGACGGTTTCGAAAGGAACTGAGGGTCTCTCTCCGCGTTCCGATCGAACCAAAACACAGCCACAAGCCATGACGCTTCGCGAACTCTTCGATTCGGTCACGTCGTCCGCGGCCGGTGGGTTCCTACCGATCGTGCTGCCATCAACGCCGCCCGACAGCAGGACGTTCAAGATCCGGATCGACAATCCGCGGGGTGTGCCGGCGCACTACGGCGTGGCCCGTCTGCGACGAACGGGCCGGCCGGTAGCGGAGATCGATGTCGCGGAACGACGGGTTGGCGTGCCGACGCGGCGGACGATTCAACTCCCGCTCGACGAAACCTCGGTCACCGCCGATCACCTGATCACGATCCGTGCCGGCGGGCGGACGTCGAAACTCGTCCTTTACCGGGAACTCCTCGCCGAGTGGCTCAAGGGCACGACGCCCGAGGTGAGCGTCTCGATCGCCGCCACGGGAGCCGTTCGCTTCAGCGTCAGCCACCCCGTCCGCCAGCCTGGAGCGGCGTGACGCTCTTTGACGCAGCCGCAGTTTGCAGCGGCACGAAGGGTTGGGGGCGCGACCTGGGACTGCGGCGAAGATCGGTCACGTGGATCGCATCGCCGTCTTGCCGAGAAAACGCCCCAGGGCCGCTCCGCCCAAGGCCAGTCCAGGGATCAGGAGCATGTGGTTCTCGTCCAGCAGGAACAACGACAAAAGACCGGCGCAGCCGCCGAGAACGAAGCCCAGAACGCCTCCCAAGACGCTGCCGAGCAGTTCGGCTGGGCGGAAGGTGTTTTCCACGGTCAACCCGGGCAGAGGGGCTTCGCTCACCGCATTGGCGAGCACATCCAGCAGGTCGTTGGCGACGGTCAACAGGCTCTCGCGTTCCCTGCCTTCCAAAATGGTGTCACTCACACCGGGCCTGAGGGTCCGGGTCTGCGGGGCACGCATCGTCAGCCCCCCCTTCCCCACCTCGATCGATCCCGTGACGGCGGTGGCCAGAAAACGGAGAACGCTGGGCTTGCAGATCGAAGCCATCTCGGCAGGGCTGGGAACGGGCTCATCGGTGGAGTGTGGAGATGCCGCTAGGGCGCGGCGGACGCCTCCACCGAAGAGAAGGTAGTTGTTACTGAAGGCCTCGAGCATCCGCTGGTCATCGAGCGGGGCGGTGGCTGCCAGCTTCAACTCGAGCCCCTTGATACCCACGATGCTCAAGGCTCCAGCCTCGCGCCGGGCCACGAGGTCGAACGAGGGGAGGTTCAATCCCGCGGTGGGGATCACGACGATCGTCTGCCAAACGGAATACACCGCACCGTCACTGGGCTTTTCCACCCGAACATCGACGATTTCGAACAGTCTGTTTCGATCGATTCCGAGAACGTGATCGCGGGAACTGCCTGCCTGCCCGGCCCGGTACTCGTATCCGTTCTCCTCGGCCCAATCGAGATTTTTGTTTCGAGGACTGTTCATCGGTCTGTTCTCGAGTGAATCGGCAAGCACCGGCCTGAAGCGGCCCACGCCTTCCCGACTGCGGGGAAGGCTACATAATGCTCCCGAGCAGGCCGTGGAGAAAGTGCCCGTCGCCGGATGCGGCAGCCGACACTCCCGAAAGACCTCATCCCCCCCCACCTGCGCCAGAGTACGGCCTGCCTCGGAGAAATCACGGATGAACCAGAAATGGTGACAGGTGACCGTCTGTTGCTCGATGGCGCAACCGGCACGGAATTGAACCGGCGCGGGGTGGATACCGGCTTGCCGCTGTGGTCGGCGAACGCGCTCACCACGGAGATGGGGTTGAACGTCTTGCGTCAGATTCATCTCGAATACTTGACCGCCGGTGCAGACATCATCACTGCCAACACCTTTCGCACGCATCGCCGCGTGCTGGGCGGCAAAGGGCGCACCGCACGGGAACTGACCGTACGCGCGGTGGCGACCGCTCGAGAAGCTGTCTCGGAATACGGGCGACCTGCACAGGTTGCCGGCTCGGTATCCCCACTCGAGGACTGCTATCGCCCCGACCTCGTGCCAACCGACGACGAGTGCCACAGCGAGCACTCGGAGCGCATCGATCATCTCGTCGAAGCGGGCGTGAACGTGCTGTTGCTCGAGACGATGAACTCAGTTCGGGAAGCCGTCATCGCGGCCACGTTGGCGACGATCACCGGTCGGCCCACGTGGGTCAGTTTCGCCTGCGACCGTGAAGGTCGAATCCTGTCTGGCGAGACGCTGGCGGCTGCCGCCGCGATGTTGTTACCGCTGGGGATAACGGGCTTGGGCGTGAATTGCGGACCGACCGACACGCTCTCGAAACCACTGCGCGAGTTGCGATCGGCCTGCGGCCCTGACTTCCCTCTGATTGCCTACGGAAACGTCGGCTATGCCGACGAGGCTCAAGGCTGGATCAACACCGACGCCATTGCCCCGGATGGCTACTTGCGACACGCTCAAACGTGGCCGGCGCACATTGTGGGCGGCTGTTGTGGCACCACACCGGAGCACATTCGCACCCTCCGGGCTGCGGAGAGCGTCCGTCGTTCCGGCCTGCCTTGGAGATCCTGAGCCAGTCGACATGAAGGTCTCTGCCGAATCGACCTCAGCGTCGCGAAGCGCCACGCTGCACCCGAGAATCGAACGAACACAATGATGCGGCACGGCGGCGATCGGCTGGATCAGCTTATCCAAGGCAGGCCAAAAGCATCACAGCCTGCCGGCGCCTCGCCCCGGCCCCCGCATGTCGCTTGGCACAGGACACGCAAGCCGGTCACGCACACTCCTGTAGCTACTCGGAAAGAACCTTCACGCCGCTCAGAGAGCTCGATATCCGGTCACGTTCTTGGGCTGTGAGCCCCGTCCATTTCGACAACGTCACCGTCTTCAATCGTGGCAATCCTAGAAGGGCGTCGAAAACGCTCGCATCGTGAACGAATTGATTTAAGGAGAGGTGTTCCATCCGAGAGAAATCTCTCAGGCCCGACAAACCATAGATCTCCTCACAATCCAACTCCACGCTCTTCACGGACGCAAAGAGGTCAATTCCAACGGTGTTCACGAGAAGTGTCGGCAGTGGACAGCATCCGGAGGCTACGTACCAGCCTCCTTCGACGCGGTAGTCCGGCGTCAACCCAACTCGGCCCTGTTGCGACTCCACCCAGCGCCGACCCCGAAGTTGCGATTGGGCTGGAACCACAACGAGAGCAAGAAAGAGAGCGACATAGCCAACCGCGATCAGCAGCACTCCGAGTGAGAGTTGTCGCCACCATGCTTTTACAGACTGACCGAGAACGGAGCGACTCATCATCCGGCGTACCTCAACTGGGTTGCCTGAGAACACCAACGCCCACGCCCCACCGAACGCTGTGACCGACACTGATTTCCGAAAGCGTGGGGCACGCCCACGACCATCCAACGAACGTCCCCGATCCATGGCTCGCGGCCAGAGGATCCTCCCACTGACATTCATCGCGAGTCGATAGCATCGGTAGGTTTGTTTTTGCGGGGCGGAGTCTCCTGAAGCCCCGCCAGTCGCCAAGCCCACCAGGCAATGACTGCTGCAAGCCACACTGATCCGAAGGCGAAGGCTTGTGACGCCACCCGAATGAACGGAAAACTATTGACGGGTCGCTCACCTCTCCACAACGGCCACGCCTCTACTTGGAGAAACTCAAGCACCGTGCTTCCCGCAGCCCACATCGGCAGAAGCCATCCTATTGAGAATGCAGCAATCACAACCCGTCGCATAATCCCTCGTTGATCAAAGTGGAGAGCGGCTTCACTCAACTGGTTGCCGCCAGTGGGCCTTGATTTCAGGAAACGCCCCTTCGGCAATTCGGGTGCTTCTGAGTTCTGCCACGCGTCAGGCGTTCGGATTCCGCCTGGGTGTGAAGATTTTCTTCTGCTTGACACCACCAGACTTGTCGTACGTCGTCCACTCGCCGATTTTCTTGCCGTTTTGGTATTCGCCTTCGTCCCAGAGCTGCCCATTTTCGTAGTGTCTAATCCATAACCCCACCTGGACTCGATCTGCGAATGATCCGGTTTGGAGCGGTTGGCCATTCTCACGCCACCATTCCCAAGATCCGTCGAGCTCACCATCAGCGTAGGTGCCAACCGCTTTCGTTTGTCCATTGCGGTAATAGAACTTCCACTTGCCGTGACGCTTGCCAGCCTTCATTCTCCCTTCCCCGGACACCGTGCCGTCAGCAAAAAGCTCCTTGGTTGGGCCATCAGCAGTCTGCAATGAAGCCTTCTTCATTTCTCCTCCATTCGGTCATTCGGCTGTGATGTCTCGTTGAACAGGCCGGTGAAGGCCCTCTCGCGAATGGCCCACACCTCGGAATCCAGCGCCAGGAAGGTCCGATCGTCAATCGAGTGCATGACTGAGGGATCCTACCCGACGCTCGCGATCAGCGACTCGCGACAAGACGCGGACCGCGCCGCCGGATTCTGTCGCAAGTCCGCTGCATTGCTGAGTTCGCCAATTCCGCGTTAAGGCCCCGGAACAATCGAATGATAGAGAAGGGCTACGGCATTCATGCAGACGGTTGCCAACAGATATCCGAGCACGCCGTGCAAGGCCAGATACCCGACCCCTCGCCAGCCGCGACTCCAAATCACATACACGGGCACCAGCAGCCCTGCGGCCAAGAAAAACCATTGCTGTGACAAGAGGGGAACAGCGCGGCCACGGAGGCGAGCGTCGACGACCACCCACCAACTGGCCACCGCGTAGAGGGAGAGTGGCACCATGATGTCGAGACGCGACGGAACCGTGGGCCACGCGCTGCGAATGCCCCACATCGCGAAGAGCGAGTAGTATGCGAGCAGAAACCAGCGGGTGTGGCGGAAACCCGTATCTGCTCGCGTCCATTGCGGGCGTTCCAACCACTGCTTCGATGCTCATGTCGACTGACCCGTCGAACGGTCGCGCTCAGCAGCCTCGGGGGCCGCTGGAGCACTGACCCTCAAAAAGCCTACCCGCTCCCGTCGTCTGCTGCAGCATCTGGTTTTGCGTGCTGCGGCCTCTCGTACCCCAACTCGTCATAAAGATAGCGGTCGAAGTAGGCGCGTTGCGCCTCGGCGCTCTCAGGGAGCGAGAGCCACTCCTGGGCAGCGCGGATCATCGCTGACTCTGCCTGATCGGCTTCCGCAGGCTTCTGCTCAACCCAATCCGTCAGCGCGCCCCAGATGAGCCACAGGGGCCACATGATGGTTTCGGAGTCCGTTGCGTGCCGCATTGCGGTGCCCCACACACGCCATGCCGCCCGATAGGCAGAGCCGCGACGCGACACAATCAAGCGCATGCACGCCTCAATGTCTCGCATCGCCACGGCGAGTGCCGCTTCATCCGTCATCGGTGCTCCGATATCCTGCCGCCGAACAACCGCGATCAGCAGATCCCAGGCAGAAGAACCATCCACGCCGCAGGAGTCTATCGCGATTCCGCTGCATGGTTTTAGTAGCCGCCGCCGTCTCGCCGGTACAGCGACTCGATCATGCGCCGCAGGGCCGAGTCCTGAACTCCACTCAGGTCCGGCTGTGGGGCAGATGGTTGATCCGGACGCGGCTCCCTCAACCCTGGCGCCTTGGCATTGGCGACCTGCCGCCACGACTCGCACAACTTATCCCAGGCCAAGCGCGACTGCGGACCGAGCCACTCGTAGAAAACCCAGGGGCCAAATGACCGGTGCGACCCGATGTTCTGGATGTCTTCGATGATGCCGATGACCGCTAGTTCATTTGCCTCCTCGTCCCCATCGCTCACGCACCGTTCCAGGAGCGCAAACGCACTGGGAAACTCCGAAAGGTCCCCGCGTTCGAAGCTGTCCACGATGTGGTGCGCTACCACGCCAGCATCGTTGTAGTGGCCTCGTTCTGGCTCGCCGCTCCAGGACTCCAGGTACTGCTGCCAAGCCGGGCCGATCGTGGGGCAGACAGTGAGGAACGCCGGAACGACATCCGCAACTTTCATCCGAGGGGCCTCTCTGTCGGCTAACGGCTTCGCTCAGCAGCGCCTGGTTCGGCGTTCAGCGGGTGCCAGATGGCCAACTGTCCGCCGCCCTGCGCAACCACAAGGCTGCCGCCGGGGCCACCCAACTGCCAGCTCTCGTACCCGGACGACAGCGGCACCAGTTCGAGCCGCGTCCCTGACGCGAAACGAATGACCAAATCGCGGGTCTCGTCGCGGACCTCGGCCGCCGCAACCACCGCGCCGCCAATCAGCCGGCGGCACTCGGCCTCGGCATCGACCGGCGCAGGCAGTCCGTACTGGTGGCCGTGGTCCTCGCTACTCAGGGCGATGCCGCCGTCGCGGATCACCCGCCACGGGCAATCGGCCCGCACCCCGGCGTCTGGGCCAAACCCGAACTGCCAGGAGCCTTGCTCGGTCCAATTCACCTCGGCGAGCGTCCGTCCGACGAGCCAACCAAGATCGTAGCGATTATCCACCATGACGCCCTCTGTCACCGAACGGCTTCGCTCAGCAGCGGCGGGGCCGCTGAAGCCTTGACCTTCCGACAGACTACTCGTCCCCGCCGTCTGCTGCAGCGTTTGGTTCGGCGTACGACCTCAACTCCAACAGCAGCTCCCGATCCGGCTCCGGCCCGTAGCATTCGGCGGTGAAGCTGATGCCGGCCGCCCGCAGAGGGGCCACCAACTCCTCGGCGCGGGCCGGCAGGTCAGCGACCGGGCCGTGCATCAGGATCGGTGAGGCGGCGTCGATGACCAACTCTGCCCAGTCGCTGATGACCTCGTAATCCACTCGCGAGCACTTGCGGACCCGCCAGCCCAGCGTTCCGTACAGCCCGGCCACCTCCGCCGGGGTTAGGGGGGTGTCGAGGGCGCTAAAGAAGTGGGAGCCGTCAGGCACCTCTGCCATCCCCTGCGCCTCCGTAGCCGAACTTGTATTTATACGGTCCGTATATCCACCCGCGTCTGCGTGTTAACGCACCTGCACCGCTATTGCCCCTTGGACGCAGTGGGCTTCTCGGCAATGGCTTACGTTGATTCCAGCCCCCAGCCGATGGCGCGTTAACAGGCTCCACCTGCAGTATATCCACCCTCGCCCCGCACGCCGCAAGTGGGGGGGGCCGCCGTCAACCTCCCGTCGCCGATCGGCAAAGACGGCCCCTGTCGCCGCCCGGGCTCGCGTGGCCACGGTGGAACGCTGTGCACCCGCGGCTGCGCGTGTCAGGCGTCGTCGGTCGCTTGAGCGTCGTCGTCTCCGTCGCCTGTCGCTTGAGCGCCGTCGTCGCTGTCGAGCCCGCGGAGGATTTCAATCGCTTCCTCGAGCGTCGGGGCCTCGCCGCTGCGGACATGGCCGCGGCGGTCGGCTGACTCCAGAAGCCGCAGGCTGTCGTAGTCGGGATGCTCCTCGAGCCGATGGCGGGCCCGGTGCCCGAGCGTGCCGGCGTGGAGGGCCGTCGCCACCGGCA